>NZ_NEIP01000039.1:0-1926 GCF_002112745.1 Pseudomonas sp. B7(2017) | reverse complement strand
CCAATGGAACGTGCTGGTCAACCGGCTGGGCGCCGCGCTGCTGTTGCTCAAGGGCGACAGCAGTTTCAGTGCGTCGTGGATGAGCCTCTTCATCGCCGCAAGACTGGGCGGCGAAAGCCGCTTGCAGCGCGTGAACGAGGGCGCGCGACAGGTGTGGAAACTGTTCGGGCAAAGGGCCGAAGCCCTGGATGAATGGGTGCGCAAGACCGGCAAGGCGATCGGGGCCGGGCGGGGAGAGCGGATCCTGAACTCGCCAGCGGTGGTCAACAGCGGCGGCGTGGTGCCGCTGGCGGCGTTGCTGGTGAACGTGGTGAATGTGCAGAACTACTTGCGTGAGGCTGCGGTGCTGGAGGGGATGGAAGGCCGGCGGAAACGTGAAACGCTTTCGGCGAGCCTGTATGGGGCGGCGGCGTTGGTGGCGGTGGTGGATAGTCAGGTTAGGGTGGGGCTGGGGAGGGATCGGTTTTACTTCTTTGGTTCTGCTGCGCCAGCGCTTACGTTGTTTGGTGGGGTGATTGGCCTTATATCTGGCGGTGCCGCATCGGCCGAATTCAAGTCTCTTCAGGAGCAAATTGAAAAAGCCCAGAACGCCGTCGATCCATGGTTGGAGATGCGTCAGATCGTGGTCGGTGGGCAAGCAGCCGCCTTCGGTGCCCAAGCGATTCTGGGATTCAGTTACACCGCTCGCGCGCTCGCCGGTTCAATAACCGTGGACGTCGCCATCCTGCGCTACACGCTGTACATGGGCCCGGTGAACTGGGTCATCGCCGCACTGGGCGTGCTGTACCTGACGGCCTGGATCTTCGAGAAAACGCCGCTGCAGCATTTCCTGAACACCTGCTGCTGGTCCAAGGCACGGGCTGGCGACCTGGCGCCCATCGCGCCGAAAGCCCAGCAGGACGAGCTCGACCGCCTGTACCTGATCCTCTACACCCCCCGGATCAGCATGAAGAGCAGCGCAAGGCCGGCCCGTGACGACAGCTTTGCCGGCCTGAAACACGTCAGCGCCGTTGACGCGCTGACCATCGACCTGCCGGGTGCCGAACCCGGCAGTGCCTACCTGGAGCTGAGCATGATCGGCGATCCCATCGACACCCAGGGCTACAGGCACCTGATCAAGAACAGCCCGGCCAACGGCTACAAGGCGCCACGGCCCTGGCGAGACCTGGCGCCGCACTGGCTGTCCGGCAGCCGGTGCGGGTGGATACCGGTCAAGGAAGGCCAGGGGCTGCGCCTCAGCGGGCCGTTCAAGGAACTGGCGAATGTGCTCGGTTCCCCGCCGAGCACGGTGTCGTTTCGCTTGCGTTACCGCACGCCCCTCACCGGAATGCTCGGTGCCCGCACGTTCATCGGCGGGGAGCGAGGGCTGGCGTTTACCCTGAACAACGACACCGGCGTCGTCGCGCTGCGGGGCGACCCGACCCCCGAGCTGGATCGCGTGCCGAACTACCCGCTCGGCGACGGTCACCCCGGCGCCATTTACCTGCAACCCAAGGACAAACGATGAGCACGCCAACGGCAGGCACCACGAAAAAAGGGCTGTTTTCGCGCAATGACTATCTGGCGCCGTTGCCGATCCCTACGGGGAAGAAGCCCTGTGACGTGCTCAATACCATCTGGCGCAAGAGCGATGTCTTTATTGACATCGGCAACTACAGCATTGGCTCGGCGGTGATGGTGATGTGGCCGGGAGTAATGGTGGTTCTTGCCATGTCATTCTTTACTCGGAATTTCGACCCTGAGTTCAGTCGCGATGTTTTGATCTTCGGCGCTTGCGTCATGGCCCTCCCGATTTTTTGGTTGATCCAGGGCCTCTTCCGCAAAGTTCCCTTGCCCGTCCGCTTCAACCGCCAGCGCCGCGAAGTCTGCGTGCCCCGCGACAACGGCGAATACTGGATCGTCCCCTGGGAAACCGTGACCGCCGCC
>NZ_NEIP01000038.1:0-2812 GCF_002112745.1 Pseudomonas sp. B7(2017) | reverse complement strand
GCGCAATTGGCTGCCGTCCGGGTTGATGCGGCGGCTGACCAGGTGCAGGTTGTCGGCGTACTCGTAGCGGGTGATGCGGCCGAGTTCGTCGCGTTCGGCGGTGACGCGGCCGTAAGGGTTATAGCTGAACGCGCGGATAGCACCACCAGGCAAAGTGATTTGGGCAAGGCGGTTGGCGGCATCCCAAACGAACTGAGTAATTGCCCCAGTTTCATCCTGTCGAGTAATTTGCCGGCTCAGAGAATCGTAACGATATTTGCGTTTGCCCCCATCCGGCAGATGTTCCTCAAGCAGCTCACCGAGATCGTTCCAGCCCAACTTATGGCGGCCACCGTCCGGGTGTCGAATTTCCAGCAGACGCCCCTGAGCATCATAGATGTACTCGGTGATATGACCATCCGGGTCTACTTGTTGAGTAATGTCACCTTGATCATTTCGTTGGTACCGCCAGATTGAGTCGCCGCGGCGAACCTCTGAAACAAAGCCGTTAGTGTAGTCATACACTGTAGGCGTATCCTCAGGTGGGATAAGCGCCTCCAGACGGCCGGCCTCGTTGTATTGGTATTCAGTAACTGCGCCCAGCGGATCTTTTTCAGCGACTAGTCGACCTTTTTCGTCGTATGCCTTCAGGCGCTCAGCGCCGTCTGGATCGATTTGGCTAATCAACCTGGCTTGGTCATCGTGAGTGTAGACTTCTTCACTGCCATCAGCGTTGGTAACAGTGACGCTTCCTTTTTCATCCCACGCGTAGCGAGCATCCATTTGAGTGAAGTTTGCCCAGTGGTGCGTGCAACGCGACGATTTGCCTTCGTTTTCCCACTCCCAAAAGAAACTCGCGCCGCCGGCTAACTGACGCTCGAGAATCACATGCTGATCGTCATAAGAATAACGCTCACTCTCGCCCGCAGCATTTTTAGCTTCTATGAGACGACTTTTCTCATCGTAACGATAAGTGACGAGAGTTTGGATAGTGCTCCAACTCTCTTCTAGGTTATCTGCCGGACGGAATTGTTGATAGTCAACGGCAATAATGTGTTTTCGGTCATAACGCAGCAGCAAGGCACGACCTGCACCATTGTCGATGCGCTTGATACGGCCATGAATATCTCGGTTGATGTGCAGACGGTTACGATATCGGTCACTGATAGCAATCAGCGTGGCGCCTTTACTGTCATATCGGAAGTGATAAAACAGCGGGCGATCCCCTGCTTGTGTGAGTACAAGCTCAGATGGATCATCGCCTATAAATATCGCCGCTTTGGCCAGGCTATTGGTGATTGCCGGCCGCTGGGCGTTAGGTAGGGGGAAAGTCGTTATGCGGTTTTCATGGTCAGTCCATATTACGTCTTCCGAAATAACCTCGACACGCTGAGCCAGCGCATGGCTCCAGCCATGGCCTAGGCCGCAGTCGATTTCCACCGCACTGGTTCGATAAAGACGAGTCCATTCAAAAGGGAACAGTCCATTCAGTTGTCCATCAGTGAGCGTTAACAGTTCCTCACCGGTGACCATTGAAACAGGGCAACCGTTTACGCAGGTTTCTCTGGTGCATGCGACATTCTTATCGTCATGGCTGGTCGACTGTTTCGATTTGTCATCGACATGCTCGGGTCGACTGACTTTAGCGTGATCTTGCCTATCCCAGTTTACTCTTACCTTGCCTTTTTCAAAGGTGCCTGCGATTGTGCGGGTAGCAACACGTTTATATTGATCAATCATGTCCGCAAAGGTTTTCAATATGCGGATGATGGATTTTATGAAGCCCGTGACAGTCTCGACGACTCTTGCGCCATAGTTGATTAGGCGGGCGCCCAAATATGCAATGCCAGTACCCTCGGCAGCGAATGTCAGTACGATAGCGAAAACGATATCGATAAGAATCGTTACTGCTATGCTGGACAGTTGCTCAGAGAATTTTCCAGAGATGATACTGGGCGGTAGTTGAAGCAGCCATAAAGCGGTGGTTTTAATAAGCAGGAAAAGAACTGCTTGGTCACTCGCCAGCAGCATCAATTTTTCCATCGCTTTGGGCGTTTCTTTTGCGAGCTTGAGTAAGTCGGCAGCGCTTTGGCCAATTTCGCCGGCAAATTTTCCGGGGTCTTTTAGTATTTCGAAAAATCGCTTAACGCCATCGAATGCCGATTTGATTGCATTCCAGCCTCCCTCTAATGTTCCTTTTAGTTGCGCGAAGTATGCTGATACTAATGTTTCTTTTGGCCAGAGTGGTCTGTAGGTTTTCCACTCCTTGTCAAGCCAGTCATTCAGTTCTTTTGTGAAATTGTCATATGAGTTGAATAGGTCGCTAAGCTGACTCTTGGTGACACTACTCTGCACCCGGACATAGTATTTTTTTCCAGGAGTGCCTTTGAAAATCCCTTTGCCTTGATCATCTAGTGTGACAGGTACAGGATTGCCACCTTCCTTAGGGGTTACTTCAACAGTGATGTTTCCTACGGGAATGTCGTGAACCGAGACAAACTTACTCTCAATCAGCAATCTGCCGTCTTTCGGGCACTGCGCAACTGTAGACTCGAACGCATTGTCGGTCACACTGACGGTTTTGTTAGAATTTCCAAGTTTTATGGATCTGTTCATCCCGAAAAGTGCAGGTCTATCGAAAAACTCTCTCCCTTTGCCAAGCCACTCGGCAAATGAAGACTCAGTAAGACTGCGGTATTGCTTTAAACTATCGGGAAAAACCTTAAGTTGCTCATCAATGAACTCAATGCGTTCCTTTGCGATCATCAGCCTTGCTCCAGAATCAGGTGGTTTAACAGTGCTTCTTTAAGGTTGTCCGGAGCATCCGGGCGAC
>NZ_NEIP01000037.1:0-2815 GCF_002112745.1 Pseudomonas sp. B7(2017) | reverse complement strand
GCGCAACTGGCTGCCGTCCGGGTTGATGCGGCGGCTGACCAGGTGCAGGTTGTCGGCGTACTCGTAGCGGGTGATGCGGCCGAGTTCGTCGCGTTCGGCTGTCACGTTGCCATAGGCGTTGTAGGTGAACGCGCGCGTCGCGCCACCGGGCAACGTCACCTGCGACAGGCGATTGGCGTTGTCCCACTGGTACTGGGTGATGGCGCCGGACTCTTCCTGACGGGTGATCTGGCGGCCCATGGCATCGTAACGGTACTTGCGTTGCCCGCCGTCGGGCAGGCGCTCTTCCAGCAGTTGGCCAAGGTTGTTCCAACCCAACTGGTGGCGGCTGCCGTCGGGATGCGTGATTTCCAGCAATCGGCCTTGTCGGTCGTAGCTGTAGAGCGTGGCATGACCGTCCGGATCGATTTGCCGGGTGACGTCGCCTTGCTTGTTGCGCTGATACTTCCAGCTGGCCTTCCCGCGATGCACGTCGCTGACGAAGCCATTGCTGTATTCGTAGGTGATGGCTTCATCTTCAGGAGGGATGACCGCAGTCATCAACCCCTCATCGTCGTACCGGTACTCGGTCACGGCGCCCAGCGGATCCTTTTCGGCGATCAGCTGGCCTTTGTCGTTGTAGGCCTTGAGGTGCTCGGCACCGTCCGGATCGACCTTGCTGACCAGGCGAGCCTTGTCGTCGTGGGTGTAGATTTCTTCGCTGCCGTCGGCGTTGGTGACGGTGACGGTGCCTTTGTCATCCCAGGCGTAGTGCGTATCCATCTGCGAGAAATTCGCCCAGTGATGGATACAGCGAGCGAGCTTGCCTTCGTGCTCCCACTCCCAAAAGAAGGCCGCTCCGCCAGCCAGTTGCCTTTCCAGGATCACATGTTGATCGTTGTAGCGATAACGTTCGGCTTCCCCTGCAGCGTTCTTCGCCTCAATCAGCCGGTTTTGAGCGTCGTAGCTGTAGGAGACCAGCGTCTGGACGGTGCTCCAGGCGTCTTCGAGGTTGTCCGCCGGAAGGAACTGCTGATAGTCGATTGCGACGATGTGCTTGCGGTCGTAACGCAGCAGCAGGGCGCGGCCCGCGCCGTTGTCGAGGCGTTTGATGCGTCCGTGGATGTCCCGCGTGATGTGCAGCCGATTGCCGTAGCTGTCGCTGATGGCGATCAGGGTTGCGCCTTTGCTGTTGAAGCGGAAGTGGTAGAACGTCGGGCGCTTGCTTGCCTGGGCCAGAATCAGTTCGGACGGATCGTCACCCAGGAAAATGGCTGCCCTAGAAAGGCTGTTGGTGATGGCCGGACGCTGTTCACTGGGGAGCGGGAAGGGCGTGGAACGGTTTTCATGGTCAGTCCAGATGACCTCGTCGCCTACGATTTCGATCCGGTGCGCGAGTGCATGGCTCCAGCCATGGCCCAGGCCACAATCGATTTCCACTGCGCTGGTTCGGTACAGGCGTGTCCATTCAAACGGCAGCAGCCCGTCGAGGTGGCCGTCGGTAAGCGTCAGCAGTTCTTCACCGGTGACCATCGATACCGGACATCCATCAGTGCAGGTTCCGGCAGCTGGCTCTGCGCTCTTGTCGGCAGGTGTCTTAGCCTGTTTGGCAGCATCGTCACCGGCTTTGCCTCTGCCGAGCGTCGCGTTTCTCTTTCCATCAAAACGCAGTTCAGAAATGCCGTTTCTCACCTTCGCCGTCACACCACGCGCCGCCACGGCCGTGTACTTGGCGACATACTCCATGAAGCCTTTGATGATCTTGAACACGGACTCGACAAAGCCAATCACGGCCTTGACGAGAATTTCGCCGTACTTCTTCAGTCGCGCGACGAGATAGATAATCCCTGTGCCTTCGGCCGCGATGGTCAGTACGATCCCGATCACGATATCGATGGCAATGCCGACAACCGCAGCAGTAGTCATCTTCGCCGACTCGCCTGCCAGTTTGGTCGGCGGCAAACCTGCCAACCAGATCACGGCACTCCGAACCAGCAGAAACAATGCCGCCTCATCGCTGGCCAGCAACATGGCCTTCTTCATGACCTCTGGTGACTGCTTGGCCAAGTCAATCAGCTTTTGGGTGCCGGCGCCGAGATCTTCCTTGAACTTTCCTGGATCCTGAAGGATGTCGAGGACCAGGCTGATGCCATCCCACACGCCCTTGATGGCCTCCCAGCCACCTTCAAGGATGCCTTTACCGACAGACATCACCATGGTGGATGCCGATAGGGTTGACCATTGCGGTTTGAAGCCGGCCCATTCCTTGCGCAGAAAACCTTCCAGATCAGCTGTGATGCCCTTGTAGGAGTTGAACAAGGCATCGATTTGCGCTGGAGTCACTTCATTGTGAACGCGGATCTTGTAGTACTTGCCAGGAATGCCTCCCGTCCAGCTGGCCTTTCCTTTGGCGTCCAGTTTGACTTTGCTGACAGCACCACCCTCCACGGCGACGATTTCGACTTCGATATCACCCACCGGAATGTCGTATACCGATTCGAATTTGCTCTCGATGAGCAACGGCCCTTTGAGCGGGCACTGAGCGACGTTTGAGGTGAAGTCGCCATCCGTCATGCTCACCGACTTGCTGGTGTTGCCGACTTTGATCACTCGTTCCATGCCGAGCAGGGACGGCAAGTCAGCGGCGCGACTGCCCTTGTCTGCGGCTCTTGCATACCAGGTCTTGGTTTGTTCCTGGTACAGCTTCAGGCTGTCTTTGAAGGAGTTGAGTTGTCCGTCAATGAACTCAATGCGTTCCTTTGCGATCATCAGCCTTGCTCCAGAATCAGGTGGTTTAACAGTGCTTCTTTAAGGTTGTCCGGAGCATCCGGGCGAC
>NZ_NEIP01000036.1:0-3543 GCF_002112745.1 Pseudomonas sp. B7(2017) | reverse complement strand
TCAATGAACTCAATGCGTTCCTTTGCGATCATCAGCCTTGCTCCAGAATCAGGTGGTTTAACAGTGCTTCTTTAAGGTTGTCCGGAGCATCCGGGCGACGTACGAAACGGGCGATCTTGTGTTTCAGGTTGTTCTCGGGCCAGGCGGTGTAGAGGTCCGGGCGTTCCTCCTCCAGCCATTGCATGAGGTTGCTGATCAGCGTGGTCGGATTGTCCTTGGCCAGCCCATCCAACAACCCCTTCGGCACCTCCCACCACGGCCAGTCCTTCGCTTTCCTCACCACCCGCGGCCCGACCTCCAGGCTCTGGCCGTTGATCAGGTAGCGTTCGAACACCGGCAGCAGTTCCCCGGCCGCTTCACCCAGCCCCTTGAGGATCGGGTGGATGTGCCGGCCGTCCCAGAAGCGGAAGAACACCTCGGTCCCGTCCGGCATCTTCACTTGGGTGAGGCTGCGCAGGTGTTCGAAGACTTCGTCCGGTTCGCTGCGGGAGACGGCCAGCCAGCCCCAGTCGAGGGCGTCGGTGTCGGCGATCCAGGGCAGGAACGGGGAGTCGGGCTTGAGTTCGGTGACGTAGGGCATCACCGGTTTCCAGCTGGCGTAGGGGGTGTCGTTCCAGATCGGCACGAGCTGGGTGGCGGGTTCGCTCATGTACAGGGTCTTCAGGCCGTCGGCGTCGCTGGCGGCGCTGATGACCAGGTACAGGCGTTCGCCGCTCTGCAGGGGCTGGCGGGCCAGCCAGTCGCGGGGTGTCAGTCGGTCAGAGGGCACAGGCACCTGCCTTGCATTTTTCGCATTCTTCGCAGAACGGCGCGTTGCGCTTGAGGGTGTTGACCTGCGCCGGGGTGAGCACGGCGCCGGCCTTGTCGGCGTCGGCCTGCTTCAGCGCGCCGGGCATCAGCGGGGCGGCGCCGGTGCCGCTGCCCGGGCCGCCGCCGGAGTTGACGTTGATCGCCGGCCCGCTCAGGGTCACGCCGCCGCCGTCGATCTTGATGAAGCTGCCGCCGCCGACCAGGGTCAGCTCGCTGCCGGCCTCGAGCACGACCTTCAGGCCGCTGCTCAGGTGGATCTCCTGGCCGGCGTCGATGAACTGGCCGGTGCCGATCTTGATGTGCTGGTTGACGCCCACGGTCAGGTGGTCGTCGGCCCGGGCCTCGACCTTGCGGTCCTGGTAGACGGTGTGGTGCTCCTCGGCCTTGAACTCGCTGTAGCTGTTCTTCTCGACGGTGTCGTGGCGCTCGTTGCCGACGCGGATCTTCTGGTCGTGCTCGACGTTCTCGTCCCAGTCGCGCTGGGCGTGCAGGAAGATCTGCTCCTGGCCCTTCTTGTCCTCGATGCGCAGCTCGTTGAAGCCGCCTCCGCCCAGGGAGCTGAGGGTCTTGAAGGTGCTGCGGGTCTTGTTGGCCGGCAGGGCGTAGGGGACGGTGTTCTCCTTGTGGTACAGGCAGCCGCTGACCAAGGGCTGGTCGGGGTCGCCCTCAAGGAAGGTGACCAGCACCTCCATGCCGATGCGCGGGATGGCGATGCCGCCGTACTGGGCGCCGGCCCACGCCGAGGAGACGCGCAGCCAGCAGGTGGTCTTGTCGTCGGCCTGGCCTTCGCGGTCCCAGTGGAACTGCACCTTGACGCGGCCGTACGGGTCGCAGTGGATCTCCTCGCCCTTGGGGCCTGTGACCACGGCGCTCTGGCTGCCGAGGATGCGCGGCTTCGGGTGGCGCAGGGGCGGGCGGTTGGGCACGTCCCACGGGGTGGCCTGGAAGCGGTTGCGGTAGCCCTGGTGGAAGTCGTCCTTGAGCGCCGTGGTGTCGCTGGTCACCGACTCCTCCAGCACCTGCGGCTGCTTGCCTTCGTGGAGGATCTCGGTGAGCAGCCAGAGGTCGTTCCACTGCGCCTTGGGGTGCGCCGTCAGGGCCAGGAAGTGGCCGCTGACCAGGCGCGGCTGGTCGCTCTTGCCCTCGGCGAGGCGGAAGTCGCTGCGGTGGCGCTCCAGGGCGCGCTTGGCCAGGTGCTTGCCGCGCTCGCGGTCGATGAAGCGGCCCGGGTAGTCGTAGTCCTCGAGGTCGGGCAGGGCGTCGCCGCGGTTCTCGCTCTCGAGGGTCAGGCGCGGCTTCTCGAAGTCGTAGTCGCGGCGGGTGGTGCGGCTGGTGCGGGTCTCCAGGCGCAGGTCGAAGCGCTTGACCACCGGGTCGCTGGCGACCATGCCGGAGTCTTGCTGGTAGGCCACGGGCGCCAGCTTCGGGAACACCGTCTGGTCGTCGCCGAACACCAGCTTGTGGGCCGTGGCGCTGTGCTGGAAGTGGAAGTGGATGCCTTCCTCCTCGCACAGGCGCTGGATGAAGTGCAGGTCCGACTCGTCGTACTGCACGCAGTAGGTCCGCTCGGGGTAGACCGAACCGGTCTTGAAGGCGTAGGCGTTGGCCTGGATGCCGTGTTCCTCCAGCACCTGGCCGATGATCTTCGGCACGCTGAGGTTCTGGAAGATGCGCTGGTTGACCCGGTGCGCGAGGTACGCCAGCTGCGGGCGCAGGGTCACGGAGTAGCGGGTCAGGCGCTTGCCGGAGTCGCCTTGCGCGGCGCGGTAGATCAGGCCGTGGATGCCGCTGCCGTCGGGCGACAGCTGCAGGAAGGCCGGTTTGTGCAGCAGGGTCTCGAGGTCCAGCGACGGCTGCTCACTGACCAGTTCCACCTGGAAGGCGAACGGCTCGCTGACGGCTTCGCGGCCTTGCAGGGCGAACACCTGGAAGTCGGCGGACAGGCCTTCGATGGTCAGGGCAAAATGTGTTTCGTTGGCCGGCGCGAACATCCCTTGTTCCTCGTGCTGCAGCGGCGCCCGTCGGTCTTCGTCAAGCGATCCGACGCACGCGAAATTCTGGAGGTGCGTAAACAACATCGACCAGCAGGGCTGGTCGATGCGTGTAACGGTCAGCCGTGATTAAACGACTGGAGCACGCCAGTCATCGGAACCCGAAGTACCGGATACTTCGTGGGTCCAGGTGATCTTGCGGTAGGTGAACTGCACTTCTTCCAGGTGGGTGAAGTGCGAGTTGCCCGGATCCTGGCAGTTGTGCATCTTGTTGTTGATGGCGACGATGATCGCGTCTTCCAGTTTGGTGGTGTAGTAGTGCTCTTGGGTGCCTTGGGCCGAAGTGCGGTACCACTGGATGACGATTTCGCTCATGCGCTCGCCGGAGGTCAGGGCCGCTTGCAGCAGAGGCGAAGCCTTGTCGTAGACCTTGGTGATGATCACTGGCTTGTGGACGCGCTGGCCGGTTGGCTGGCCGGACTGCGGGTCACGCGGGATGATCACGTCGTGGCTGAACGCCTGAACCATGACCTGGTCTTCGTGACCTTCCTGGTAGGTGTTGCCCACGGAGTCGGCGGTGAAGGCGCCGGCAGTGATCAGGCCTTGTTTTTCGCCGGTGACCGACATGTACGCTGGTGTTGCCATGGGAGGTGCTCCTTGCGGATTGAGTTAGGGTGCCCGGGAGGCGGAATCGCCCGGTGGGTGCCTGACTGTTATCAAGGAACGTGCCAGAAATGAAAAA
>NZ_NEIP01000035.1:0-5265 GCF_002112745.1 Pseudomonas sp. B7(2017) | reverse complement strand
GGAAACCCCACACTACCATCGGCGATGCATCGTTTCACTTCTGAGTTCGGGATGGGATCAGGTGGTTCCAACGCTCTATGGTCGTCAAGAAATTCTGTGTGCCGCACCGTCTTTCGACGCTTCGGCGAATCGGGTATGTGACAGCTTTGTGCGTTTCGCGAACTTTCGGTTCTGGCGTCTCCACACACCGCAATCTGGCCCCTTCCGGGTTCGCAAATTGCTTGGGTGTTATATGGTCAAGCCTCACGGGCAATTAGTATCGGTTAGCTCAACGCCTCACAGCGCTTACACACCCGACCTATCAACGTCGTAGTCTTCGACGGCCCTTCAGGGAGCTCAAGGCTCCAGTGAGATCTCATCTTGAGGCAAGTTTCCCGCTTAGATGCTTTCAGCGGTTATCTTTTCCGAACATAGCTACCCGGCAATGCCACTGGCGTGACAACCGGAACACCAGAGGTTCGTCCACTCCGGTCCTCTCGTACTAGGAGCAGCCCCTCTCAAATCTCAAACGTCCACGGCAGATAGGGACCGAACTGTCTCACGACGTTCTAAACCCAGCTCGCGTACCACTTTAAATGGCGAACAGCCATACCCTTGGGACCGGCTTCAGCCCCAGGATGTGATGAGCCGACATCGAGGTGCCAAACACCGCCGTCGATATGAACTCTTGGGCGGTATCAGCCTGTTATCCCCGGAGTACCTTTTATCCGTTGAGCGATGGCCCTTCCATACAGAACCACCGGATCACTAAGACCTACTTTCGTACCTGCTCGACGTGTCTGTCTCGCAGTCAAGCGCGCTTTTGCCTTTATACTCTGCGACCGATTTCCGACCGGTCTGAGCGCACCTTCGTACTCCTCCGTTACTCTTTAGGAGGAGACCGCCCCAGTCAAACTACCCACCATACACTGTCCTCGATCCGGATGACGGACCTGAGTTAGAACCTCAAAGTTGCCAGGGTGGTATTTCAAGGATGGCTCCACGCGAACTGGCGTCCACGCTTCAAAGCCTCCCACCTATCCTACACAAGCAAATTCAAAGTCCAGTGCAAAGCTATAGTAAAGGTTCACGGGGTCTTTCCGTCTAGCCGCGGATACACTGCATCTTCACAGCGATTTCAATTTCACTGAGTCTCGGGTGGAGACAGCGCCGCCATCGTTACGCCATTCGTGCAGGTCGGAACTTACCCGACAAGGAATTTCGCTACCTTAGGACCGTTATAGTTACGGCCGCCGTTTACCGGGGCTTCGATCAAGAGCTTCGCGTTAGCTAACCCCATCAATTAACCTTCCGGCACCGGGCAGGCGTCACACCCTATACGTCCACTTTCGTGTTTGCAGAGTGCTGTGTTTTTAATAAACAGTCGCAGCGGCCTGGTATCTTCGACCGGCGTGGGCTTACGCAGCAAGTGCTTCACCCTCACCGGCGCACCTTCTCCCGAAGTTACGGTGCCATTTTGCCTAGTTCCTTCACCCGAGTTCTCTCAAGCGCCTTGGTATTCTCTACCCAACCACCTGTGTCGGTTTGGGGTACGGTTCCCGGTTATCTGAAGCTTAGAAGCTTTTCTTGGAAGCATGGCATCAACCACTTCGTCGCCTAAAGGCAACTCGTCATCAGCTCTCGGCCTTGGGATCCCGGATTTACCTAAGATCCCAGCCTACCACCTTAAACTTGGACAACCAACGCCAAGCTGGCCTAGCCTTCTCCGTCCCTCCATCGCAATAACCGGAAGTACAGGAATATTAACCTGTTTTCCATCGACTACGCTTTTCAGCCTCGCCTTAGGGACCGACTAACCCTGCGTCGATTAACGTTGCGCAGGAAACCTTGGTCTTTCGGCGTGGGTGTTTTTCACACCCATTGTCGTTACTCATGTCAGCATTCGCACTTCTGATACCTCCAGCAAGCTTCTCAACTCACCTTCACAGGCTTACAGAACGCTCCTCTACCGCATCACTTGCGTGATACCCGTAGCTTCGGTGTATGGTTTGAGCCCCGTTACATCTTCCGCGCAGGCCGACTCGACTAGTGAGCTATTACGCTTTCTTTAAAGGGTGGCTGCTTCTAAGCCAACCTCCTAGCTGTCTAAGCCTTCCCACATCGTTTCCCACTTAACCATAACTTTGGGACCTTAGCTGACGGTCTGGGTTGTTTCCCTTTTCACGACGGACGTTAGCACCCGCCGTGTGTCTCCCATGCTCGGCACTTGTAGGTATTCGGAGTTTGCATCGGTTTGGTAAGTCGGGATGACCCCCTAGCCGAAACAGTGCTCTACCCCCTACAGTGATACATGAGGCGCTACCTAAATAGCTTTCGAGGAGAACCAGCTATCTCCGAGCTTGATTAGCCTTTCACTCCGATCCACAGGTCATCCGCTAACTTTTCAACGGTAGTCGGTTCGGTCCTCCAGTCAGTGTTACCTAACCTTCAACCTGCCCATGGATAGATCGCCCGGTTTCGGGTCTATACCCAGCGACTAAACGCCCTATTAAGACTCGCTTTCGCTACGCCTCCCCTATTCGGTTAAGCTCGCCACTGAATATAAGTCGCTGACCCATTATACAAAAGGTACGCAGTCACAGAACGAAGTCTGCTCCCACTGCTTGTACGCATACGGTTTCAGGATCTATTTCACTCCCCTCTCCGGGGTTCTTTTCGCCTTTCCCTCACGGTACTGGTTCACTATCGGTCAGTCAGTAGTATTTAGCCTTGGAGGATGGTCCCCCCATGTTCAGACAAAGTTTCTCGTGCTCCGTCCTACTCGATTTCATGGCAAAGAGATTTTCGCGTACAGGGCTATCACCCACTATGGCCGCACTTTCCAGAGCGTTCCGCTAATCTCAAAGCCACTTAAGGGCTAGTCCCCGTTCGCTCGCCACTACTAAGGGAATCTCGGTTGATTTCTTTTCCTCAGGGTACTTAGATGTTTCAGTTCCCCTGGTTCGCCTCTTGCACCTATGTATTCAGTGCAAGATAACCAGCTTGTGCTGGCTGGGTTCCCCCATTCAGAGATCTCCGGATCAAAGTCTGTTTGCCGACTCCCCGAAGCTTATCGCAGGCTACCGCGTCTTTCATCGCCTCTGACTGCCAAGGCATCCACCGTATGCGCTTCTTCACTTGACCATATAACCCCAAGCAATCTGGTTATACTGTGAAGACGACATTCGCCGAAAATTCGCATTGCTCCAAGAGCAACTCACAAATTTTACCTTAGCCTGAATCCGCACCAGTGAAAGTGCTTCATCAGTCTTTCTATCACATACCCAAATTTTTAAAGAACGATCTGACAAAGGTCAGAAATCAACATTCACCATCTCTCGACGGAATGCTCATTTCTAAGCTTCAAGACAGTGGATCACCAACCGGTAATGGTGGAGCCAAGCGGGATCGAACCGCTGACCTCCTGCGTGCAAGGCAGGCGCTCTCCCAGCTGAGCTATGGCCCCGTATCGCTACAGGGTGCACCGTAATTGGTGGGTCTGGGCAGATTCGAACTGCCGACCTCACCCTTATCAGGGGTGCGCTCTAACCAACTGAGCTACAGACCCAATCGTCTTCTTCAATGAATCAAGCAATTCGTGTGGGAACTCATGGAGCCGCTGACGTCGTCGATTAAGGAGGTGATCCAGCCGCAGGTTCCCCTACGGCTACCTTGTTACGACTTCACCCCAGTCATGAATCACACCGTGGTAACCGTCCCCCCGAAGGTTAGACTAGCTACTTCTGGTGCAACCCACTCCCATGGTGTGACGGGCGGTGTGTACAAGGCCCGGGAACGTATTCACCGCGACATTCTGATTCGCGATTACTAGCGATTCCGACTTCACGCAGTCGAGTTGCAGACTGCGATCCGGACTACGATCGGTTTTGTGGGATTAGCTCCACCTCGCGGCTTGGCAACCCTCTGTACCGACCATTGTAGCACGTGTGTAGCCCAGGCCGTAAGGGCCATGATGACTTGACGTCATCCCCACCTTCCTCCGGTTTGTCACCGGCAGTCTCCTTAGAGTGCCCACCATGACGTGCTGGTAACTAAGGACAAGGGTTGCGCTCGTTACGGGACTTAACCCAACATCTCACGACACGAGCTGACGACAGCCATGCAGCACCTGTGTCAGAGTTCCCGAAGGCACCAATCCATCTCTGGAAAGTTCTCTGCATGTCAAGGCCTGGTAAGGTTCTTCGCGTTGCTTCGAATTAAACCACATGCTCCACCGCTTGTGCGGGCCCCCGTCAATTCATTTGAGTTTTAACCTTGCGGCCGTACTCCCCAGGCGGTCAACTTAATGCGTTAGCTGCGCCACTAAGAGCTCAAGGCTCCCAACGGCTAGTTGACATCGTTTACGGCGTGGACTACCAGGGTATCTAATCCTGTTTGCTCCCCACGCTTTCGCACCTCAGTGTCAGTATCAGTCCAGGTGGTCGCCTTCGCCACTGGTGTTCCTTCCTATATCTACGCATTTCACCGCTACACAGGAAATTCCACCACCCTCTACCATACTCTAGCTCGCCAGTTTTGGATGCAGTTCCCAGGTTGAGCCCGGGGATTTCACATCCAACTTAACGAACCACCTACGCGCGCTTTACGCCCAGTAATTCCGATTAACGCTTGCACCCTCTGTATTACCGCGGCTGCTGGCACAGAGTTAGCCGGTGCTTATTCTGTCGGTAACGTCAAAATTGCACGGTATTAGCGTACAACCCTTCCTCCCAACTTAAAGTGCTTTACAATCCGAAGACCTTCTTCACACACGCGGCATGGCTGGATCAGGCTTTCGCCCATTGTCCAATATTCCCCACTGCTGCCTCCCGTAGGAGTCTGGACCGTGTCTCAGTTCCAGTGTGACTGATCATCCTCTCAGACCAGTTACGGATCGTCGCCTTGGTGAGCCTTTACCTCACCAACTAGCTAATCCGACCTAGGCTCATCTGATAGCGCAAGGCCCGAAGGTCCCCTGCTTTCTCCCGTAGGACGTATGCGGTATTAGCGTCCCTTTCGAGACGTTGTCCCCCACTACCAGGCAGATTCCTAGGCATTACTCACCCGTCCGCCGCTGAATCAGGGAGCAAGCTCCCCTCATCCGCTCGACTTGCATGTGTTAGGCCTGCCGCCAGCGTTCAATCTGAGCCATGATCAAACTCTTCAGTTCAAACATCGTTGGGTTTTGTGAAAACCCTAAACTTGGCTCAGCAATCGTTGGTTACATCTTTGATTTCTCGCGGAGTAACTTGTGATGCTGATAATCTTTCTGACTGTCAGTCTGAC
>NZ_NEIP01000034.1:0-5847 GCF_002112745.1 Pseudomonas sp. B7(2017) | reverse complement strand
AACTGCCTCAACCACCTGCCGGGGATCCAGGAGGCGGTGCTGCTGGCCCGGGAGGATGAACCCGGCCAAGTGCGCCTGGTGGCGTACTTCACCGCCCAGGCACAAGTCGAGCCGCTGGAGGTGGGCGAACTGCGCACGCACCTGCTGAGCCAACTGCCGGAATACATGGTGCCGTCGGCGTTTGTCCGGCTCGACGCGTTGCCGCTGACCGCCAACGGCAAGCTCGACCGCAAGGCCTTGCCGAAACCCGAGCGCAGCGCGCTGTTCACCCGCGAGTACGAGGCGCCGCAGGGCGAGCTCGAACAAGCCCTGGCGCAAGTCTGGGCCGAGGTATTGCAGGTCGAGCGGGTAGGGCGCCACGACCACTTCTTCGAACTGGGCGGGCACTCGCTGCTGGCGATGCGCATGGTGTCCCAGGTGCGCCAGCGGCTGGGCGTGGAACTGGCGTTGAGCGACCTGTTCGCCAACGCCGAACTGGCCGCCGTGGCCGAGGTGCTGTCCCGTTCGGGCCGCAGCACGCTGCCGGACATCGTGCCGGCGCCGCGCGACCAGGCGCTGCCGCTGTCGTTCGCCCAGCAGCGGTTGTGGTTCCTGTCGCAGATGGAGGGGGCCAACACGGCGTACAACATCCCGATCGCCCTGCGCCTGCGCGGGCGCCTCGACGAAGACGCGCTGCAGCGCTCATTGGCGCGGATTGTCGCCCGCCACGAAACCCTGCGCAGCCGCTTCGCCCAGTTCAATGACGAAGCCGAGGTGCTGATCGCCCCGGTGGACAGCGGCTTGCCGTTGCAGGCTGAAGACCTGCGCCGCCACCCGCAGGCCGAAGACGCGTTGCTGGCGTTGATCGAGGGCGAAGCGTCGGCCCCGTTCGACCTGGAGGGCGATCCGCTGATCCGCGGACGGCTGGTGCGCATGGCCGATGATCACCACGTCTTGCTGCTGACCTTGCACCACATCGTCACCGACGGTTGGTCCATGGGCGTGCTGACCCGCGAGCTGATGGCGCTTTACCAGGCCTTCAGCCACGGCGAGCCCGATCCGCTGCCGCCGCTGGCCTTGCAGTACACCGACTACGCCGTGTGGCAACGCCGCTGGCTCAGCGGCGAGGTGCTGCAACGCCAGAGCGACTACTGGCGCCAGACCCTGAGCGGCGCGCCGGCTTTGCTGGCCTTGCCCACCGACCGGCCGCGGCCGGCGCAGCAGGACTACGCCGGCCGCCAGATCGAAATCACCTTGGATGAACGCCTGACCGCCGGCCTCAACGCGTTGTGCCAGCGCCACGGCGTGACGCTGTACATGGCTCTGACGGGCGCGTGGGCGATGCTGATGGCGCGCCTGTCCGGCCAAGCGGACGTGGTGATCGGCTCGCCGGTGGCCAACCGTGGCCGGGCCGAGATCGAAGACCTGATCGGCATGTTCGTCAACACCCTGGCGCTGCGCATCGACACCTCGGGCGAGCTGAGCACCGAAGCGCTGCTGGCCCAGGTCAAGGCCCGCACGCTGGAAGCCCAGGCCCACCAGGACCTGCCGTTCGAGCAAGTGGTGGACATCGTCAAGCCGGAGCGCAGCCTGGCCCACAGCCCGTTGTTCCAGACCCTGTTCAGTTGGGAGAGCCGTCAGGGCGAACGCCTGGTCCTCGACAACCTGGCGCTCGAAGGCGTCGCCGAGCCCAGCCACTTCGCCAAGTTCGACCTGTCGCTGACCCTGCGCGAGGCGCAAGGCGAGCTTCGCGGCACGCTGGAGTGCGCCACGGCGTTGTTCGACGAAGCGACGGTCGTGCGTTACTTCGGTTACCTGCAGCGGCTGCTGCAAGCGATGGCCAGTGATGACCACGCGGTGCTGGAGCAGGTGCCGATGCTGGCGGAAGACGAACGGCAGGCGTTGCTGTTCGATCTCAACGCCACCGACGTCGACTACGACCTGCAACAGACGATCCATGGCCTGTTCGAGGCCCAGGCCTTGCGCACGCCGCAGGCCGTGGCGGTCAAGAGCGGCGACCGTTCCTTGAGCTACGCCGAGCTGAACCGCCAGGCCAACCGCCTGGCCCGTCACTTGCGCGGCTTGGGCGTGGGCCCGGATGCGCGGGTGGGGATCTGCGTCGAGCGCAGCCCGGAGATGGTGGTGGGCCTGCTGGCGATCCTCAAGGCCGGCGGCGGTTACGTGCCGTTGGATCCGGCCTACCCGGCGGAACGCCTGGCCTACATGCTGGACGACAGCGCCCCGCTGGCGGTGCTGGTGCACGGCGCGACCCGCAGTGTGCTCGGCGAATCCGCCGCCCAGGTGGTCGACCTCGACGAAGCGGTCTGGGCATCGCAACCTGCCGACAACCTGTCGGCGCAGGGCCTGACCCCGCAGCACATGGCCTACGTGATCTACACCTCCGGCTCCACCGGCCAACCCAAGGGCGTGATCAACGAGCATTCCGGCGTGGTCAACCGCCTGCTGTGGATGCAGGACGCCTACCGCCTGAGCGCCGAGGACACGGTGCTGCAAAAGACCCCGTTCAGCTTCGACGTGTCGGTGTGGGAGTTCTTCTGGCCGCTGATGACCGGGGCGCGGCTGGTCATGGCCCGGCCCGAGGGCCACAAGGATCCGCAGTACCTGAGCGACATCATCGCGGCGGAGCGCGTCACCACGCTGCACTTCGTGCCGTCGATGCTCGACGTGTTCCTCGCCCATGGCGACACCGCCCGCTGCGCCGGCCTGCGTCAGGTGATGTGCAGCGGCGAGGCGCTGCCGGGCAGCCTGGTGCGGCGCTTCAAGCGGCAGTTGCCGGGCATCGGCCTGCACAACCTGTACGGCCCGACCGAAGCGGCGGTGGACGTCACCGCGTGGGACTGCGCGGGCCCCCTCGACACCACGCCGGACAACACCCCCATCGGCAAACCGATCGCCAACACCCGGATGTACATCCTCGACGGGCAACGGCAACCGGTGCCGCTGGGCGTAGTCGGCGAGCTGTACATCGGCGGGGTGCAAGTGGCGCGGGGTTACCTCAACCGTGCGCCGCTCAGCGCCGAACGGTTCCTGGAGGATCCGTTCCGGCCGCAGGGCCGGATGTACCGCACCGGCGACGTCGCCCGCTGGCTGGCCGACGGCAACATCGAATACCTGGGCCGCAACGACGACCAGGTGAAAATCCGCGGCCTGCGCATCGAGCTGGGCGAGATCCAGTCGCGCCTGAGCGCCCTGGACGGCGTGCAGGAAGCGGCGGTGCTGGCCCGGGAGGACGTGCCGGGGGACAAGCGGCTGGTGGCGTACTACACCGGCACAGCGCAATCGGTGGAGGACCTGCGCACACGGCTGCTCGAACACCTGCCGGACTACATGGTGCCGGCGCTGTTCGTGCACCTGAACGCCTGGCCGCTGAGCCCCAACGGCAAGCTCGACCGCAAGGCATTGCCGGCGCCGGATCAGGCTGCGGCGAGCGTGCGCCAGTACGAGGCCCCGGTTGGCGAGACGGAAATCACCCTTGCGCAACTGTGGTGCGAGCTGCTCAACGTCGAGCGGGTCGGGCGTCATGACCATTTCTTCGAACTGGGCGGGCACTCGCTGCTGGCGGTCAATCTGGTCGCCCGCATGCGCCGCGCCGGCCTGACGGCGGACGTGCGCGTGCTGTTCAACCAGCCGACCCTCGCCGCACTGGCGGCCGCCGTCGGCGGGGCGCCGGAAGCCGAAGTGCCGGCCAACCGCATCGCGCCGGACTGCCGGCGGATCACGCCTGAGCTGTTGCCGCTGGTTGCGCTGGAGCAGGCCGACATCGACCGCATCGTCGCCGGCATCCCTGGCGGCGCGGCCAACGTGCAGGACATTTACCCGCTGGCGCCGTTGCAGGCCGGGATCCTGTTCCATCACCTGACGGCCACCGAGGGCGATCCGTACGTGCTGCAGGCGCAGTTCGCCTTCGCCGACGAGCAGCGTCTGAACGCGTTCGCCGAGGCCTTGCAGCATGTGATCGACCGTCACGACATCCTGCGCACCTCGTTCTACTACGAAGGGCTGGACGAACCGGTGCAGGTGGTCTGGCGCCAGGCGTCGCTGGTGAGCGAAACGCTGGAGCTGGACGCGGAGGCGGGGGACGCGCTGACGCAGTTGCGCGCGCGGTTCAATGTCCGGCATTACCGCATGGCCGTGGATCAGGCACCGTTGCTGCGTGTGGTGCATGCCTGGGATGCGGACAACCGGCGCGTGGTGGCGCTGCTGCTGTTCCATCACCTGGTGATGGATCACGTAGCGCTTGAGGTGCTGCAACACGAGATGAACGCCGTGCTGCTCGGTCACGAGCAGCACTTGGCGGAACCGGTGCCGTACCGCAACCACGTGGCCCGTGCGCATTCGGGCCTCGACGACCGGGCGCACGAGGCGTTCTTCCGGGCGATGCTTGGCGATGTCGAGGAAGCGACCGTGCCCTATGGCCGCCATGCCGCCCAGGGCGGCGAGACGGCGCGGGCGCACCTGACGCTGGACAATCCGCTCAGCCGTACGCTGCGGCGCCAGGCCCGACGTCTGGGCATCAGCGTTGCCAGCCTGATACACCTGGCCTGGGCTCAGGTGCTGGGGCAACTGGCGGGCCGCGACGACGTGGTATTTGGCACCGTCCTGCTCGGCCGCCTGCACGGCGGCGAGGGTGTCGAGCGCTCGCCGGGGGTGTTCGTCAATACCTTGCCGCTGCGCATCGGCCTGACCGGGCAAACCGTGAAGGCCGCCGCGCTGGCGGTCCAGCAACGCTTGAGCCAACTGCTGGAGCATGAACACGTGCAACTGGCGCTGGTGCAGCATTGCAGCGCCATGGCGCCGGGCACGCCGCTGTTCGGCACGTTGCTCAATTACCGCCACAGCGCACCGCAGGGTGCAGCCTCCGCCGAGGCGGAGCGCGCCTGGCAGGGCATGCGATTGCTGGAGGCCGAGGAACACACCAACTATCCCGTGACCCTCAGCGTCGATGACCTGGGCGAGGATTTCAGCCTGACGGCGTTGACCGGGGCGGGGATCGAGGCCCGGCGGATCTGCGGATACATGCACGGCGCGCTGGAGCGCCTGGCGCTGGCGTTGGAGCAGTCGCCGAACCTGCCGATCGATCAACTGACGATCCTGACGGCGGCGGAACGCGAGCAAGTGCTGCACGGCTTCAACGCCACCGCCGCCGACTACCCGCAAGGCCTCACCACCCAGCAACGCTTCGAGGCCCAGGCCGCGCAACGGCCCGACGCCGTGGCCGCCGCGTTCCTCGGCGAACAGCTGACCTACGCCGACCTCAACCGTCGGGCCAACGCCCTGGCCCGGCACCTGACCGGGTTGGGCGTGCGCCCCGACGACCGGGTGGCCATCGTCGCCCGCCGTGGCCTCGACACCCTGGTCGGCCTGGTGGCGATCCTCAAGGCCGGCGCCGGCTACGTGCCGGTGGATCCGGCGCACCCGGCCGAGCGCCTGGAGTACCTGCTCAGCGACAGCGCCCCGGTCGCGGTGCTGACCCAAAGCAGTTTGCGTGGACGGTTGCCGGCGCTGGCGGTGCCGGTGCTCGACCTCGACCTCCAACAATGGCCGGCGGACGACACCGGCAACCCGCAGATCCCGGGCCTCACCCCCGGGCACCTGGCCTACGTGATCTACACCTCCGGCTCCACCGGCCTGCCGAAAGGCGTGATGGTCGAGCACCAGACCCTGGGCAACCTGATCGACTGGCACTGCGCGGCGTTCGACCTGTGCGCCGGCCGTCACACTTCGAGCCTGGCCGGCTTCGGCTTCGACGCCATGGCCTGGGAGGTCTGGCCGGCGCTGTGCGCGGGCGCGACCCTGCACCTGGCGCCGGTCCACGACGGCACCGAGGACATCGACGCGCTGCTCGGC
>NZ_NEIP01000033.1:0-6356 GCF_002112745.1 Pseudomonas sp. B7(2017) | reverse complement strand
AGAAAGGGCGGGACGAGAAGTCTCCCACGGTCCGTACTGGCTAGAGTCGGATTCTTGCTTTTAGTCCCGCCCACCCCTTCAAGTCTAAACATACAAGCTTGCCTGCAAGCGATGAGGCCGGCCCATCCAGCATCACCGCTCGCTCACAGCACGCAATGCGCCGGATCCAGCCGCTCGCGCAGGAACTCGATCAGCGCCTGCACCGGCCGCGATGTCTGGCGGTGCTGCGGGTACACCGCCGACAGCGTCAGCGGCTCGGGCCGGAACTCGTCCAGCACCGGCACCAGCCGCCCGTCCTTCAGCGCCGAGCCCACGATGAACGTCGGCAGATACGTGATCCCCATCCCCGCCACCGCCGCGTCCCGCAGCAATTCACCGTTGTTGACCCGCATCCGCCCCGCCACATTCACCAGCAGCGGCTTGCCCGGCCCCGCGTTGAACCGCCACTGCACCGAACGGCCATGGCCGTACGGCAGGCAATCGTGGCCATGCAGGTCTTCGGGCTTGAGCGGCGTGCCGCGTTCGGCCAGGTAGGTTGGGCTGGCGCAGTACACCCGCTCGATGGCCGCGATGCGCCGGGCGATCAGGGTGGAGTCCTCCAGCACGCCGATGCGCAGCGCCAGGTCGTAGCCCTCGCCCAGCAGGTCCACCGGTCGGTCGCTCAGGTCCACCTCCACCGTGACCTCCCGGTAGCGCTGCAGGAACTGCGGCAGCAGGCACCCCAGATGCGCCACGGCAAACGACAGCGGCGCGCTGAGGCGAAGGGTGCCGCGCGGTTCGGCGGTCTGCCCGGCGATGCCTTGCTCGACCTGTTCCACTTCGCCAAGCAGGCGCAGCGCCGATTCGTAGTAGCTTTGCCCCAGCGGCGTGACGTCCAGGCGCCGGGTCGAGCGGTTGAGCAGGCGCACGCCCAGGCGCTCCTCCAGCTGCATCAGCCGGCGGCTGACGAACTGCTTGGACAGGCCCAACTGATCGGCCGCCGCCGTGAAGCTGCCGGAGTCCATGACCTGGCAAAAGATACGCATGTCTTCAAAGGGGTTCATTGTCACTCCATGGTGGACAGTCAAACGCTTTATAGCCGCTTTTTCACTTCCTGGCACTTCAATAATCTGTGTCCACGGTGTTGCTGAGGCCGGAACCCAGCGCCGCAGCAGCCCGATCCCACTACAGAAAACGCCAACGATTGAAAAAGGAATTGACCATGAGCCTCAAGCACACCCTCACCGCCTCCCTCCTCGCCCTGTCCATCGGCAACGCGTTCGCCGCCGGCAGCCCCGGTGTCGAGCACAACACCCAGGCGTTCCTCGACGCCCTCGCCGCCGGCGGCGGCAAACCGCTGGAGCAACTGAGCCCCAAAGACGCCCGCGCGGTGCTGACCGGCGCCCAGGCGTCGGTGAAGGTCGACCTGTCCGGCGTTGAAGTCAGCGACAAGGCAATCAAGGCCGACGGCCAGACGATCAACCTGAAGGTGGTGCGCCCGGCCCAGGCCAAAGGCGATTTGCCGGTGTTCATGTTCTTCCACGGCGGCGGTTGGGTGCTGGGCGACTTCCCGACCCACCAGCGCCTGATCCGCGACCTGGTGGTCGGCTCCGGTGCCGTCGCGGTGTACGTCGACTACACGCCGTCGCCGGAAGCCCACTACCCGACCGCGATCAACCAAGCCTACGCCGCCACGAAATGGGTGGCCGAGCACGGCCGGGAGATCGGCGTGGACGGCAAGCGCCTGGCGGTGGCCGGCAACAGCGTCGGCGGCAACATGGCGGCGGTGGTCGCTTTGAAGGCCAAGGAACAGAACACCCCGGCCCTGCGCTTCCAACTGCTGATGTGGCCGGTGACCGATGCCGGGTTCGATAACGGCTCGTACCGCCAGTTCGCAGAAGGCCACTTACTGACCAAGGGCATGATGCAGTGGTTCTGGGACAACTACACCACCAACCCGGCCGAGCGTGCGCAGATCCATGCCTCGCCGCTCAACGCCAGCGCCGACCAGCTCAAGGGCCTGCCCGCCGCGCTGGTGCAGACCGCCGAATTCGACGTGCTGCGCGACGAAGGCGAAGGCTACGCCCGTCACCTGGATGCAGCCGGCGTGCCGGTGACGTCGGTGCGCTACAACGGGATGATCCACGACTTCGGCCTGCTCAACCCGCTGAACCAGGTCCCGGAAGTCAAGGCGGCGGTGCGCCAGGCTGCGGCGGAACTCAAGACCCACCTGAACTGACAGCCTTTCATCACGCAAAAAAATGCCCGCCAATGGCGGGCATTTTCGTTGCCGCTTACTTCGAGGTGAACTTGGTGTAGCTGTTGATCAGGTTGCGGTAGTTCGGCAGGCGCTCGGACAGCAGGTTGGCCAGGCCCTCCATGTCGTTGCGCCAGTCGCCCTGCAGCTCGCAGGCCACGGCGAACCAGTTCAGCAGGTGCGCGCCGGCGGCCGACATGCGTGCCCAGGCGGCCTGCTGCACGGTTTCGTTGAAGGTGCCGGAAGCGTCGGTCACCACGAACACTTCGAAGCCTTCAGCGATGGCCGACAGGGTCGGGAACGCCACGCACACGTCGGTCACCACGCCGGCGATGATCAGTTGCTTGCGGCCGGTGGCCTTGATCGCCTTGACGAAGTCTTCGTTGTCCCAGGCGTTGATCTGGCCAGGACGGGCGATGAACGGCGCGTCCGGGAACTGCGCCTTGAGCTCCGGCACGATCGGGCCGTTCGGGCCGCTGTCGAAGCTGGTGGTGAGGATGGTCGGCAGCTTGAAGAACTTGGCGATGTCGCCCAGGGCCAGCACGTTGTTCTTGAACTCGTTGGGCGAGAAATCCTGCACCAGCGAGATCAGGCCGGTCTGGTGGTCAACCAGCAGCACAACGGCATCGTCTTTGTTCAGGCGTTTGTAGGGAACGTTGCTCATGTGAAACTCCTCGGTGGATGGTTGTTGCGGGCAGCGCCGGTCCTGCGGGCCGACGCCGGGTTGTCAGGGTCAGAACGCGAAGCAGGAACAGCCGAACGCGCCCCAGAAGCCGGCGAAGTCGCTGACCGGCACGTTGGACATCCGCGCCTTCTCATGGCTGTGGGTGTGCACGGCGCACGGGCCGCTGCACTGGTGCACCTGCGCCTGCAACGGCGCGTTCGGGCGCCAGTGGCCGGGGACCTTCGCCACCGGCGACCAGTCCGGCAGCACCGGCAGGCCGGCAGGACCGAGCGTGTCGAAATCGCCGGCGCCGTAGACGATCTTGCCGCCGACCACGGTCAGCACCGATTCGATCCACTTGATGGCCTCTTCCTCGACGCTGAAGAAGTCCGCGCTCAAGGCCGCCAGATCCGCCAGTTGCCCGACCTTGATCCGGCCCTTCTTGCCTTGCTCGGAGGAGAACCAGGCGCTGCCGTGGGTGAACAGTTCCAGCGCGGTCTCGCGGGGCAAGCCCTCTTCGTACAGCGCCAGCCCGCCGACGGTGCGGCCGCTGACCATCCAGTACAGCGAGGTCCATGGGTTGTAGCTCGACACCCGCGTCGCGTCGGTGCCGGCGCCCACCGGAACGCCTTCGGCCAGCATGCGCTTGATCGGCGGCGTGGATTCGGCGGCCTGCTTGCCGTAGCGGTCGACGAAGTATTCGCCCTGGAACGCCATGCGGTCCTGGATCGCGATGCCGCCGCCCAGCGCCCTCACCCGCTCGATGTTCTGCGGGGTGATAGTTTCGGCATGGTCGAAGAACCACGGCAGACCGTTGAACGGGATGTCGCGGTTGACCTTCTCGAACACGTCCAGCATGCGGCTGATGGATTCGTTGTAGGTGGCGTGCAGCCGGAACGGCCAGCGCTGCTCGACCAGGTGGCGCACCACCGGCTCCAGTTCCTGCTCCATGGTCTGCGGCAGGTCCGGGCGCGGTTCGAGGAAGTCTTCGAAGTCCGCCGCCGAGAACACCAGCATCTCGCCGGCGCCGTTGTGCCGCAAAAAGTCATCGCCCTGGTGCAGCTTGACGCTGCCGGTCCAGTTCTTGAAGTCGGTGAGCTCTTCCTTCGGCTTCTGGGTGAACAGGTTGTAGGCGATGCGCACGGTCAGTTGACCGTCCTTGGCCAGTTGCTCGATCACCTGATAGTCGTCGGGGTAGTTCTGGAAGCCGCCGCCGGCGTCGATGGCGCTGGTCAGGCCCAGGCGGTTGAGCTCGCGCATGAACTGACGGGTCGAGTTGACCTGGTACTCCAGCGGCAGCTTCGGCCCCTTGGCCAGGGTCGAGTACAGGATCATCGCGTTGGGCCGCGCCACCAGCATGCCGGTCGGGTTGCCGTTGGCGTCGCGCACGATCTCGCCGCCCGGCGGGTTCGGCGTGTCACGGGTGTAGCCGGCCACACGCAACGCGGCGCGGTTGAGCAGCGCACGGTCGTACAGGTGCAGCACGAACACCGGGGTGTCCGGGGCGGCCTGGTTGAGTTCTTCGAGGGTCGGCATGCGCTTTTCGGCGAACTGGAATTCGTTCCAGCCGCCCACCACCCGCACCCATTGCGGCGTCGGCGTGCGGTCGGCCTGCTCCTTGAGCATGCGCAGCGCATCGGCCAGGGACGGCACGCCTTCCCAGCGCAGTTCGAGGTTGTAGTTCAGGCCGCCGCGGATCAGGTGCAGGTGCGAGTCGTTGAGGCCGGGAATCACGCAGCGGCCCTTCAGGTCCACCACTTGGGTGCCCGCGCCTTTGTGCGCCATGGCTTGGGCATCGGTGCCGACGGCGACGAAGCGCCCGTCCTTGATCGCCACGGCGCTGGCCCGTGGGTTTTCCCGGTCTACGGTATGAAATTGGCCATTGAACAGAATCAGATCGGCGTTCATCGCAGTTCCTTCGACATAAGTGAAACGGATCGGAACCCGCCCGCCTCAGCGCGGCGGGTTGGCGTTGGATTCGTGGTGCCCGTGAGCCCGGCCGGCTTCCAGCCACGGCGCGAACAGGCGCGTGGCGCGGGGCATGCACACGTACACCACCGACAGCACGATGGTCAGGGTGATCAGGAAGGTCGCCACCACGTAGTTGGAGAGAAAGGCGTTGAGCTTGAGCAACGGCCCCCAGATCAGCGGCACCAGCAAGGTGTGCGGCAGAATCACCAACAGCGTCACCACCGCCTGCTTCCAGCGCGGCGGCGGCGAAGCGGCGTCGGCCAGCGGCGCGAACCAGAACTCGTTGACCGGGTTGACCTCGGTCTGGTCGCCGTCGGCCAGCATCGGCGCGGCCTCCTCCACCAGCGCCTGGCGCTGGGGCGAATCGAGCCAGCGCTGCATCGCTTCGGTGGAGCAATAGCGCAGCACGCAGGTGAACAGCGCAAGCCCCCCTTGGCGGCTGCGCATCACGTCCACGCCCAGGTGGCCTTCCTCGCGGCCCGCCACGCTGACGATGTTGCGCAGCCAGGCCTCATAGGGCTGTTCGAAACCGGCCTTGACCCGATGCTTGATGATCAGGGTCACCACTTCATCGGTGCCCGGTTTCTTGGTGGATTGGGTTTCAGGCATAACGGAGCACTCCGGACAAACGGGCACCGAACGCCAGCCGCCCGGGACCGGCGATCAGCACCGTGGAAAAGAGGATCAGCAGCAGCCAGCCGAACTGCCCCTCGGCCACACTCCATTGCGGGTGCACCAGCAGCAGCGCCACCAGCAGCACAAACAGAATAGGCAAGCAGGCCAATCGCGCCAGGACACCGGCGACGATCAGCAGCGGACAGACGACTTCGGCGAAGATCGCCAGCAGCAGCGTGAGGTGGGGGCCGAGCCGGAACGGGTCTTCGATCAGCTGCAGCTGCTCGCTGAAGTGCAGCAGCTTGGGCAAGCCGTGCACCCACAGCAGGAACAGCCCGCCGGCCGTCCGCAGGAACAGCAAGCCGAGGCTTTGCGCCTGTTCATCCCGTTGCGAAGCGTTCATGGCACAGCCCTTGATCAATCATTGGGCTGGATGATGAACCGCCGGGATGAAGAAAAATTGAATGGACGTGCTCTCTTGGCCCACCGCATCTGTGTTGCGCACACAGCCCTGTAGGAGCCAGCCTGCTGGCGATGGCGGCGTGTCAGCCGGCATCACATTCGACTGACCCACTGCTATCGCCAGCAGGCTGGCTCCCACAGGTTTTTGCGTCTGGTCAAAGGGCCGCGTCGGCCTTCAGCTCCAGGCTGTCCAGCACCCGGTTCACCGCCAGTTCGCCGAGCATGATCAGTTGCGCGATGCCCTGCGCCGTGTGCCGGTGCTGGCCGTCCAGCAGCCCCGCAAAGTTGTTGGCCATAACCTTGGCCGAAGTCAGGGTCTCGCAGGCGTCGGCCAGCAGTTCCTCGTTGTCGGCGGCGGGGGCGATGGCGTAGAGCTTGCTGATCTTGAGCGCGGGTTCAGGGACGAAC
>NZ_NEIP01000032.1:0-7067 GCF_002112745.1 Pseudomonas sp. B7(2017) | reverse complement strand
CTGGCCACGGGCGGCGTGGATGCGCGCGTCGAACGGCGAACGCGAGCCGAGCACCGCCTCGACGGTCAGGCCGCCCACGGCCAGCGCGCCGGCGAACAGATCCTCGCCCTCGAACAGCCCGCGCAGGGCGAACGCGGTGGACACCTGGGTGCCGTTGAGCAGCGCCAGGCCCTCCTTCGCCGCCAGGGTCAGCGGCTTGAGGCCGGCGACCTTCAGGGCTTCGACGGCCGGCAGCCATTCGCCCTTGTGGCGCGCCTTGCCCTCGCCCAGCAGCACCAGCGACATGTGCGCCAGCGGCGCGAGGTCGCCGGAAGCGCCGACCGACCCCTTGAGCGGGATGTGCGGGTAGACCTCGGCGTTGACCAGCGCGATCAGCGCGTCGATCACCTGCCGGCGGATGCCGGAGAAGCCGCGGCTCAGGCTGTTGACCTTGAGCACCATGATCAGGCGGCACAGCGCGTCGCTGACCGGCTCGCCGACGCCGGCGGCGTGGGACAGCACCAGGGAACGCTGGAGGTTCTCAAGATCGGCGCTGGCGATGCGGGTCGAGGCCAGCAGGCCGAAACCGGTGTTGATGCCGTAGGCGGTGCGGTTCTCGGCGATGATCCGCTCGACGCAGGCGACGCTGGCGTCGATCGGCGCCGAGGCGCTGTCGTCGAGGGTCAGCGTGACGGGGCTCTGGTAGACGTCACGCAGTTGAGCCAGGGTCAGTTGGCCGGGAATCAGGTTCAGCGCGGTCATGCTTGTGCTCCTTTTGAGAGGTTCTTGTTCATTCACCAGACGCTCCGGAGAGTTCCGTTGTCCGTCGCTTCCCGCCTTGTGGGCGGGCCGGCGCCTTGGCACGCTGGTTTGCGGGGGAATCAGTTCACGTCGGGCAAGGCCTTGCGCAACAGTTCCGGGGCTTTCAGGACACCGGCCGCACGGGCAATGTCCGGCGCCAGCCAACGATCCTGGTCGTAGGCCGGCACGTGCTCGCGCAGCAACCGCCAGGCCTTGCCGGTGCCGACACCGAAGCGCTGTTCTTTCAGGAACTCGAAGGCCTGGGCCGCCAGCAGGTATTCGATGGCGAGGATCTGCGTGCAGTTCTCCAGTGCGCGGTGCAGCTTGAGCGCGGCGTTGGTGCCCATGCTCAGGTGGTCTTCCTGAAGGCCCGAGGTCACATAGTTGTCGAGCACCGCCGGTTGCGCCAACTGGCGGTTCTCCGCGCACAGCGACGCGGCGACGTACTGCACGATCATCATCCCGGAGTTCACCCCAGGGTTGGCCACCAGGAACGCCGGCAGGCCGCTGACGTGCGGGTTGACCAGACGATCCAGGCGCCGCTCGGCGATCGAGCCGACCTCGGCCATGGCGATGGCCAGCAGGTCCGCCGCCAGCGCCACCGACTGCCCGTGCGGGTTGGCCTGGGACATCACCCGGAAATCGTCCGGCGTGCCCAGCAGCAACGGGTTGTCGGTGCAGCCGTTGAGTTCGGTCTCCACCTGGCGGACCGCGTGCGCCAACTGGTCGCGCGCCGCGCCGTGCACCTGGGGAATCGAACGGATGCTCAAGGCGTCCTGGGTGCGGATGCCCTTGCTCGACGCGATCACCTCGCTGCCGTCGAGCAGCGCCCGCAGGTTGACGCCCACCTGCTGCATGCCGGGGTGCGGCTTGAGCGCGATGATCTCGGCGTCGAACGCGGCGATCTGGCCGCGCTGGGCCTCGAAGCTCATGGCGCCGATCACGTCGGCCCATTGCACCAGACGCGTGGCGTCGGCGATGGCCAGGCAGCTCAGGCCGGTCATGCACGGCGTGCCGTTGACCAGGCACAGCCCGTCCTTCGCCCCCAACTGCACCGGCTGCAGGCCCTCTTCGGCCAGCGCCTGCTGCGCGGCGACGATCTGCCCGCGGTAGCTGACGTTGCCCACGCCCAGCAGCGCGATGCCGATGTGGGCCATGTGGGTCAGGTAGCCCACCGAGCCCTGGGACGGCACCTGCGGGGTGATGCCGCGGTTGAGCAGCGCCAGCAGCGCCTCGACCACCCGGCGGTGCACGCCGGACTTGCCCTGGCTGAAGTTGCGGATGGCCGCGCACAGGATCGCCCGCGTCTGCTCGTCGGCCAGCACCGGGCCGACGCCGCAGGCATGGCTGAGCAGGGTGTTGCGCGACAGCTGGCTGAGCTGTTCGTCCCTGAGCGACACGTTGCACAGCGCACCGAGGCCAGTGTTCACGCCATAGGCGCGTTCGCCGCTTTCGACGATGCGCTGGACGATGGCCTGGGCGTTCTCGATGCGTGCCCAGGCGCTGGCCGACAACTCGAGCGGCGCACCGTGACGGGCCACGGCGACCACATCCTGCCAACGCATCGGGGCGTCGGCGATAACGATTTTTTCAGCCTGGGACATCTAAAACCTCAACCTTGATAGGGATGCAGCGCTACTGGCCTCATCGCTGGCAAGTCAGCTCCCACAGGTATCTCAGTGATCACACGATCCCTGGGGGAGCTGGCTTGCCGGCGACGGGGCCCGTCAGACCACCGCAAAATTCAGATCAGACCACCGCCGCCCGCCGCTGCACGAAGCGGTCCACGTATTCGTCCGCCGGCGAGTGCAGGATTTCCTTCGGCGTGCCGACCTGGATCAGGCGGCCGTCCTTGAGGATCGCGATGCGGTTGCCGATGCGCACGGCCTCGTCGAGGTCGTGGGTGATGAACACGATGGTCTTGTGCAGGGTCTTCTGCAGCTCCAGCAACTGGTCCTGCATCTCGGCGCGGATCAGCGGGTCGAGGGCGCTGAACGCCTCGTCCATCAGGATGATGTCGGTGTCCGCCGCCAACGCCCGGGCCAGGCCGACGCGCTGGCGCATGCCGCCGGAGAGCTGGTGCGGGTATTTGTTTTCGTAGCCCTTGAGGCCCACGGTGTTGATCCAGTGCAGCGCACGTTCGGTGCACAGCTGCTTGCTTTCGCCGCGCACCTTCAGGCCGTAGGCGACGTTGTCCAGCACGCTCTTGTGCGGCAGCAGGCCGAAGCTCTGGAACACCATGCTGATCTTGTGCCGGCGAAATTCGCGCAAGGCGTCCATGTCGTACTGCAGGATGTCCACGCCGTCCACCAGGATCGCGCCGCTGGTGGGGTCGATCAGGCGGTTGAAGTGGCGCACCAGGGTCGACTTGCCGGAGCCGGACAGCCCCATGATCACGAAGATCTCGCCGGTGCCGATGCTCAGGGACAAGTCGTTGACCCCGACCACGCAACCGGTCTCGTTGAGCACCTGCTCCTTGGTCTTGCCCTGGCCGACCATGGCCAGCGCATCCTTGGCGCGGTTGCCGAAAATCTTGAAGACGTTCTTGACTTCGATCTTGCTCACGGTTGCGTTGCTCATTTGCTCACCTCATGCCGCGCACGACCGTAGGCCTGGGTAATGCGGTCGATGACCACAGCGAGAATCACGATGGCCAGACCGGCTTCGAGGCCGCGTCCGACGTTGAGGGTCTGGATGCCCACCAGCACGTCTTCGCCAAGGCCGCGGGCGCCGATCATCGAGGCGATCACCACCATGGACAGGGCCATCATCGTGGTCTGGTTGATCCCGGCCATGATGCTCGGCAGGGCCAGTGGCAGCTGCACGCCGAACAGTTGCTGCCAGCGGTTGGCGCCGAAGGCGTTGATCGCCTCCATCACTTCGCCGTCGACCTGGCGGATGCCAAGGTCGGTCAGGCGGATCAGCGGCGGCGCAGCGTAGATCACGGTGGCGAAGATCGCCGGCACCTTGCCCAGGCCGAACAGCATCAGCACCGGAATCAGGTACACGAAGCTGGGCATGGTCTGCATGATGTCGAGCAGCGGCATCAGCACCGAGCGCAGACGGTCGCTGCGCGCCGAGAGGATCCCCAGCGGCACGCCGATCAGCACCGAGATCAGCGTCGCCACCAGCATCAGCGCCAGGGTCTGCATGAGCTTGTCCCACAGGCCGACGGCACCGACCAGGAACAGCAGGCCGACGATCACGCCGGTGGTGACCACCTTGCGGGTGGCGTGCCAGGCGATGCCGGCGACGATGGCCAGCATCAGCCACCACGGCACGGCGCGCAGCAGGCCCTCAAGGTTGACGATGGCCCAGAGCAGGGTGTCGGAGATGTGGCGGAACACGTCGCCGTAGTTGGTGACCAGTTTGTCGACCCAACCGTTGACCCAGTCGGCGATGGAAAAGGTAAAGCTTTCGGGAAACATAAGCGGCTCTCAATCAGAAAACTCAGTCAAGCGATTGCGGCGAACACCCCGGCCAGCCTCTCGGTTGGCCGGGAGGAATTCGACCTACAGCGCCGCGTCGATTTTCTTGGCAGCGTCTTCACTGACCCACGCGTGCCAGACTTCAGGATGTTCCTTGAGGAAGATTTTCGCCAGCTTCGGCGACTCGATGCGTTCCTTCGCCATGCGGCCCAGGTTCTGGTTCAGCAGGTCGATCGGCAGGTTGACCTTCTCCAGCACGGACACCAGCTCCGGCGCCTCGTCGTGGAAGGTCTTGGACAGGCCGACCTTGATGGTCACGCTCTTGTCGACGCCGGCCTTCTCTTCCAGCTTCACCGCGTCGATCTGGCCCATCAGCGGGGTCGGCGACCAGTAGTAGAACAGGATCGGCTCGCCGCGCTTGTAGCTCGACAGCACCGCCGCATCCAGCGCGGGACCGGTGCCCGGGCGGAAGTTGGTGTAGCTGCTCTCCAGGCCGTAGCTCTTGAGCATCTCGGTGTTGTCCAGCTCGCAGGTCCAGCCGGCGGGGCAGTTGTAGAAGCGGCCCTTGGACGGTTCTTCGGCGTCCTTGAAGATCGCCGAGTACTTACCAAGGTCAGCGATGTGCTTGAGGTCCGGCGCCTTGGCTTCGAGCTTGCGCTTGGCGTCGCCCTCGATCACGTAGCGCGGCACGTACCAGCCTTCGATGGCGCCCACCACAGGGGCACCGACGCCGACGACCTTGCCGGCCTTCTCAGCCTTGTTCCAGACCTCGCTGCGGCCGACCCACTCCTCGGCGAAGATCTGGATATCGTTGCTGCTCAGGGCGTTCTCCATGGTGATGGAGTTGCCCGGCAGGCTGTCGGTCTTGCAGTCGTAGCCTTTCTCCAGCACCACTTGCAGCACGTCGGTCAGCAGCATGCCGCTTTCCCAGTTCAGGCCGGCGAACTTCACCGGTTTGCCGGATTCGCACCAGCCGGCGGCCTGGGTGGCGCCGGCGCTGGCCAGAAGGCCCATGGAAAGCAGAGTGGTCAGCAGGGTCTTGTTCGATTTCATTGTTGTGACGCTCCTAATCATGAATTGGCTTACGGCAGTCAAGAGGCATCCAGCCCTGTCCACGTCCAAATCAGGCCTGCGCCGCAGCGCGACCGGCCCCGCTTGTTTTAGGTTGTACGGCGCTGTTCTGCTCGAGGGGCAGAATCAGGCGATCGGGCACTGCACCGTGCCACTTCTTGGCACACACATAGTAGAGGCCGGCGGGAAGCACCAGGCCGATGATCCAGGAAATGTCCACATCGCCCAGGGCGGCCACCAGCGGGCCGGTGTAGAACTTGGTCGAGATGAACGGCAGCTGCACCAGCACACCGAACACATAGACGCTGATGCCCAGCACGTTCCAGCGGCCGTAGCGGCCGTTCGGATCGGCCAGCGCCGGCACGTCGTAGCGCTCGCGGGTGATGCAGTAGTAGTCCACCAGGTTGATGGCGCTCCAGGGCGTGAAGAACGCCAGCAGGAACAGGATGAACGACTTGAACGCCCCCAGGAACGAATGCTGGCCGAGCAGCGCGATCAGGGTCGCGGCGCCGACGATCACCAGCACGAACACCAGGCGCTGCATGCGGGTGACCGTCAGGTGGCCACGGAAGCCGCTGATGATGGTCGCGATGCACATGAAGCTGCCGTAGGAGTTCAGCGTGGAGATGGTGACCTTGCCGAACGCGATGCTGAAGTACAGCAGCGCGGCGGTGGCACCGGTTCCGCCCAGACCGACGATGTAGGCGACTTCATGACCGGCGAATTGCCCGTTGGCCGAAGCGGCCGCGAACACACCGAGGATCATCGCCACCTGCGCGCCGATCACCGAACCTGCACCGGCGGCGAAGAAGGTCTTCACCGAAGACACCTTGCTCGGCAGGTAGCGCGAGTAGTCCGCCACGTACGGGCCGAAAGCGATCTGCCAGGAGGCCGCGAGCGACACCGCCAGCAGGAAACTGCTCCAGCTGAAGTGGCGGATTTCAAGAAGCGCGCCGACGTCCACCTGACTCATTAGACGGCTGAACAGATAAACGAAAGCGATCACGCCAATGGCGCTGGCGATGCGGCCGATCCAGTGAATCACCCGATAGCCGAGCACCGTGACCACGACGATGACGCTGGCGAAAAGGAGGATGCCGACGGTGTCGCTGACCCCGAACAACTGGCCCAGCGCCTGACCGGACAACACCGTCCCGGTGGCGGTGAAGCCGAGGTACATCAGGCACACCAGCACGATCGGAATCGCCGCGCCGTAGACGCCGAACTGCACCCGGCTGGAAATCATCTGCGGCAGGCCGAGCTTGGGCCCTTGCGCCGCGTGCAGCGCCATCACCCCGCCGCCCAGCAGTTGACCGATCAGCAGACCGATCAAAGACCAGAACACATCGCCGCCCAGCACCACGGCCAGGGCCCCGGTGACAATCGCGGTGATTTGCAGGTTGGCACCCATCCACAGGGTGAACTGACTGAACAGACGACCGTGTCTTTCCGCTTCCGGGATGTAGTCGATCGAACGCCTTTCGATCAACGGTTTGTTGCCTGCACGATCGGTGTTGCCTGCCATGATTCAACCTCTGTGGATTGTTTTAATTGTTCTGTCGGGCTTACTCGATTCCTGTGGGAGCTGGCTTGCCAGCGATGACGTAGGCACTTTAAACATCAATTCCAGCAGTGCCGCCGCAATCGCTGGCAAGCCAGCTCCCACAGGGATTTGCGTTACTTGCCGCCAGTGATCATCGGCAGGTTCAGGCCCTGCTCTTTGGCGCAGTCGATCGCAATCTGGTAACCGGCATCGGCGTGACGCATCACCCCGGTGCCCGGGTCGTT
>NZ_NEIP01000031.1:0-13038 GCF_002112745.1 Pseudomonas sp. B7(2017) | reverse complement strand
CCCCCCAACCGCTCCCCATTCACCATCACCTCCACCCCATGCCACCCCGCATAATGCTTGCGTGTCGTGAAGTCCTTGATCTGCTGCCGCCGCACCACCTCAACCTCCCCAAACCCCGCCAAATCCAACCCCTTCAACTTGAACACCTTGCGCGACGTCCCGCCGTTTGCCTTCACGTAGTCGATCGCGTAATCGATCACCAACCGCTGTACCTCGGGCACGGTGGACTTTACGGTGAACGACAGTGTGATCGTGTCCCCCAGCCGTACCACTGCCGGTTCCACCTTCACGTCCAGCAACTCGACCTCGGCCTTCGCGCCGGCGCCGATGAGGCTCAGGGCGCGGGGGTTGCCTTGTTTGATCAGGTTGCGCAGGGCGTGTTTGGCGATCCAGGCGGTGTGTTTGTTGTCCAGCGACCAGCCTTCGACGGTGTCGAGCACCCAGTGCGGGTGTTCCTTGGTGATGTCGTTGAGGTGGTTGGCCACGGATTTGCGCACGTAGAGGCTGTCGTCGGCCTTGAGCCGGTCGAGGATGCCGGCCGCCAGTTGCGGGTCGGCCTGCACCGGTTCGAGGCGGAACGACCAGGGCAGGCGCGGGCGGCTGCCTTCGCTGGCGAGGCGGCGGACGTGGTGGTTGTCGTCGCGGGCCCAGTCGTGCATGCGTTCCAGGGTGCGGGCCAGGTCGCTGCGCAGGAAGTGGCGGATGGCGAATTCAGAGGAGCCGAACGCGGTGAAGTAGTGGAGTGCGTCCAGCGAGGTGTCGAACGCGTGGCCGCCGTAGCTCGCGACGTAGTGCGGCAGGGTCATGCTGACGAAGGCGCTGTTGAGCCGGGGCGCGAGGTCGCGCAGGACAGCGAGCGAGTCTTCGTAGCTCAGCGGCAGCACGGCGTGCAGGCATTCGCTGACGCGGGCCATGCGTTGCATCACCGAGAGCTCGGCGAGGCCGTCGTTGGCCTGTTTGAGGAAGGCCTTGGCGTTGAACGCCGGGTACACGGCGCTCATCTCGTCGGCGATGTGCCGCAGGCGTTCGGCGTTGAAGATTTCCTTGAGCGCCGGGGCGGCGGTGGCGGGGGTGCTCATGGTCAGTTCATCGGCGTGCGGGCGAAGGCGTCGAGGCCTTCGGCGTACGCGGTGTAGTGGGCGATGTGCGGGAAGCGGGCGGCGTCGATCTGGTCGGGGACCACCAGGCCGGTGAAGCTCCAGGCGACGGCCAGGGTGATGCCGTCCTGCATCAGCGCGCCGTCGGTGGGCAGCGGTTGCCGTTGCAATTCCAGCTCAAGGGCGGTGAAGGCGGCGGCGAGTTGGCCTTCGACCCGCTCGACCCACGGTTGGAACTGGATCTCCGCCGGGCGCAGGTTGCGCTCGTAGTAGAGCTGCACGGCTTTTTCGCACGCGGCCAGGCCCAGGCCGATGAGGTGCAGGGCGCGTACGCGCGCGGCGGGGTGGGCGGGCAGCAGGGATTGGCCGGAGAGGGTTTCGAGGTAGTCGATGATCAGGGTCGAGTCGATCAACGTCTGGCCGTCATCGAGGATCAGGGTAGGGGCCTTGACCACCGGGTTGATCTGTTGGAAGCGCTCGAAATGGCGGAACACCGACACCGGTTCGTGCGCAAGCTCGATGCCCAGGCACTGGGCGGAGATGGCCACGCGGCGGACATAGGGTGAGTCGAGCATTCCGATCAGTTTCATGTGCAGCTCCCTGGGTGTTTGTTATGGGAGTCGAATGTAGCGGTTCGGTCTGGCGGTTGACTACACCCGCATGCCGTAACGGGGATGAAACACCCGAAAATAAAGGGCTTTGCGGGCCTTGTCGGGGGTGGTTCCGGTTCTATAGTCAAAGTGCCAGCATCGGCCAGGGATGGTAAAAGCAGACAAGTTCAGACCCACTGATTCAGTACTTGTCGGCATGTGTCCCTTGCAGTCCAAGGCCTTGCGAACGTGGAGGCCTTGGAAGGTGCGAACGCATCAGGTCGTGCTTTACGGACAGCAAGGGGGGCGGGACATGTACGGTTATAGATTCACGGTGTTGTGTCTTGTGGGCATAGGACTGACCGGATGTGGCAGTTCAAAGCCCGAGCCGGGCGTTGTTGCCGAGAATTGGACACTCAATACGGAGCAACTGGGTATCAAGGCGATCTATCCGCCCCGTAGCAATGTTGAAGTGGGTGACCTGTTTATTGCGCGTGCGGCAAAGGCGGGCGAGAAACTTTCCACCGGCGACTACGTCCTCGCTTCGACGAAATTCGATTACATCGATATCGATGCGCAGATTGTCGAATCCGCGCGCAAACACACGTTCACGTCGTTGGCCACCTATGACGACGGTTCGGGAAACGGCTCGGTGCAGGCCCGGGCGCTCATCCCCATGGAAATCGATGGCACACAGGTCAACAGTCTGGTGGCGTTTCCTGGGTTTACCTTTGCCTCACTGGCCGAGAGCGACATCGGGGTCAACGTTACCAGCAGCGCCATCGCGTCCGCCCTGGGGTTTGGGCGCCGTTCTCAATACAGCGTTTCGTATTCGGTTCCCAGCGCTGAAACGTATGGGGCCAGGTATCTGCTGGCGAGAAAGCGATTCGACGAAGAGACGTCCACCCGTTACACGGAAGATGATCTTCGCAGAATGCGCGAGGCGGCTGATCAACTGCAGGCAACTCAGATGAAAACGGCAAACGCCGCTGCCCCGATACTGGTGTTTGTCACGGATGTCTATTTGGCCCGTGCCCTTGATGTGGTGGTGACCTCAGAGGAGGGTATGAGCGGCACGTTCAAGGCTGTGACCTTGGCGATGGTCGATTTAAGCGACAAGAAAAAATCCCTTGAGGCACAACTGGGCAAGTTGACCGGGGAAGCGGCAACGAAGCCTCAAGCACCTGCGGAGGCGCCCAAGCCCAAGCCGGAGGATCCCAAGCCCAAACCGGAGGATCCCAAGCCCGCCGCCGCAGCCGAGAAGCCCAAGGATGACAAGCCCCCCAAAGAAGGTTCAACGCCGCCTAAACCGCCGGCCAAGCAAGCCGAGATCGATCGGGTCAAGTCCGAGTTGGCACAGGTTAACGATCAGTTGAGGGAGAAGGTCAGCCAGATCGTGCCGGACTTGCCCGGGGTCACCGGATCGGTGGTCCGGTCATCGGCGTTGGGCATCACGTTGCGGCAAGCCTTTGCGGAACCTGTCGCCATCGGATATCGAGGCATCCATTTCAAAATTGCGGCGCTCAAGCCTTCTGGTGCAGCTGGCAAACCGCTTGAGCCAGATCCCGGCGGTGACCCAGGGCCATTAATGCTTCCCGGCATCAAAATCATGGGTACAGACCGCTGACATCGGGTCTGGGCTCGTGTACCGGCGAGTGCACCGCACTCGCCACCTGCTCACTAGTCCTCAAACCCCACCTGCTCCTGCATCTCCTCCACCTTCAACCCCAACCGGTACGCCAGCGCAATGAACAACGCCTGGCACAGGCACAACGTCGCGCTCAACGAGCGGAACGCGAACGAACGCCCCTCGTTGACCAGCAGCACCGCGCCGGCGCCTTTGGTCAGCGGCGAGAGGTGGCTGTCGGTGATGACCAGGGTGTTGGCCTGCTGCTGCCGGGCCAGGCGCAGGCAGTGCTGGGTTTCCTTGGCGTAGGGGGTGTAGCTGATGGCGACCACCAGGTCGTTGGCGCGCACGCTGCGCATCTGTTCGCGGTAGCTGCCGCCCAGGCCGGAGATGAGCTGGATGCGCTTTTGGGTGTGGCGCAGGTTGTAGGCCAGGTAGTCGGCCGCGGCGAAGGAGCGGCGCACGCCGATGACGTGAATGTGGTCGGCGCCGGCCAGCAGGTCCACGGCCTTTTCGAACGCGGCGTCGTCCAGTTCCAGGCCCAGCCGTTCGATGCCGGAGAGGGTGGCGGCGATGCATTCGCGGGCCAGGTCGCTGTCGGTGGTGGGCCGGGACTTGTCGGCGATCAGCGTGCGGATGCGTTTCTGGTGGCTCTGCACCGGCGTGGTCTTGTGGGTGTAGGCCTCGCGAAACAGCGCCTGCATCTCGCTGAAGCCGCTGAAGCCGAAGCGCTGGCAGAAGCGCACGATGGCCGACGGGTGCACTTCGCACTCATGGGCGATGTCGCTGATGCGGTCGAGCATGATCCGCTCGCTTTGCTGGCTCATGTAGGCGGCGATGCGCTTGAGCTGGCGCGGCAGGGAGTCGTGTTCGTCGGTGATCCGCTGCAGCAGGCGCTCGGCGTTGACCGGCTGATCGGTGGACGGCATGGGCAATCCTTCTGGCTGTTCTTTTATAAGGGCACGCGGCTGCGGCGAGGAGTCGCCGGCCTTGAGGATAGCCAGTCCGGGCGGCGTTTTGTGAAGCCTAAGTCCATGGTTTTGCTGCTGAATCGATGCACCGCGCCGGCCTGCGCGTTCAGGGTGGGGTGCGACAAAGCGCCACGCCCAATCGCCGTTTGTCTTCTATATACAGCCGCTGGACTGAATTTCTTGCTATAAACGCACTCCGATGGCCGCTGCGAACCCCGTCTGCGGGCGGTTTCCGGGCTTTGTCGGACAAATTCCCTGTATTTCCAGTTGCTGAGGCCTCAATCGGGCCTTAGACTGCCGCCCCTTCGTAAATTGAGTGCCGGGTGGCGTTTGCAATAAACGATGCCTTTCCGATGACCGCAGGCGGTTCGCCGGAACGCTCCCTAATTCGCCTTAATGCACGTTTTTTATTAGAGATATCAATGACAAAGGACAAGTTGCTGGCCATGCCGGCAGATGACTACATGAATGCCGAGCAGCACGCTTTCTTCACTGAGCTGCTGCAGAACATGAAAGTCGAAACCCACGAGCGCATTGAGCAGAACCGTATTGCCATCGAAAGCCTGGACACCCCGGCTGACCCGGCGGACGCCGCCTCGGTGGAAGAAGAGCGCACCTGGCTGGTGAACGCGATCGACCGCGACCAGCGCATGCTGCCGCAACTGGAACAAGCCCTTGAGCGCATCAAGGAAGACAGCTTCGGCTGGTGCGACGACAGCGGCGAGCCGATCGGCCTCAAGCGCCTGCTGATCAGCCCGACCACCAAGTACTGCATCGAAGCCCAAGAGCGCCACGAGCAGATCGACAAGCACCAGCGCCAGGCCTGATTGCGCCGACGCGGTCATCGCGGGCAAGTCCGCCCCCACAAGGTTTACGGTGATACCCGGACCTTTGTGGGAGCGGGCTTGCCCGCGAAGCGTTTTGCCGTCCGTAACAATCCCGCCGTTCCATTGACCTGCCACAGACCCCACGACTAACGGACCATGGATAATGGCGTTGTAGTGGCGTCTAATGCGGCCACAACAATGAGAACACGCGTGGGGTTACGAAATGACGAGAGATGGATCTCTGGTTGAGGCTCTGCCTGCACCAGTTGTTTTGCCGAAGAACCGCTGGCTGTCGCCGACGCTGCAGAGCATCGCCCTGATGCTGTTGCTGGCGGGCATGGCGCTGGGGGGCTGGCCGCTGTATGCGGGCATGCCGCTGGCGGTGCTGATCGTATGGCTGCCGCGACTGCGTTCCCGCGCCACCCCTGAGGCCCGGCCTGTCGACACCGGCAGCGCGATGGTCGAACTGACCCGCGACCTTTCCTACACCACCAGCCATAACGCGCTGTCCGCCGCCGGTGTGGCGTTTTCGGTCAAGGCCCTGGCCGGCAAGCTGCAATCCCAGCTCGATGCGGCACAGCAGATCGTCAGCAACGCCGAGGTGATGATCGCCACCGAACAGGCCACGTCGCAGCTCAGCCGGCAGGCGTTGGGCGCCGCCAGCGAGGCGCACCACAGCAGCGCGGCGGGGCATACCGTGCTGGTCGATTCCATTTCGCGCATGCATCAGCTCAGCCAGCGCGCCAACGACAGCCGCGAGCTGATCGAAGCCCTGAGCCAGCGCAGCGACGACATTCAGCGCGTCACGCTGGTGATCCAGTCCATCGCCAGCCAGACCAACCTGCTGGCGCTCAATGCCGCCATCGAGGCGGCCCGTGCCGGCGAGCACGGGCGCGGGTTTGCGGTGGTGGCGGACGAGGTGCGGGGCCTGGCGGCGCGCACGGCGTCGGCCACCGACGAGGTCGGCGAAATGGTCGCCGACATCCAGCAACGCACCGCGCAGGTGGTGGAGCAGATCCGCCAGCTCTCCGATGACCTGCACACAGGCGTGGAGCAGGTCGAGCTCACCGGCCAGCACCTGGAAAACATCGCCCGGCTGGCCGCCGGGGTGGAAACCCAAGTGGGCGAGATCGCCCAGGGCGCCGAGACCAACCGCGAGCAGCTCGACAGCCTGTTCACCGCCATCGAGCAGATGCGCGCCGACCTGGCCATCAGCGACCAGCAGACCCGCCGCCTCGCCGAAGCCGCCGTGCAGATGGAAGGCCAGGCCGAGACCATCAGCGAACGGCTGGCCGAGGTCGGGCTGGATGACTACCACCAGCGCATCTACGACCTGGCCCGCGAAGGGGCCGAACAGATCGCCGCGCGCTTCGAGGCCGATGTCGATCAAGGCCGGATCAGCCTCGACGACCTGTTCGACCGTCACTACCAGCCGATCCCCGGCACGCGGCCGGAGAAGTATCAGACCCGGTTCGACCGCTACACCGACCAGGTGCTGCCGGCGATCCAGGAACCCTTGCTGCCGCGGCACGAAGGTTTGGTGTTCGCCATCGCCTGCACCCAGCAGGGTTACGTGCCGACCCACAACCAAGTGTTCAGCCAGCCGCTGACCGGCGACGAGCAGGCGGACACCGTCAACAACCGCACCAAACGCAAGTTCGCCGACCGCACCGGCATCCGCTGCGGCAGCCACCAGCAGCCGGTGCTGTTGCAGACCTACACCCGCGACACCGGCGAGCTGATGCACGACCTGTCGGTGCCGATCACCGTCAAGGGCCGGCATTGGGGCGGATTGCGCCTGGGCTACAAGCCTGAGGCGCCGCGCTGAGGATTGTTGCCGCACCTGCAATGAAGCTGTGCATCCCGGCGGCTGTTTCCCTGGGGCCTGAGTCATTACTCTGCCTGCATAGTTAGGTAGCTAATGGTCTCGGGAGGTCAGCATGCAGTGCAGGGTCGATGTGGCGGCGGTGATCGGCAGTGCCGTGCCCGCTGGCTTGCGGGCGCGGGGGCAGCGCGTGTGCTGGGTGGTGCTGCTCAACGGCGAGCCCCGGGGGACGGCGTTCGCCAGCCGCGACGAGGCGGAAGAGTGCAGGGCCGCTTGGCTGGCGCAGCTGAACGCCGGGCTTGAAGGCCACCTGCACTGACCGGCTCAGAGGCCCGCTTGCGTTTCCAGTGACCGGGCGAGGGCGCAGGCCTGGTTGTGATCCTTGCGGAATCCTCTCACACGTCCTGTAGATGTTTCCTTGATGTGAAAGAACCCGTTACCGGCCGGCACCACGCGATAGCGCGGCCCGTCGGTAACGGGTTCATTGCGTTGCAAGGCGTAGCCGTCCGCCGTCGGCGGGAATGGGAGGGCGTCGGGACGGGCCTGGGCGGGCAAGGCGAAGTGGGTCAGGTTGCACATGTGAAGTCCTTTTCGTGGTCGGATCGGCATTGGTTTACCGTTGCGGGTAGTCGTATCGAGCGTCGGTGCTCTAGAATCGCCAGTGCCTGTTGGCGAACGTTGTTTATCTAAAGCAATTTTTTACCGGCGATATGTCGGAAAAATGCTTTTTTTAGTAAGTTTTTTCCCTAAAGTTCGTAGTCGGTTTTGTCCGGCCCATGACGAGGCGTTTTCCTTCAACGTCCGGCGAACTTCAGGGCAGATTCCGCGAGCGGCATTCCGTTAGTCTTACCGAACCTCGCGATGAAGGGGTCGCTGCCCCGCTCAGGCTTTCACCTGATTCATTCGGCAATACCGTCGGCCCGGCCGTCACTTTTTCGCCGTGCGCGTTTTCCGGCGTGCGGCACTCTTTTCCAGTGTGGGGATGTTTCTTTGGCAGTCAGTAACCTCGATATGCATGCCTTGTTCGTGTTGGGCGATTTGCGGGCAAAGCTGGTCAAGCAGTTCCAATCGCGTTTCGTGTATGTCACCGAACAGAACGCCGAAGGCATTTACGTGGCGGAGATCGACACCGAAAGCGCCTTGGTGGTGGACGACAAGCCGGGGCTCAAGCTCAAGGTCGGCGACCATTTCAGCGCGTCGGTGCTGCCCAGCCGCGAAGGCGGCAAGTTCGACATCCGCTTTCGTGACATCAAGCTGGTGGTCTACGGCCTGGGCGACTACGCCTTCGTCACCACCGCCGAGGGCCATGCCATCGTGTTCAAGGAAGGCCACAACGTGGTGACGGTGTTCGCCGCCCACGCGCAGTTGACCGAAGGCCTGACCAAGACCCTCAAGGCCGTCACCGCCAAGGCCGCCAAGTGGCGCAAGGGCGAACTGGTGACGTTCAAGGCCAGCGAGTGAGCCGCGCCGACTTTCATGGGCAGCACCTCGACCGCGCCCGTGAGGAGGCCCGCAGGCTCTACGCCGCGAAGGCCGAGCTGAAAGGCGCCTGGCTCGGTTGGGTGGCCTCGCAGATCTACGGCCTGCGCCCGGCGGAATACGCCAGCATGGTCAGACGCGAGCTGCAGCGCTTGCAGGAAATGTCTGAAAACTGATCTTCGTCCGTGTCATGCCCTGAAAAAGCAGGAACCTCGTCTACAGTCAGTTGACTGAGTATTCAGAGGCTTGCGGTCTTCTGTCAGGCCGTCCTGCTATTGCTGCGAACAGCACGAGGTGCAACGCATGAACGGATTACGACAGTGGTTTTTCGCCTGCCTGAGCGCATGGGCCCTGCTGGCGACGCCGGCGGCGAACGCTGCGCAAAAGCCCATCCATTTCGCCGACCTTAACTGGGAGAGCGGCAGCCTGATCACCGACGTGCTGCGGATCATCGTCGAGAAGGGCTACGGCCTGCCCACCGACACCTTGCCGGGCACCACCATCACCCTGGAGACGGCGCTGGCCAACAACGACATCCAGGTCATCGGCGAAGAGTGGGCCGGCCGCAGCCCGGTGTGGGTCAAGGCCGAGGCCGAAGGCAAGGTCGCCAGCCTCGGCGACACGGTCAAGGGCGCCACCGAGGGCTGGTGGGTGCCGGAGTACGTGGTCAAGGGCGACCCGGCCAAAGGCATCAAGCCGCTGGCGCCGGACCTGCGCAGCGTCAGCGACCTGATCAAGTACAAGGATGTGTTCAAGGATCCGGAGAATCCGGCCAAGGGGCGCTTCCTCAACAGCCCGATCGGCTGGACTTCGGAGGTGGTGAACAAGCAGAAGCTGATCGCCTACGGATTGCAGGATGCCTACACCAACTTTCGCAGTGGCTCCGGTGCGGCCCTGGATGCGGAAATCAGTTCATCGATCCGCCGGGGCAAGCCGGTGCTGTTCTATTACTGGTCGCCGACGCCGCTGCTCGGCAAATTCAAGCTGATCCAGTTGCAAGAGCCACCCTTCGACGCCGAGGCCTGGAAAACCCTGACCGACGCCGACAACCCCAACCCGAAACCGACCCGTTCGCTGGCCTCGAAGCTGTCGATCGGCGTGTCGGCGCCGTTCCAGAAGGAATACCCGGAGATCGCGGCGTTCTTCGCCAAGGTCGATTTCCCCATCGACGCGCTGAACAAGGCTTTGGCCGGCATGAGCGAGAAACACACACCGCCGCGGGAGGCGGCGGTGGCGTTCATGAAGGATCACCCGCAGGTGTGGCAGGCCTGGTTGCCCAAGGACGTGGCGGACAAAGTGGCCGCCGGCCTGTGACCAAGGCCGGCGCCTTCAATGGTCAACCGCTCTGGTCGCGCCCTCAGAACCGCGTCTGCACCGCCAGCTCGAAGGTGCGCGGCGTGCCCAGGTAGTACGCGGGCGACACATGGGCGAACTCGGCGTACACCTCGTTGGTCAGGTTGCGCACCCGGCCGGTGACGGTGGTGTGCGCATCGACCTTGTAGCTCAGGAAACTGCCGAACAGCGTGTACGACGGCACGGTCATGGTGTTGGCCGTGTCGGCGTACACCGACGCCACGTACCGCGCATCGACCCCGCCTTGCCATTGCGGCGAGAAGTCATAGGTCAGCCACAGGTTGCCCACGCGGTCCGGCACGTTGGTCGGCGTGTTGCCCTTGCGCGAGACCACCACGCCGGCGGCGTTCTTCTCCGTGAAGTCGTCGTATTGGGCATCGACCCAGGCGAAGTTGCCCTCGGCCAGCAACCGGTCGGTGATGCGCAGCGAACTGGCGACCTCGATGCCTTTGGAGGTCTGCTGGCCCACCGGGATGCTTAGGGTCGGGTCCAGCGGATCGGTCACGGCGAAGTCCTTGCGCTCGATCGTGTAGGCCGCCACTGTCGCCGAGCCGCGTCCGTTCAGGTAGTCGAACTTGCTGCCGATCTCCCACTGCTTGCCCGTCGAGACATCAAAGTCCTGGGTGCCGTTCGGCTGTTCGGCGGCGGTGCTGTACTGCACGTAGACGTTGGCCGACGGAATGAATTGGTAGGTCAGCCCGACGCGGCCGGTGACCGGTTCCCAGCTGCGTTTGAGGTGCTTGGGGTTGCTGGCGGTCACGGTGCGGTGGTTGGTCACGTCCAGGTCGATGTCGTCGTAGCGCAGCCCGGTGAGCAACGCCAGCTTGTCGGTCAGCGCCAGACGGTTTTCGGCGAACAGGGCCTTGGTGGTGACCTCGTTGGTCTTGTCGCTGACGAAGCCAGGCTTGGTGCCGGGAATGTCGTAGAAGTGCCCAGGCCGGTAGTTGTCGGGGTCGACCGTGCTCGCGCCCTTGACGTTGAGCGGCGAGTTGGTGGTCTGGTTGACCTTGTACTCGAAGCCGCCGGACCACGTGGTGTCGAGGCCGAACAGGGCGTTGTCGTGGCGCAGTTCGAACTGGTTGCCGTTCTGTTCGCCCTGGTGCCGCACCTGATACGCGGTGGAGCGGTTCACCGCGCTGTTGTCGGCGTTGTACTGGTAGGTCTCCAGGTTGCGGTAGTCGCGCTGGCTGTCCAGGTGGTAGAGGGTGTTGCGCAGGGTGGTGCTGTCGTTGATCCGGTAGTCGATGATCGAGCGCACCCAGATCGTGCGCTGTTCGTAGCGGCCGTCCTCGACGTTGTAGTTGTTGAAGCGGTTGTGCTTGTCGATCTTCAGCTCGCCCGCCTTGGGATTGAGCACCGGCGTGCCCCAGTACGGGCTGTCTTCGTGCTCGTCCTGGTATTCCAGGGCCAGGGTGTGCGACAGGTCGGGCGTCAGGTCGCTGAGCAGGGAGAACGCCACGCTCCAGGCGTCCCGCTCCTGGCGGTCGATGTAGCCGTTGCCGGTGTTGTGGCTGACGTCCAGCCGCGCGTAGTGCTGCACGTCGGCGCCGGGTTCGCTCAGGGCATGGTTGAGGCCGAAGGCGGTTTCGACGGTGTCGAAGGTGCCGTAGCTGACCCGGCCTTCGACGGCCTGCTCGTCGCGGGTGGCGAGCTTGGTCACGTAGTTGAGCGAGCCGCCGACCGAGCCGGCGCCGTTGATCAGCGACGACGGGCCGCCGACCAGTTCGACCCGGTCGTAGATCCACGCATCGACCGGCCGCGCCAGCCCGCCGGAGACGTTGACGCCGTTGAACATCTGGGTGATCTGGCTGCTGGTGAAGCCGCGGTAGGACACGAACCCGCCGAAGCCCGGCGGGGCGCTGGCGTTGACGCCGGGCAGGGTGTTGGCGGCGTCCTGGAAGTTCTGCGCGCCGTGGCGTTCGATGTCGTTGCGGTTCGCCACCGCCACCGAGGCCGGCGTGTCGCGCACGCTCAGGCCCAGGCGCGAGGCCATGCCGCTGGAGCCGTCCAGGCTCAGGCCCGGTTCGGCGGCGGACTCGCCGTCGATGGTGATCGGCGCCAGGTCCACGGCCGATTGCGCCCAGGCGTTGACGGACAGGCAGCCGCACAGGCTCGCCAGCAAAGTGAGTTGTTTCATCGTTTGAATCCTGAATGCTTGTCTAGGAATCAGCGCACAGGCGAACGCCGCGCGTTGGCGCAGTGGGCTGACGAATCAAAAAGGCAAGGGCACTCAGGCGAGCGGCGGGGCGCGGGGGTTGGCCGAAGGCCAGGTGAAGCGGGCGGGGAGGTCGGCGCTGACGATGGCCGGCCGCGGCGGGCTGTGCTGTTCCGGCAGGATCGCCAGGGTCAGGCTGGAGTTGAACGCCGGCCCCATGCCGCCGGTGGAGCACAGCGGGCAGCCGAAGGCTTTGGCCAGGGTCGGCAGTTTTTCTTCGGAAGGGGTGGCGGCGAGCGGCGCCTGGGTGGCCGGATCGACCGCGCAGAACTGGCCGCCGAGGCCGTTGAGCTGCATCCCGACCATTTGCCCGTGACCGATGCTGCAGGCGAACACGTTGAACAGGACGCAGCAATAGAGCATCCAGGCCAGCAGTGAGCGATCGGAACGGGTGAATTTCATGGGCGGCACTTTACCCAAGGTCGAACGGTCGTGCACATGGAAAAATGCCGTCTAGGATGATTTTGTTCAAATCGAAAACAAGGAACCGCGACCATGACGTTTGTCTTGGCTCGAGGGTTGGTCACGGTGTTCGCGGTGATCAGCCTGGTGCATGTGTATTGGGCCCTGGGCGGGCAGTGGGCGGCGGCTGCGGTGGTTCCGCACGTGCCCGTGGCCGAAGGCGCGGCGACGTTGCGGCCGGCGTTCAAGCCGTCGGGCTGGCTGACGTTGCTGGTGGCGGCGGCGCTGCTGTCGGTGGCCGCGCTGGTGTGCCTGCGGGTGGGGTGGTGGTTGCCGACGGTGCAGCACTGGTCGCTGCAATGGGTGATCAGCGCGATTGCGCTGCTGATGTTCGCCCGGGCCATCGGCGACTCGGAGCTGGTGGGCTTCTTCAAGGAGGTGAAGGCCTCGCGGTTCGCCTGGCTCGACACCTGGTTCTACTCGCCGCTGTGCACGGTGTTGGGGGCGGGGTTGCTGGCGGTGGCCTGGGTTTGAGGTGGTTTGTGCCGGCCTCATCGCCAGCAGGATCGGAATCAGCCAGGCGTGCACCACCGGCCCTTCGCTGAACGCGGAAAAACACAGGATCGACGCCAGCGCCACGCACCACGAACCC
>NZ_NEIP01000030.1:0-28104 GCF_002112745.1 Pseudomonas sp. B7(2017) | reverse complement strand
AGAAAGGGCGGGACGAGAAGTCTCCCACGGTCCGTACTGGCTAGAGTCGGATTCTTGCTTTTAGTCCCGCCCACCCCTTCAAGTCTAAACATACAAGCTAGCTTGCTAGCGATGAGGCCAGCACAGCCGACATCCTCGTTGCCTGACATGCCGCCATCGCTGGCAAGCCAGCTCCCACAAAGGTCGGCGGCGTTCGCAGAAATGGCAGCCCAACGCAGAATCCTGTGGGAGCCAGCCTGCTGGCGATGAGGTCGGCACACCCGACATCTTCATTGCCTGATATGCCGCCATCGCTTGCAGGCAAGCTCCTACAGGGGCCGGCGGTGTACGCAGAAATGGCAGATCATCGCAAAAACCTGTGGGAGCCAGCTTGCTGGCGATGGCGGTGGGTCAGTCACCGACGATGTTGAACGGTTTCCCCTGAGCCCAGGCAAAAAAGAACCCGGCACGACGCAAGCCGTGCCGGGTTTGTTGCCAGAGGGCGACGGATGTCGTGGATTCGCCGACCGCTGATGAAGGCTTTTGGCTTACGCCCGTTCCAGCGCCAGCGCCACACCTTGGCCGCCGCCGATGCACAGGGTCGCCAGACCTTTCTTCGCATCGCGCTTGAGCATTTCGTGCAGCAGGGTCACCAGCACGCGGCAGCCCGATGCGCCGATCGGGTGGCCGAGGGCGATGGCGCCGCCGTTGACGTTGACCTTGGCCAGATCCCATTGCAGGTCCTTGGCCACCGCCAGCGATTGGGCCGCGAACGCTTCGTTGGCTTCGATCAGATCCAGCTGATCCAGCGACCAGCCGGCCTTGTCGAGGCAGCGGCGGGTGGCCGAGACCGGGCCGATGCCCATGATCGCCGGGTCGACGCCCGCGTTGGCGTAGGCCGCGATTTTCGCCAGCACCGGCAGGCCCAGGGCCTTGGCCTTTTCGGCGCTCATCAGGATCACGGCGGCGGCGCCGTCGTTGAGCGACGATGCGTTGCCGGCGGTGACACTGCCGTCCTTCTTGAAGGCCGGGCGCAGCTTGGCCAGGGATTCGGCGGTGGTGTCGCCGCGCGGTTGCTCATCGGTCTTGAACACCACCGGGTCGCCTTTGCGCTGGGGGATCAGGATCGGGGTGATCTCATCGACGAAGCGGCCGGCCTCGATGGCTGCAGCGGCTTTCTGCTGCGAAGCGGCGGCGAAGGCGTCCTGCTGCTCGCGGCTGATGCCGTACTTGTCCACCAGGTTTTCGGCGGTGATGCCCATATGGTAGTCGTTGAAGGCGTCCCACAGGCCATCGCTGATCATGGTGTCGACGATCTGGGCATGGCCCATGCGCAGGCCGGTGCGGGCGCCGGGCATTACGTAGTTGGCCAGGCTCATGTTCTCCTGGCCGCCGGCGATGATCACGTCGGCGTCGCCGCAGCGGATCGCCTGGGCGCCCAGGTGCAGGGCCTTGAGGCCCGAGCCGCAGACCTTGTTCAGGGTCATGGCCGGCACGGCGTGGGGCAGGCCGGCCTTGATCGCGGCCTGGCGCGCCGGGTTCTGGCCGGCGCCGGCGGTCAGCACCTGGCCCATGATCACTTCATCGACCTGGGCACCGTCCAGACCGGTCTGCTCAAGCAGCTGGCGGATGACCGCCGCGCCCAGATCCACGGCGGAGACGGTGGCCAGCGCCCCCTGGAAACTGCCGATCGCGGTGCGCGTGGCGGCAACAATGACGACGTCTTGCATTTTCGAATTCCTCACTCGGCAGCGAACTGCATTTCCGGTACGTGATCCGGGACGATCAGTTTACCAGCGGTTTTGGCGACGATTTCCTCGACGCTGACGCCAGGTGCGCGTTCCTTGAGGACAAAAGCGCCATTTTCGATTTCAAGGTAGGCGAGGTCGGTCAGGACGCGCTTGATGCACCCGGCGCCGGTCAGCGGCAGGCTGCACTGGCTCAGCAACTTGGACTCACCGTCCTTGGAGGCGTGGGTCATGATGACGATGATGTTGTCGGCGCCGGCCACCAGATCCATCGCGCCGCCCATGCCCTTGACCAGTTTGCCGGGGATCATCCACGAGGCGATGTTGCCTTGCACGTCCACTTCGAACGCGCCGAGCACGGTCAGGTCGACGTGACCGCCGCGAATCATCGCGAAGGACTCGGCCGAGGAAAAGATCGACGCGCCGATCCGCGCGGTCACGGTCTGTTTGCCGGCGTTGATCATGTCGGCATCGATGGTGTCTTCAGTCGGGAAAGGGCCCATCCCGAGCAGGCCGTTTTCCGATTGCAGCATGACTTCCATGCCTTCGGGGATGTAGTTGGCGACCAGGGTCGGGATGCCGATGCCGAGGTTCACGTAGAAGCCGTCCTGCATTTCGCGGGCGACGCGTTGAGCCATTTGTTCGCGGGTAAGTGCCATGTTCTTGTTCTCCGTCAGCCTGAGTTATTTGCGGATGGTGCGCTGTTCGATGCGTTTTTCGAACGTGCCGCAAATGACCCGGTCGACGTAGATGCCGGGGGTGTGGATCTGCGACGGATCCAGCTCGCCGGGTTCGACGATCTCTTCGACCTCGACCACGGTGATCTTGCCGGCGGTGGCGGCCAGCGGGTTGAAGTTCTGGGCGGTGTGGCGGTAGATGACGTTGCCGAAGTGGTCGGCCTTCCAGCCTTTGACGATGGCGAAGTCGCCGGTGATGGACTCTTCCATCAGGTATTTGCGGCCGTGGAACTCACGCACTTCCTTGCCTTCGGCCACTGGGGTGCCGACGCCGGTGGCGGTGAAGAAGGCCGGGATGCCCGCGCCGCCGGCGCGCATTTTCTCGGCCAGGGTGCCTTGCGGGGTGAGGACGACTTCGATGTCGCCTTTGAGCAGCTGTTCCTCGAACAGTTTGTTCTCGCCGACGTAGGAGGCCACCACCTTGCGGATCTGCCGGTCCACCAGCAGCACACCGAGGCCGAAGCCGTCGACGCCGCAGTTGTTGGAGACGACGGTGAGGTCGCGGGTGCCCTTGCGCTTGATCTCGGCGATCAGGTTTTCGGGGATGCCGCACAGGCCGAAGCCGCCGGAAATCACGGTCATGCCGTCCTTGAGGCCGGCCAGAGCCTCCTCGTAGGAGTACACGCGCTTGTCGAAACCTGCCATAGGCACCTCTTTTATTGTTGGTAGGCGGCTGGCTAGCCGAATGGTTGGAGTGTCTCGCCGGACGATATATTTGTTAAGTTGATTTTTAGGGTGGATTGATTGATAAAACTCAATTAATCACCGTCCCCGTCTTGCAGCTTAACGCTTGCGGCTTACAACTGGAGCAACGCGACCATGACCATCAAACAGATCCGCGCCTTCCTCGCCGTGGCCCAGAGCCTGAGTTTCGCCGTGGCCTGCGAGCGCCTGCACCTGTCGCAGTCGGCGCTGAGCCTGACCATCAAGGCGCTGGAAGAGGGGCTGGGCGGACGCCTGTTCAGCCGCAACACCCGCAACGTGGCGTTGACCCCGGAGGGTGAATCCCTGCTGCCGCTGGCCCGGCGCCTGATCGCCGACTGGGACAACGCCGAAGACGAAATGCGCCAACGCTTCAGCCTGCAACGGGGGCGGGTGACGCTGGCGGCGATGCCGTCGTTCGCCGGCAACCTGCTGCCGCCGATCCTGAAGAATTTCCGCGCGCGTTACCCGAACGTCAATGTCACGGTCAACGACGTGGTCAACGAACAGGTGCTGGAGATGGTGCGCGACCGTCAGGTGGAACTCGGGGTGGCGTTCGAGCCGATGCAGAGCACGTCGTTGAGCTTCACGCCGCTGTACACCGACCGCTTCGTGGCGGTGGTGCCCCAGGATTCGCCGTGGGCCGGGCGCCAGGAAATCGACTGGCTGACCTTGCTTGAGCAACCGTTCATCACGTTGCAGCGACCGTCCACGGTGCGGGTGATGCTTGAGGAGCACTTGCAGGCCCGGGGCATGAAACTCCCGGTGGAGTTCGAAAGCCATCAACTGGCGACGGTCGGAAGGATGGTCGCCAGCGGCCTGGGCGTCAGCGCCGTGCCGGCCCTGTGCGCGGTGCAGATGCAGGAACTGGGCGCGTGCTGCCTGACCTTGCGCGAACCGGTGGTGGAGCGGGCCATCGGTGTGCTGACCGAGCCGGGCAACGAACTGTCGGCGGCGGCGCAGGCACTGTTCGATATCCTGCGCCAGGAAAACCTCGGCCAGCGCCTGGGCCCTGCGGAGCCTTGAAGGACGCCATCGCCAGCAGGCTGGCTCCCACAGGGATCCGGGGTGATGACAGGGTCTGAGCCCTCCACCGAAACCTGTGGGAGCTGCGGTGCGACGATTCGACTTGCCAGCGATGAGGCCGGCACAGCTGGCATCTCCGGTGCCTGATCCACCGCCATCGCCAGCAGGCTGGCTCCCACAAAAGCCGTCATGGGGCCAGGCATTTCGCCAAGCGGGGCAACAACACTTCGCACGAACCTTCGATCTTCAGGTCCAGCCATTCATCCGCCCGGGTCTTGCCCAGGTTGATCGCGATCAGCGGCTTGCCCCGGTCGGCGATCGCCCGGCACAGGCGAAAGGCCGAAAACGCCATCAGGGACGATCCGATCACCAGCATCCCGGCCGCCCGTTCCACCGCCGCCATGGCTTGCGCCGCCGTGGGCTGGGCGACGTTCTCGCCGAAGAACACCACGTCCGGCTTCATCCGTTCGCCGTCGCAATGGGGGCAGCGGGGCATCTGGAACCGTGCCTCGAAGGCCGGGTCGAGCAGGGTGTCGCCATCCGGCGCCTGCACCGCATCGACGCCGGCAAGGTAAGGGTTCTGCGTTTCCATCCATTGCTGGACCGAGTCCCGTTCGCTGCGCCGGCCGCAGTCCAGACAGAGCACCCGGTGCAGGCTGCCGTGCAGTTCGATCACGTCGCGGCTGCCGGCGCGGTCGTGCAGGGTGTCGACGTTCTGGGTGATGACCCCGTTGATGAGGCCGCGCTCCTGCAGGTCGGCCAACGCCTCGTGGGCCACGTTCGGCCGGGCCTGGCGCACCCGGGGCCAGCCGAGCATGGCCCGGGCCCAGTAGCGGCGGCGGGATTCGGGGGCGGCGAGAAACTCCTGATACATCATCGGCTGGCGGCCACGGCGCACGCCGTCGCTGTCGCGGTAGTCGGGGATGCCGGACGGGGTGCTGATGCCGGCGCCGGTGAGCACCACGAAGTCGCCGCCGGCCATGGCTTCCAGCAAATGGGTGAAGGCGTCGGGGTTGGAACGGTCGGGACAGGAACGGTCGGTCATGACCGAAGCTCCGCAGGCAGAAGGTGCATGCAGATTAGCACCTGCCATGGCCAGGGGGCTTGCTCCCGCCGGATTGCGCAGCAGGCCTCTGTGTTTTGGGGCCTGCGCACCGTCGGGAGCACGCTCCCTTACCCCGCCGCGTTACTTGCGTGCCTCCAGAATCAGGTTGAACGGCGTCTGCGTGGCCCGCCGAAACTGCTTGAAGCCCGCCTCGCTGAACACCTTGCGCAAACGCAGCTCGCCGGCCTGCGCGCCGAGCCCGAGGCCGACTTCCTGGGACAACGAGTTCGGGGTGCAGATGAACGTCGAGGCGGCGTAGAACAACCGGCCGACCGGGTTGATGTTGTCGTCCAGCGTATCGTTGGCGAACGGCTCGACCAGCAGGACCGTGCCGTCGTCCTTCAACGAGTCATACGCGTGACGCGCCGCGCCGACCGGGTCGCCCATGTCATGCAGGCAGTCGAAGTAGCAGATCAGGTCGTAGTCGTCGCCGGGAAAACTTTTCGCCGTGCCCTGGAAGAACCGTGCCCGGCTGCTGACCCCGCCTTCTTCGGCGCGTTGGGTGGCGACGGTCACCGAGGGCGCGTGGTAGTCGAAACCGACGAAGCGCGAATTGGGGTAGGCCTGGGCCATGATCACCGTGGAGGCGCCATGGCCGCAGCCGACGTCGGCGACTTTGGCGCCTTCCTCAAGCTTGGCCACCACGCCGTCCAGCGCCGGCAGCCACTCGGCGATCAGGTGCCCCTTGTAGCCTGGGCGGAAGAACCGCTCGGTGCCGGTGAACATGCACGGGTGGTGGTCGCCCCAGGGCAGGGCGCCGTTGCCGCGCATGGCTTTGACCAGTTTGTCCTTGTCGTGGAAAAACGACGCGACCACCCCGAGGCCGCCGGCGACATACACTGGCGAATCTTCGATGGCCAAGGCCAGGGCCTGTTCTTCGGGAAGTCGGAATTTTCCGTCCAGGTGTTCCATGTAGCCGGAGGCGGCGTGGGCGCTGAGCCATTCGCGCACCAGGCGGGTGTTGCAGGCGGTCTTTTCGGCGAGGGTTTCCGGGCTGATCGGCTGGCTGTCGGCCATCGCCCGGTACAGGCCGAGCTCTTCGCCGACGATGACATTGGCCAGCATCGCCGCGCCGCCCATGTCGTTGACCAGTTTGCCCATGAACTCGTTGAGTCTGGCCTCGTCCATCACAGGTGCTCCTGTTGCAGGATCACGCTCCGGCGGCTGTGCGGGCGTCGAGGCGATCGCCACCGGGCGGTGGTCATGGAATCGGGCGCAAGCGGCGCCCTGCGGCCCCCTCGACTGGGTAATGTTTGAGTCTAGTCCCGTGATGGCAAAACACTCACCCCGAACCGATGGCGGACATCGGATTTCTGCCCCGGGACCCACCGCCGGCGTGTATCCCAGTGTGTATGGCCCCGTTCGCGATACAAAACCGTCGACCTTCACCCGGCCGGCCACACAGCCGCGATACAGCCAGGGCGCCTACTGGACAGGTCAGCCGCCATCTCCGGCGGCGCCTCAACCGAGACCTTGCCCATGCAGACTCAACATCCCACCGTACCGCCCCGTGTCGGGCTCGGCCTGCGCCGTGGCCTGATCAAAGACCTGCGATCCGCCCGCACCGGCGATTTCGACTTCCTTGAGGTCGCGCCGGAAAACTGGATCGGCGTCGGCGGCGCCCATGGCGCGGCGTTGCGCGAACTGGCTGAGCGCTACCCGCTGTCGTGTCACGGCCTGTCGCTGTCCCTGGGCGGCCCGGCGCCGCTGGACACCGGTTTCCTGCACGAGGTGCGCGCGTTCCTCGACCGCTACGACGTGCCGCTGTACAGCGAACACCTGAGCTACTGCAGCGACGACGGCCACCTCTACGACCTGCTGCCGCTGCCGTTCACCGAAGAGGCGGTGCACCACGTCGCCGCACGGATCCGCCAGGCCCAGGACATCCTCGGCCGGCGGCTGGCGGTGGAAAACGTTTCCTATTACGCCGCCCCCCGGCAGGACATGGACGAAGCGACCTTCACCAACGCCGTGCTGCGCGAGGCCGACTGCGACCTGCTGCTGGACGTCAACAACGTTTACGTGAACTCGGTCAACCACGGGTTCGACCCGCTGACCCTGCTGAATGCCATCGAGCCGGGCAGGGTGGTCGGCATGCACGTGGCCGGGCATTTCGATGAGTCCGACACGCTGAAGATCGACACCCACGGCGCCCCGGTGAAACCGGTGGTGTGGGCGCTGCTGGCCAAAGCCTATGCCCGTTTCGGTGCGCGGCCGACCTTGCTTGAACGGGACTTCAACTTCCCGGCGTTCTCCGACCTGGTGGCTGAGTTGCGGACCATCCGCCGCCTGCAAGCCGAAGGAGGTCAGCATGGACAGCCTTGAGCGGCAACAACTGGCCTTGACCCGCTACCTGCGGGATCCGGACAACCAGTCGCCTCCGCCCGGCATGAAGGCGGCGCGGGTCGAGGTGTACCGCGACCTGGTGTTCAACAATGTTTCGCAGTTGCTGGGCGGCACCTTTCCGGTGCTGATCCGGATCATCGGCCAGGACGCCTGGCGCACATTGGTCCGCGGCTTTCTGCGGGATCACCGCGCGCAGACGCCGAAGTTCGGTGAAATCGCCGAAGCGTTCGTCGGCTACCTCGCCGATCGCGCGGACGAGCCGGGCGAAGGCCAGTGGCCGGGGTTCCTGGTGGAACTGGCCCATTACGAATGGGTGGAGATGGTGTTGCAGCAGTCCGATGCGCAGCCCTTGCCGCCGAACGACGGCGCCTCGTTGCTGACCCGGCCGTTGCAGGTGTCGCCACTTGCCTGGCCGCTGGCCTACGCTTGGCCGGTGCAGAAGCTGGGGCCGGATCATCGACCGGCCACGCCGCCCGCCGAGCCGACCCTGTTGCTGGTCAGGCGCACGGCAGACTTCAGCGTGAGGTTTTCCGAGCTGAGCCCGTTGGCCTGGCGTCTGCTGCAACGGATCGGCGAATGGCCGCAGATGATCGGGGCCGAACACCTCGGGGCGCTGGCGGCCGAAGCCGGGTTGCCTGTGACTACGGCGTTTCTGGACAGCGGACAGGCGCTGCTGCGCCAGTTGCATGACGACGGTGTGGTGGGGAACTGATTCATTCATCGGTCGGCAGCCACCGGGGCGGACACGGGTGCAGGCGATAGAAACGCTGCAACTGGGCCTTGTCCCGTTCGAACCAGTCGCTCAACCATTGGCTGTATTGCGACTGCGCCGCCGTCTGCAAAGCCGGATGCCGGAGACAGTCGGATATTGCTTGCGCAGCCTGCATGCCTGTCATCAGGGCCTTGAGCACGCCGTGGGAGGAGGCCGGGTCGAGCTGGCTGGCCGCGTCGCCGGCAATGAAGTAGCCGCTGCCGGCGGGGGCGGCGCTGATGCGCCACGTCACGTCGGCGCTGCGGGGGCGCCCCCGGGGCGGCAGGTTCCGCAGCGGTTCGGGCAATGCGCAAGGCGGGTGATCCCCCCTCGTCAGGCGTTGCGCTTCGAATGTCTGCCGTGCCCAGTGCAGCGTTTGTTCCTCCACCTGCGCCAGCCATGTCCAGCCGTCGGTGTCGGACAGCAGGTGCGGTGTCTGCGAATAGGGTGCAATGTGCCCGTCGAGGTAGCCGAAGCGGACCTGCAACGGTGGTGAGCAACGGCGCAGCGGTAGCTGCAGTCGACGGCCGAGCCAGCCCGACGCTCCGCTGGCGTCGAGCACGTACGAGGCAAACAGGGGGCCGGTGTCGGTGTCCACGCCGATCACGCGGTGTTGGTGGATGAGCACCCGTCGCGCCCGACAAGGCTGACGAACCGTCACTCCCAGCGCCGCAGCCCTTTGCAGCAGCGCCATGTCCAGCCGGGCTCGGGCGATCTGGAAGCCGCGCCACGGGCCGTTGTCGTCGCCGCCGAAGCCGATGTATCGCGGCGGTGCGTTCCACTGCACCCAATGCCCGTGGAAGCGCATGGCATCCATGCCGCACAACCGTTCAGCCACACCCAGTTGTTGCAGCAACGGCTCGATGCCCGGATGCAGACTTTCGCCGGGGCGGAAGCGGGGAAAGGCGTGTCGCTCGATCAGGGCGACCTGCCATCCGCGCTGCGCACAGCCGATGGCCGCCGCGGATCCTGCGGGGCCACCGCCGACCACCACCACATCAAAGCGGTTCAAGCACAAGTCGCCAGGGGGCGCCGTCGGTCTTCAGCAGCATCGCTGCGACGCTGACGAAGAGGCTCACCTGCTCCTGCACCTCGACGTCCCGCCGCTTGAAGTCGCCAGCCGGGGTGGAGACGTCGCCGCGTCGGTACATCCGGTAGCGATGCACCCAGCCGTCCAGTGCGGTGCCGGCCTGTCGCTCCGCCAGGTCCAGCTCCGGATCGGGCCGCAGCACGCTCTGGAACGAAAGCACCGGCCAACGGTTGCGCTCGGCGTCGTTCTGGCCTGCACCGAGTGCGTTGTAGACGCGGTACATCGACAGCACCCGGTTCTGGTAGGCCTGCTGATCCACGGCGCCGGTCTGCTGCAGGGAAAACCGGTTGTCGAGGGCGACCTGCGTGTAGTCGCTGTATTCGTAGGCGCGGTAGCGGGCCAATGTCCGCCCCTGATCCTGTATCAGTTGCGGCCGTTGCTGGTGATCCCAGGCGACGGCCCCCTGACCGGTTTCCCCATCGGTCAGCGGAATGATGCTGTGCAAGGTTCTGCGGGGTTCAAAGGTCTGTGCCGAATCCGGTGCGGTGCCTGGCCAGAACGAGCCCAGCGCCGCGCAGATGCGTATGTCTTCCGTGAACGGGCTGGCCATCTGGTAACCGGCGAGCACATTGATCCAGCTGTCGTCTGGCATCCGCTGACGGATCCAGCCGGTCTCCCAACCCGGGCCGAACACACCGGCTGCGCCGTCGGGCAATGAGGTCGGTCGGGCGATGGCCGGTTGCAGGTCGCCGGAGGGGGGAACGCTGGTGTGGCGCAGTTGTGCCACGATTGCCGTCACGCTGCGGTCGTCTGGCGAAAACGGTTGATCCTTGAGCGCCAGGTTGGCGCAGTAGCGGACATTCGACAGGGCTTGCAACCGGGCGTGCCAGATGTCGGGGTCGGGTATTACAGGTTCGTGGTTCACCCACGTCAGCAACCGTCGCTGGGTGCACAAGGGAAAGAAATCCGGCGGGCCGATCACGGAGTAAGCCGCCACCGACGGCATCTGGGTGTTCAACGGCAAGCAATGCGCACGCACCCAACCGTCAGCCGTACCGTCGTGATAGTGCAGGGTCCGGTAACCGCCGCGGTCGACCAGCTCGCCCACGCCTTCCCGGTCGTTCAGATCCTCGATGCTGCCGTCCTCATTGAGCTTGTGGCGGCCATGCACCATGCCGGCGGTTCCGGCCGGCATCTGAAAGGCAAGGGGCTGGCCGTCGAGGCAGGCCGGCTCGACCAGGCGTGGCCTGACCTGCGGCAGCAAGAGCCCTGGCCCCCGATCCGCCGGGTCTGCCCAATACGCCAGGCCCTCGCTGATGACGAACGGCGGTTGGCTGATTTCCGGCTCCTGCCAACCGGTGCCGGCATGACGCAGGTGTATGTGCCGCAGCTTTTCGTTGATCTGGTGGTTGTCCAGCCGCAGCGTCAGCTCCATGCCGGCGATGCATTCGGGGCCCTCGAACAGTTTGTGCAGCGGCACCCAGAAATCCAGGCCGTCGTCGATGTCCTCCTGAAAGTCCAACGGACCGAACCGTTCGGCGTCGCCTTTGAGCTGCACGGCGACATAGGCGCTGTAGCGCACAGGCATGACCCGGATGCCGTAGGCGTCATCGTCCACCCAAGGCAAATGGCTCCGCAGGCGGGTGTCGTACCGGGCGGCGGCGGTGCCGACACGGGCGATGCCGGTGCGGGAAAAGCACAGGTCGGCGTGTACGCCGTGCACCGTATCGACGGCGCAACGGTATTCGCAGGCAAACACGGCTACGGCGAGAGGCGCTCCCCGGGCCCTTTGCCGGAGCTCGTCGAGTGTGGGAGGGCGGATGCCGAAGACCAGGTCGAGCAGCGTTTCGATCTCGGCCGGGGAGGGAAACAGTTGCAACGGCTGGCCGGTTGCATCGAGCGTGACCCGCGCTGAGGCCAAGGCATGGAAGAGCAGGCTGCGCGAGGGTTCTCCTGGCTCGATGGCCCGGAAGCCTGCCATTGAAAAATCCTCGAAGCCCGGCAGGGTCCTATCGATGGTCAGCGGTTTGAGCAGCTCGACGTCAAGCGGCACCGCCGACAGGTCCAGCCCGTGTGCCCGCATCAGTGACTGCCACCCGCCGGGCGCCAGGCGTTTGCAGGTCTGTTCTACGTTTTCCAGCAGTGTCATGGCGGTCGGTCTCGGTCGGAGCGCATGTGATGCCACCACACAGTAAATGTCGGCGTCCGGCGACTGTCAGACCTGACAGTCACGACCGACGGTCGCCGGAGGACGTCTGCTTCATCGCTCGGCTGTTCAGCGAGCATGTGGCGATACACGCAACGATAGAGGGGTCGCCCAGGGGCAACAATCGGCCGATTCTACCGGCGTTGTAGCCGCCGGCATCGCGCAATGTAGTCCGTGACGTCGGCTTGCCGGCGGTTCTTAAACAGAAATCAACCTTGCAGGGGCAATCGCAGCTCGGCGCACAGTCCGCCGCCTTCTCGGTTGCTCAGGTTCAGCGAACCGCCCAAAGCCATCGCCAATTGCTGGGCGATGGCCAGGCCCAGGCCGGTGCCGCCGGTGCTGCGGTTGCGCGAGTTCTCCACGCGGTAGAACGGCTCCATCACCTGGGCCAGTTCCTCTTCGGCGATGCCGGGGCCGCGGTCCATGACTTTCACCGAAAGTTTGCCGTCCTGCCGCTCGACCCACAGTTCGGCGGCGCCGGCGAACTTCAAGGCGTTGTCGGTGAGGTTGACCAGCACCCGGCGCAAGGCGTGGGGGCGGGTGTCGATCACCGCGTCGCTCTTGCCGCCCAGTTGTACGTCCTTGCCCATGTCCTGGTAGTCGAACACCAGGCTGTCGAGGAACGAGTCCAGGTGGGTGCGCCGGCTCTCTTCGGTGGAACCGTGGATGCTGCGGGCGTAGGCCACGCCCTCGCGCACCAGGTGCTCCATCTCGCCGAGGTCGTTCCACAGTTTGTCTTTCTCGGCGGAGTCGTCCATGAACTCGGCCCGCAGTTTCATCCGCGTGATCGGGGTCTGCAGGTCGTGGGAAATCGCCGCGAGCAGTTGCATGCGCTCCTTCAGGTAGGCGGCGATGCGCGCCTGCATCGCATTGAACGCACGGGCCGCGTAGGCCACTTCGTTGGGGCCCTTTTCGTCCAGGTTGATCGGGTGGGCGTTGGGGTCGAGGGTCTCCACCGCATTGGCCAGGCGGGTGAGGGGGCGGATCGCGATGCGCACCGCCAGCCAGGTGCAGACCAGCATCAGGGCCAGTTGGCCGATCAGCACCACCGGCAGCCAGGGTGAGAGCGGCGCCATCGACGGCCACACGTCGATGGTCACCGGGCTGCCGTCGCCCAGGCGCAGGTGGCCCTGGAAGTGTTTCCTGGGGCCCGGGATGTCGGTGAACGTCAGCGGGTAGGCCTCGCCGATGGCGTCGGTGATGGACGTGACCGCCACCGGCACATCGCCTGCGCCGATCGGGGTGCCGGGTTCGCCCTCGCTGAGCAGGTAACCGTAGTTGGGCCGGGCCAGGCGCTTGAGCCAGGCCGGGCGCTCCTCGGCCGGCAGGCGGTCGAGGATCGCGATGGAGGTCGAGACGTCGGTCTCCAGGTTGCCGAGCATGGTGTGCTTGGCGCTTTCGTAGCGCTCGTAGTACTGCGCGCCGAACGACAGCGCCTGGGCGAGGATCAGCCCGATCAGGAAAATCAGCGACAACCGGGAGGCGAGGGTGCGCGGCCAGCGCAGGGCAAGGTTCATGCAGGGGCTCCGAGGACTTCGACCGGCAAGGAGAACACATAGCCTTCGCTGCGCACGGTCTTGATGTAGGCCGGTTCGCGGGCGTCGTCCAGCAGGCGCTGGCGCAGGCGGCTGACCAGCAGGTCGATGGACCGGTCGAACAGGTCGGCCTCGCGGCCCTGGGTCAGGTTGAGCAGCTGGTCGCGGCTGAGCACCCGCTGCGGATGGTCGAGGAACACCCGCAGCAGGCGGTATTCGGCGCCGCTCAGGGCGACCAGGGTGCCGTCCTTGTCCAGCAGGTGGCGGGCCGAGGTGTCCAGCTGCCAACGGCCGAACGCCAGCAGGCGGCCGGTTTCGGTGACCACCAGGTTGGGTGGCAGCATGCGCGTGCGGCGCAGCACGGCGTTGATCCGCGCCAGCAGCTCGCGGGCGGCGAAAGGCTTGGTCAAGTAATCGTCGGCGCCCATCTCCAGGCCCAGGATGCGGTCGGTCTCGTCGTTGCGCGCAGTGAGCATCAGGATCGGCGTGGCCTTGTGCTTGCCGGCGCGCAGCTCGCGGCACAGCAGCAGGCCGTCGTCGCCGGGCATCATGATGTCGAGCACGATCAGATCCACGGTGTTGGCTTCCAGGAAGCTGCGCATCTGCCGGCCGTCCGCGACCACGGTGGTGCGCAGGCCGTTCTTCTTCAGGTAATTGCCGACCAGCTCGCGGATCTCGCGGTCGTCGTCGACGATCAGGATGTGATCGACATGATCCATGGGGCCAAACCTCAATCAAAGGGGATGACGCGCAGTCTATCGAGCCCCGAGGGGCCCGCCTGCCTGGGTTTGTATTGCAGTGTATCTGCCGCGCAGGCGGATACAGGCTGACGCAAAAAGCGGATTTTTTCAGGGTTTTGTATCGCTGTGTATCCCCGGCCTGCACAGATACACAGCCATGGATACGCGCCGTTTGCCGACACAAGCGCGATACCTCGCCAGCGTTCAATGAGCTCCATCGAGGCACGGCACAGACGCCGGGCCCGGACAACGAATCATCCATTGACGCCCGAGGAAAACGCCATGAACGCCAAGACCAAGACCATCGCTGCCGCTTGCCTGTTCGCCGCCCTGAACATCTGCACCCTGTCGGCCCGCGCCGAGGCCGATGTCGCTGCGCAAACCTACACCTACGGCACGCATCTGGACATCCAGAAAGTGATTTCCCTCAAGGAAAGCAACCCAGGGAGCTGCGGCATCGTCGACGCCCGCATGACCTACCTCGACTCGGCCGGCCAGACCCGTGTGCTCGATTACAGCAAGTTCGGCGACGGCTGCCACAACGAAAACTGATTGCCCACTTTCATAAAAGGATCAACGCCATGAACAACGTATCGCGCTTTCTGACCGCTTTCGCCTTTGCCTTCGCCGGTGTCGCCGCCCACGCCAGCGCTGCCGTGGAGCAGCACAGCTGCGGCAACGGCACCTGCTTCCAACTGACGCCGCTGGCCAAGCAAGGCCTCGCTTCCGACGGCTCCAGCCATACGCCGCTGGGCCAACTGGTGGCCGCCGACGGTTCCAGTCGCACGCCGCAGGGGCAACTGGTGGCTGCCGACGGTTCCAGCCGCACGCCGCAGGGCCAACTGGTGGCTGCCGACGGCTCCAGCCGCACGCCGCAGGGTCAACTGGTGGCCGCCGACGGCTCCAGCCGCACGCCGCAGGGTCAACTGGTGGCCGAGAACGGCGCCAGCCGCACACCCCAGAGCCAATGGCTGGACAGCCAGAACGCCTGACCGCCACAGAACCAGGAACACTTCCGACATCAAGGTGACTCCCATGCTTCTCATCGCTTTTCTGGGCGGCCTGCTGACCGTCCTCAGCCCCTGCATCCTGCCGGTGGTGCCGTTCCTGTTCGCCGGTGCCCACCGCAGCCGCTCCTCGATCCTGCTGACCCTCGGCGGCATGGCCCTGACCTTCGCGCTGGTCTCCAGCCTGGCGGTGGTCAGCAGTGAGTGGGTGATCCAGGCCAGCAACACCGGCCGCCACATCGCGCTGTTCGTGATGGTGCTGTTCGCTCTGTCGCTGATCTCGGCCCGGGTCGGCGACTGGCTGTCGCGTCCCTTCGTCCTGCTCGGCAACCGCCTCGATCCGGACGCCCGGAAGAAGGCCGGGCCCATGGGATCGATCATGCTCGGCGTCGCCACCGGTCTGCTGTGGGCGCCCTGCGCCGGGCCGATCCTGGGCGTGATCCTCACCGGTGCCATGCTGCAAGGCGCCAACGCCCAGACCAGCCTGTTGCTGCTGGCCTACGGCGCGGGCAGTGCGCTGTCGCTGGGTACCTTGATCTTCGCCGGACGCGGGCTGGTCAACCGGCTCAAGCCGTCGATCCCGTTCACCGGCTGGTTGCGCCGCGGTGCCGGCGTGGCGGTGCTGGCCACCGCCGCCGTGATCGCCACCGGCGCCGACAAGCCCCTGCTGGCCAGCACGTCGTCCGAAGGTGTGGCGTCGGTCGAGAAGGGCGTGCTGGAGAACGTGCCGAAGGTGGTCGACTATTTCATCAGCAAAGTGCGGGCGGACTCGCTGATGGAGGAGGCAGGCAAGGGTACGATGCCGTCCCTGTCCGGCGCCGTGCAGTGGCTGAACTCGCCGCCGCTGACGGCCGAATCCCTGCGCGGCAAAGTGGTGCTGGTGGACTTCTGGACCTACGACTGCATCAACTGCCAGCACACCCTGCCGTACGTCAAGGCGTGGGAAGCGAAGTACGGCAAGGACGGCCTGGTGGTGATCGGCGTGCACACGCCGGAATACGGCTACGAGCGGATCATCGACAACGTCAAGGATCAAGTGAAGAAGCTCGGCATCACCTACCCGGTGGCCATCGACAACGACTACGCGATCTGGCGGCATTTCGACAACCAGTACTGGCCGGCGCATTACCTGATCGACGCCAAGGGGCAAGTGCGCTACACCCACTTCGGCGAAGGCCGCTACGAGGCCCAGGAACAGATGATCCGGCAATTGCTGGAAGAGGCGAAAGCGCCGGCCGCATGAGCCGCGCAGACCGACGGCCCGGCGGCGAAAGCCCCGGGCCGTTTTCCGTGGTCGCGGTTGTGTTTCGACGCCTTTACAAAATCCCGCCGCTCATCGGCAAAGCCCCGGTTTTGCGGGCTCTCCGGACGATTGGCAAGGACGCCGGCCGCCCCCGGCGCGATAGTGGTCGGGTTGCGCCACTGCCGGCGCAAGCACCGATGAGAAGCAAGCGAGGTTGCCATGCCGAAGTTTGTGATTGAACGCGAGATTCCAGGGGCCGGAAAGCTCTCGCCGCAAGAACTCAAATCCGTTTCGCAGACGTCCTGCCAGGTGTTGCGTGAGTTGGGACCGCAGGTGCAGTGGCTGCACAGCTACGTCACCGGCGACAAGATCTACTGCGTGTACATCGCCCCCAACGAAGAGCTGGTTCGCGAGCACGCCAGGCTGGGCGGATTCCCCGCCAACAGCGTGTCGCAGGTGACGAGCATCATCGACCCGACCACGGCCGAATGAGCCGGGCCACCGTCAGCGGAGCTGCGCATCATGAGTACCCCCATTGATCTCTCTGCCCTGAAGGAACGCCAGAAAGTCGCCTGGGCCAGCGGCGACTACGCCGTGATCGGCACCACCTTGCAGATCGTCGGCGAAAACCTCGCCGAGGCCTGCGACCTGCGCTGCGACGAAGAAGTGCTGGACGTCGCCGCCGGCAACGGCAACGCGACCCTGGCGGCGGCACGGCGCGGCGCGTTGGTGACGTCCACCGACTACGTCGCGGCGCTGCTCGAACGCGGCCAGGACCGGGCTCGCGCCGAGCATTTGGACGTGACCTTTCAGGTGGCGGACGCCGAAGCGCTGCCGTTCGCCGACAGCAGTTTCGACGCGGTGCTGTCGACCTTCGGCGTGATGTTCGCACCGGACCAGGACAAGGCGGCCAGCGAACTGGCGCGGGTCTGCCGACGGGGCGGGCGGATCGGTCTGGCCAACTGGACCCCGGAAGGGTTCGTCGGCCAGATGTTCAAGACCCTGGGCCGGCACCTGCCGCCGCCGGCCGGCGCCCAGCCGCCTTCGAACTGGGGGACGGAAGCCTGGCTGCACGCCCGGTTCGACGATCGCCATTTTGCGGTTCAGGTGACGCGGCGCCACTTCAACTTCCGCTACCGCTCGGCGGCGCACTTCATCGACATTTTCCGCCACTGGTACGGACCGGTGCACAAAGCCTTCGCCGCGCTGCCGCCGGAAAGCGGCCTGGCGCTGGAAAACGATCTGGCCCAACTGCTCAACAGCCTGAACCGGGGCGGGGACAAATCGCTGGTGGTGCCGAGCGAGTATCTGGAGGTGGTCATCGCCAAACGCTGAGGCCTGCTCCTGCAAGTGCGGCGCTGCGACGGGTGCCGGTAGAGCCGATGCCTGCATCGAGCCGGCCATTGCTATCGCTGGCAAGCCAGCTCCCACAGGGCCTGCGGTTGTCCGCCGTTGATGCGAACACCCGGGATACTGTGGTAGAGCCGATGCCTGCATCGAAGCGGCCATTGCTTTCGCTGGCAAGCCAGCTCCCACAAGGACTGCGGTTGCCCGCCGTTGAGGCGAACACCCCGGATACTGTGGGAGCTGGCTTGCCAGCGATGGCGGCGGGACAGGCAACGAAGGGCTCGCGAACGCTCAGCTGACCTGCGCCCCCCGCGCCACCAGCAGTTCGCGCAACACCGAACGGTGGCAGTGCGCTTCTTCCTCGCAATAGCAGCCAAGGGCGAACGACGTCTGGTGCGACAGCGCCGCCAGCAGATCCAGCATCTGGCTCGCCGCCGGCTGTTTCATCTCGGCCTTGAACTTGCGCACGAACGCGGCCCAGGCCTTGGCGTCCTCGGCGTGCAGCGCTTCGGCCACCAGGTCGGCGCTGGGCGAGAGCAGCGGTTGCCACACATCATAGAAATCACGGCGGGCGAACTCGGCCTTGGGCACCCCGCGCGGCGGGCGGCGCACGGTGCCCAGGCGCAGGCCTTCTTCGGGGGCGCGGGGCGAGCCCAGGCGCACGATACGGATCGGCATGGGAAACCTCTATTTCAGGTGAGCGCCGTCGAACCACTCCAGCGCCGTGCGCCAGACGCAGATGCCGAGGAAGTACGCCGACATCAGCAGCCACAGCCCCATCACGAACGGATTGATCACCGGATGGTTGAGCACCAGCGACAGGCTGCACAGCAACCAGATGGCCGTCACCGCGATGTTGATCGGCATGAACCGGCGCACGCGGAACGGGTGCAGGAACTTCATCCGGGTGACGGTCAGCAGCGCCAGGCCGATCACCGTCAGCAGGGTGAGCCACGGCCCCGGCGCGATGATGTACAGGCACAGGGCGACCACGTTCCAGGCGGCGGGGAAGCCGACGAAGTAGTTGTCCTTGCTCTTCATGTTGACGTTGCAGAAGCAGAACAGCGACGACACCAGGATCAGCGACACCGTCAGCAGCAGGGTGTAGTCGGGCAGGGGAATGTAGCGGTAGATGAACAGCGCGGGGATGAACACGTACGTCAGGTAATCGATCACCAGGTCGAGGATCGAGCCGTCGAAGCTTGGCAGCACCGACTGCACGTTGACCTTGCGCGCGAGCGCCCCGTCCAGCCCGTCGACGATCAGCGCCACGCCCAGCCACATCAGGCAATGGGTCGGCTGGTTCTCCAACAGCGCGAGGGTGGCCAGGAAAGCGGTGACCACGCCGGTCGCGGTGAATCCATGGGCGCCCCAGGCCTTGAGCCTGGCGATGTGGACGGTCGATATCACGGGGCGTTCTCCAGAAAGTGAGGCGGGCCGGGTCAGGGTTGCAGGTATCGACCGGTGGCGCCGGGATAAGGTTCACCCTCAATGAATCTTAGCTGGCCGCGGAAAAAGGATGCCGGAGAAATCGCCGTCCGGCCCCGCGCTTCAGCCAAACGGTGCTGGCGCTGCGGCAGCGCAGGGCTATCGTTGCCAGACGCATTCACGCCGTCCGGAGGACACCGTCATGAACACCAGCGATTTGCTTGAACAACTGCTGCGGGGCCAGGCCTCTGCGGGACAACAAAGCGGTGCTTCGGCCAGCGACGGGCTGGGCGGCCTCGGCGGCCTGCTCGGCGGGTTGCTGGGAGGCGGCAACAGCGCAGGCGGAGCGCCCGCCGGCGGGTTGGGCGGACTGGGCGGGCTGCTGGGCGGCCTGCTGGGCGGCGGAGCGCTGAGCGGTGGCGCTCAGGGCCGTTCCGGCGGCACCAACTACGCGGCGCTGGCTTCGCTCGGGATGATGGCGTTCCAGGCGTACCAGGCCTGGCAACGCAGCCAGGCCAGCGCCGCTCCGCAACAGGCGCCGCAGACCGCGGACATGCTCTCCGGCCCGCAGGTCGAGGAACACAGCCACGCGGTGCTGCGTGCGCTGATCGCCGCGGCCAAGGCCGACGGGCGCATCGACGAATCGGAAAAGCACCTGATCAGCAGCGAAATCGGCCGCCACACCGATGATCCGCAACTGCAGGCATGGCTCGACGCCGAAGTGGCCAAGCCACTGGATCCTGCGGAGGTGGCGCAGTCGGCCCAGGGCGATCCGGCGATGGCCGCCGAGATGTACCTGGCCAGCGTGATGCTGGTGGACGACCAGCAGGAGGCCGAACGCAATTACCTGGACGAGCTGGCGGCGGCGCTGGGGATCGACCCCGATCTGCAGGTGCACCTGGAGCAGCAGGCCAAGGGCGGCGCCTGACCGGGGCGGCCGTCAAGCGTCGCGCAGCAGGTCGTGGGCGTTGAGCAGGGCGAAGGCGATTTCCGGGTGGCGCTCCAGCCCCCGGCGGATGGCGGCCGGGATCGACTGACGGGTCTTGCGGCACAGGCCGGGCAATTCATCGATGTCGATGGCGATGCCGCGCATCGTACGCACTTCGTTGAACCCCGGCGAGATGCTCACGCGGATGCCCAGCTGCTCGAACATCCGGCCTTGCAGGCGTTCGAGGTCGGCCAGGCTCTGCAGGTTTTCCAGGCGTTCGAGCAAGCGCTTTTCCTCCTGGCGGGTCAGCATCAGGATGCGCACATCCGCGCCGGGATTCTCCAGCAGTGGATCGCGCCCGCAATTGCAGGCGCCGGGAGGGCAGGGGGAGCGGATCGGTGCGCAAATCGTCATGGCCTCCATCATAGAGGCCGTCCGACGGTTTTGCCCATGCCCGCCCGCCTGCCGTCCATCGGCAGGCGGGCGGGTGGCGACTACGGTCGGCCACCGCTGTCGGGGATGTTGGTCTACTGCGACAGGCCTTCGTAATGGGCCAGGATGGCGTTGGCCAGTTCTTCGTCGCTGGCCGTAAGGCCTGGGTTGTCCTGGCGCACCTGCTGCAGCACCGATTCCAGGTACACGCCCCGGATGGCGCCGCCGCTGGCGACGAAGGCGGACAGGTCGTCACGGGCCGGAATCACCAGCTTGTGGTCCTTGAAGGTCGAGTAGAGCGATGCGGAGATCCCCGCCGAAGTGGCGACGTCGCCCGCGTCCACGCGGGCCAGGGCCGAGCCGAAGGGCAGGCAGAGGATGAGGGACGAAACGAGCACTAAGTGGCGCATGGCGGTGTACCTCCAACAGCAAGCGGCTAAATGGACTTACCACATAATGTGAGAGGTGCGCGGCGGTGCGGGAGTTCCGTGCCGGAGGGCGGACGGCGGGGCGTAGACACACGCCGAGACGTTCCGGTGCGGCAGGCCGGCGGAAATAGGCTTAACTCAAACGTTGACGACTCAATTGGCGGCGTGACCAGGGAGGAAACCACGGTGTCGATCAAACTGCGCTTGATGCTGCTGATAGCGACCAGCCTGGTGACGGCGCTGATCGTCAGTCTGGTGAGCTATGTGGGGAACGGGCGGATGTCCGCCGCGTTCGACGACAGCGCGGTGAGCATGTCCGCGCTGCGCAACCACCTGGAAGCCGACATGATGCACGACGCCCTGCGCGCCGACGTGTTCTCGGCGATGCTCACGGGCCTTGGCAAAAGCACCAGCACCGCGGAGGAGGTGCGCCAGTCGGTCAACGAGCACGCGGCGCATTTTCGCGAGGTGCTGGGCGAGAACCTCAAGCTGCCGGTCAACCCGACGATCCGCGCTGCGCTCGAACAGATCAAACCGAGCCTGGACACCTACATCGGCGCGGGCGAACGGATCGTCGGCCTGGCGCTGGACAACCCCGAGGCGGCGCAGCAGGAACTGGGCACGTTCAACACGGCGTTCAGCCAGCTGGAGGAGCGAATGGCCGCCCTCAGCGAACTGATCGAGAGCAACACCCGTCAGACCGGCGAAGGCACCGCCGCAGCGATCCGCAGCGCCAACGTCGCCCTCGGCGCCGTGCTGCTGGCCAGCCTGTTGCTGCTGTTGGCCGAGGGCCGCTGGGTGTACCTGGGCATCACCGGGCCCCTGAGGGCCGCCAGCCGCATCGCCGAGAGCATCGCCCACGGCAACCTCAGCGAACCGATCGCCGAGCCCGCCGGCCGGGACGAAGCCAGCGGCCTGATCCGCACCCTGGGCACCATGCAGCGCGACCTGCGCGACATGATCGACGTGGTGCGGCGCAATGCCCACGGCGTCAGCGGCATGAGCGAGCAGTTGAGCCACGGCTGCCACCAGGTCGCCGACAGCAGCCAGCAGCAGAGCGCCGCCGCCGGCACCATGGCCGCCGCCGCAGGCCAGATGACCGCCAGCATCGAAGAGATCACCCGCCACGCCGAGCGGGCCCTGAACATGGCGAGCCAGGCCGAGACCTTGGCCAAGAACGGCGGGCAGGTGATCCACCAAGTGGTCAGCGACATGGACGACATCGCCCGTTCGGCCAAGCGCTCGGCCCAGGTCATCCGGACGCTGGACCAGGAGTCGGAAGGGATCTTCAACATCATCCAGGTGATCAAGAGCATTGCCGACCAGACCAACCTGCTGGCGCTCAACGCCGCCATCGAAGCCGCTCGGGCGGGCGAGCAGGGCCGCGGTTTCGCGGTGGTCGCCGACGAGGTGCGCAGCCTCGCCGCCCGTACCAGCGCCTCGACCCAGGAAATCGCCGCCATGGTCGAGCGTATCCAGAGCAGCACCCGGGAGGCGGTCAGCAGCATGGAGGCCGGCGTGGCCCAGGTCGACAAGGGCATGGCGGTCACGGCCGATGTCGAGCGCGCCATCCGCGAGATCCTCGAGGCCACCCTCAACACCACGCAACTGGTCAACGACATCACCCGCACCATCGGCGAGCAGAGCCAGGCCAGCAACGAAATCGCCCATCAGGTGGAAATGATCGCCGGAATGTCCGAGGGCAACAGCAAGGTGATCGGCGAGACGGCGGGCACCACCGATGAACTGTCGAGCCTGGCGGGGCGTTTGGCGCAGTCGGTGGACCGGTTCCGGCTGTGACGCGCTCCCGTTGTTAACACGGAGTAACACATTGCCGCATCACCGCGGAGCCCTGTGGGAGCGAGCCTGCTCGCGATGGGACACCCGGAAATGGGGTGGAAACGGCTGAAAGGCTCCGTCATGTTCCGCCCCGCGCGGCCGATAACGGGCCAGGCGCAAAGAGACCGCCAAGTCGGGAACAGACGCGCGGGTTGGCCCTGACGTGATATTCTTCGCGCCAACTTGGTTTGACCTCATTCGGTTCGGCCCGCCATTCGCGGGCCGGCGGAATCACTGTCGCTCAAGTAGCTGAAGCCAATAATGATAAGAAGTCAGTTCAGAAGGGACATATAACTGAGGCCGATGTCGCATGTCGGCCTTGTGTGCCCACCCGTCAATTTTGAAGTGTGCCGGAACCCGCGCCGCTGGCCTGAGCGTCGCGAACAAGGGGCCCCACACGCACAACAGCGGCGGGCGGAAGGCGTTTTATCATAGGTGCAACAGATGTTTAAGAAAGTGAACACGGCCTTGCTGGGGCTGGCTTTGTCGATGGGGCTGTCGTCCGCCTACGCGGAAGAAGCGAAGAAAGTGGACGTGCTGCTGATCGGCGGCGGCATCATGAGCACCACCCTGGGTGTGTGGCTCAACGAGCTGGAGCCGGGCTGGTCGATGGAGATGGTCGAGCGCCTCGACGGCGTCGCCCTGGAAAGCTCCAACGGCTGGAACAACGCCGGTACCGGTCACTCTGCGCTGGCCGAGCTGAACTACACCCCGGAAGACGAGAACGGCAAGGTGTCGATCCCGAAAGCCGTCGAGATCAACGAAGCGTTCCAGGTGTCCCGTCAGTTCTGGGCCTGGCAGGTTCGCCAGGGCGTCCTGAAGAACCCTCGCTCGTTCATCAACACCACGCCGCACATGAGCTTCGTGTGGGGTGACGACAACATCAAGTTCCTGAAGAAACGCTACGAAGCCCTGCAGGCGAGCCCGCTGTTCGCCGGCATGCAGTACTCCGAAGATCCTGAAGTGATCAAGAAGTGGGTTCCGCTGATGATGGAAGGGCGTGACCCGAACCAGAAGATCGCGGCCACCTGGAGCCCGCTGGGCACCGACATGAACTTCGGCGAGATCACCCGCCAGTTCGCCGGCTACCTGCAGACCAAGCCGAACTTCGACCTGAAGCTGTCGAGCGAAGTGCAGGACATCACCAAGAACGCCGACGGCAGCTGGCGCGTCAGCTACAAGAACCTGAAGGACGGCACCAAGACCGAGACCGACGCCAAGTTCGTGTTCATCGGCGCCGGCGGCGGTGCCTTGCACCTGCTGCAGAAGTCCGGCATCGAAGAGGCCAAGGAATACGCCGGCTTCCCGGTGGGCGGTTCGTTCCTGGTGACCGAGAACCCGGCCATCGCCGAGCAGCACCTGGCCAAGGCCTACGGCAAGGCGTCCGTCGGCGCGCCGCCGATGTCCGTTCCGCACCTGGACACCCGTGTCCTGGACGGCAAGCGCGTCATCCTGTTCGGGCCGTTCGCGACCTTCAGCACCAAGTTCCTGAAGGAAGGTTCGTACCTGGATCTGCTGACCAGCACCACCACCCACAACATCTGGCCTATGACCAAGGTCGGCATCAAGGAATACCCGCTGGTCGAGTACCTCGCCGGCCAACTGATGCTGTCGGATGAAGACCGCCTGAACGCGCTGAAGGAATACTTCCCGAACGCCAAGGCCGAAGACTGGCGCCTGTGGCAGGCCGGCCAGCGCGTGCAGATCATCAAGCGTGACGAGCAGGCCGGTGGCGTGCTGAAGCTGGGCACCGAGATCGTCGCTTCGCAGGACGGCACCATCGCCGGCCTGCTGGGCGCATCGCCAGGCGCTTCGACCGCTGCACCGATCATGCTGAGCGTGCTGCAGAAGGTCTTCAAGGACAAGGTCGCCACCCCTGAGTGGCAAGCCAAGCTGCACCAGATCGTTCCAAGCTACGGCACCCAGCTGAACAGCGATCCGGCCAAAGTGGCCGAAGAGTGGGCCTACACCGCCAAAGTCCTGGAACTGCCGACCCCACCGGTCATCGGCCAGGCCGCCCCGGCGGCGGACGCTGCGGCCGACAAGGCCAAGGCGCCGAAGGAAAACGCTTCGCGTGACATGGCGCTGTAACCAGTCGCCAGATTGGGAAAGCCCACTGAACCGGTGACGGTCAGTGGGCTTTTTTGCGCCCGGTGCCTTGCCTGGGGCGAGGCGATGGATCAGGCTCTGGCCGCCGCCAGGTAAGCCCCAAGCCGCCGCCCCATTTCCTCTCCCAGCACCTGCAGCGCGCTCATCGGCCGCACCATCACTTCGAACTCGACGATTTTCCCCTGCTCATCGAAACGGATCATGTCGATGCCCTTGAGCTCCTTGTTCCCCACTTTGGCGCTGAACTCCAGCACCACGTTCAGCCCGTCGGCCGTCGCCAGTTCCCGGTGGTAGGCGAAGTCCTCGAACACCGTGCTCACGGTGTTGAGGATCATGGCGACCACGGGGCCGCCCGGATAGGGCGTGTGGGCCATCGGCGAGCGGAACACCGCCTTGGGGTCGAGCAGCTCGGGCAGCGCGGAGAGGTCCCCGGTGCGGATCATCGCGTGCCAGCGGTCCAGGGATCGGGCGGCGTTGGGGTGCAGGTTGAGGTCGGCCATCGTTCACTCCTGTCTGTTGTTGTTCTTCGAAAGGCGCCCATGACTCTAGATCAACAAGCGGGAATGGGCACCTTTGTGTGCTGCGCTGAATGTAGGGGCATCGCGCAAGCGGATCAGATGTCCATCTGATCCGCTTTTTCTTGCGCAATCTGCCTCTGTAACCCAAACAGACACACGCTCAAAATAGCCCGGCAGTTCGGTCATCCGCGGCGGCCTTCATCCCGAAGCGTCCGGTGCACCGCAAACCTGGCATTGAGGAGAGCAACATGGCGAAGATGGCGATTTTCCTGGGTGGGTTTCTGACGCTGACCATTCTGATCGGTGTGCTGGCGACCATCTCTCCGGTTTGAGGCCGAAGGAAGGGGCTGAATTCTCCGATCACCAGCAGCACGTCCACGCCTTTTTGAGGGCAATGCACCTCCAGTGCACGTTGCTGCCCCGCGAGGTATCCAGGTTTTCGTACAGGAAAGCGCTCTTGCGACCCTGCCGGATCCTGTAGACGTAGTCGACGAGAATCGGCTGATCCCGAAGCAGCGAAACGGAATGATGGGCACCTTCCACGAGTTCCGACCGTCTGTTGTCCATTCGCTGCTGAATCTGCTGGCTTGAACCAGGTACTCATAGTGCGAGTATCGAAATATCACCAGGAGCCATACGGGACACCCTTTTTTTCGACGTAGGCTTTGGACACGTCGGAAAGTGAGTCATATTTGCCGCCGGATTTCCCTTCATATGGGCCTCGTGGGTCAACTTCTGCCTTTACTCTCGTGACCTCAATGGGCGACAGACAAGGGCCTAGCACCCAAACCTTTGCTATGCCGCCAGGCGCAAGGCCAACAACCAATGCTTCTCGATAACCTGTAATCCATTTTCCGTCGGCAGCGCAGAATGTTTTTTCACCTTTGCGCATGATTTCCCTTGTCGACTCAGGTATGTCAATTCCCATTTGGTAGGTTTGCGGCTCGACCAAGGACTGCCAGCGAACATAGATTTTTTTGGGAAGGTCGGCCCCTGTCACGTATTTCCCTTTTCCCCAGCCTGGCCTTTTTGGCCAACCCTTCGGATTGCCGGAATTGTTGGGTGGGGTTTGAATGGCTGAGTTGCCGCTCATTGCGCGTCTATAAACTCGACCTTGAACATCTATGACGTCAGCTGTCTCGATCCAGACTTCCATGTAGTTCGGAGCTGAGAAACCCAAGCGCCAAGCCTCATAAGGCAGCGAACCGCTGTGGGCGAAGGTTGAGCCACACGTAAGTATGAGCGCAACGATAAAGCGTAGATGCCTATTCATTGGGGTGAACCGTGCGTTGGTTGTTGTCTGTAGGTCGATTGATAAATACAACGTCCAGATCGCTGTTGTTCATGCCTTTTGCCGCATTCCAGTTGTCGGACAGGTGAATGTATTTTTGAAAAAGAAGCTCTTCTTCTTGAGGAGAAAGGCCAATGGTTTGGCTTTTGCCCAATGCATAGTTAATGATCTTTTCGGAAATCGGAGTGAGTTCCGCTGGTAGTGTCAATCGCGGATCTTTTTCCGGGATTTCGTTGAATGGAACATCATTTTTTACGGCTAGTTCGCGCATTGTCCTTAGATAAATCAAAGAAAGCTCACTGCGAACCTCACGTCGGCTGCTCACTGCTGCATAAACATGTTTTTTCGGTGTTCGGTCATCCCTGTCCCGGCTGGTAAAGGGAACTTCCCAGGTGCGTAGCTCGAGAGGGAGGTTGTATTGGGCCATCTGGTCTTGCAGGCGTCGCAAATCTTGCTGTGCGAGCTTATAGCTATTGGCCTCTGAGGTCGGAGTCGTTCGATCAACGTCGCTTCTGCGCGGTTTGCTGATCAGTACACGTTCTGTGGCTTTGGGCAGATACCCGCCGCCCAAGTCGGAGTGTACGCCGGGCATGATGATGTCGGCCGACCCTGCGCTGTTCAGGGAGAAGTTGTAGCGACGTTCATTTCTGGCGACCAGGTGAACGATTTTTTTCGCGATGCCTGGAGGAAGAGCGATATTGATCCCCGGGTTTCTGGCGTTATGACCAGTGAAGTCCCCAAGCAACGGATTCGCAATGGCCGCAACCGTGTCGTAGATGCCTATGAAATTGATCGAAACATCCGACTTGGCACTCCACTGGAACGAAGCAGTCAGGGCCGGAGAGCCGGCCGGCAAGGCTTTCGCGAGAACGCTTTCCTGCCCCTTCATGACTTCGTTCGCAAAATCCCGTGCAGCGGCAGCGCCACGGCTGAACCCAAAAATATCGAACTCAACTTTTTTAATCCGTTTGTCCGGATTGTTGTCCTGAAAAGTACGGATGGTTTTCAGAAACTGTCCCGATGTTTCCTCAACCCGCGTCCTGACCCCTTGCGCCCCAAGCCCCGTCCCCTGTGAGTAGATAGAATCCTCACCCGTACTGCTCGTACCGATCCCGTCTACGTAGATCGACACGCTCGCCATTTCCGCATCCGCCGGAATCTCTTCGTCGGATTGGTTGATGTAGAGGTCGTATAAGCGGGCCACGTTACTGACGTCGTTGCCATAACTGTTGTCCGGCGAACTGCCCTTGCCGTCGTAGCCGTAGGAGGCGCAGTACTTGCGGATTTCTTCCGCCATCTCTTGCAGGTTCACGTCTGGCGCAAAGCAGCCATAAACGCGTTCGCTGTTGCTGCGGTTGTTGCCCGTCCCATCGAAGAACATGCCCACCCGCAGCGTGATGTCTTCGATTTCGACTTCTTCTTCCTCTTCTTCGAGCTCTTCTTCCGACGGTGGCGTGCTCGGCGCATCCGGCTCGGCACTGAACTTGCCGATCGGGGGCGCGCTGAGCAGATTGCCTTTCGCGTCTTTTGCCGCGATGCCGGGAATCAGGGGCGCCAACACCGCAATCCCGCTCCCCACCCCCGGCGCCCCGCCGGTATTGGCCTTCACCTCGGCCCCGCTGATGGTCA
>NZ_NEIP01000003.1:374542-603232 GCF_002112745.1 Pseudomonas sp. B7(2017) | reverse complement strand
GTGGGCTTCTTCAAGGAGGTGAAGGCCTCGCGGTTCGCCTGGCTCGACACCTGGTTCTACTCGCCGCTGTGCACGGTGTTGGGGGCGGGGTTGCTGGCGATGGGGCCGGCGAAGACACCCCGTCTCCCGAGGTCAGCCCTCGCTCTCACCCCGCCGGCTGCTCACCTCCGCCGGCACATCGTCCCCGGCCATGCGCTTGCGGAACAGCGCCGCCCGTGCCAGCAGCAAGGTCGTCACCGGCACGGTGATCGCCAGCAGGATCGGAATCAGCCAGGCGTGCACCACCGGCCCTTCGCTGAACGCGGAAAAACACAGGATCGACGCCAGCGCCACGCACCACGAACCCAGCGTCGAGGCCAGGGCCGGCGGGTGCATGCGCTGGAAGTAATCCTTCATGCGCAGCAGCCCCAAGGCGCCGATCAACGCAAAGGTGCCGCCCAGCACCAGCAGGATCGCCACCGGGATTTCCACCCACAAAGACAATGGCGCGTTCATTCGATCACCTCGCCCCGCAGCAGGAATTTGGCCAGCGCGAACGAGCCGACGAAGCCGAACAGCGCGATCAGCAGCGCCGCCTCGAAGTACGTGTCGCTGGAGTAGCGGATGCCCAGGGTCAGCATCATCAGCATGGCGACGATGTACAGGTAATCCAGCGCCAGAACCCGGTCCTGGGCCGACGGCCCCCTGAACAGGCGCACCAGGGTCAGCACCATCGCCAGGGAAAACAGGAACAGCGTGAGCAGGATCGCGTTCGACAGCAACGGGCTCATTCGAAAATCTCCATCAGCGGCCGCTCGTAAGTGGTCTTGAAGTGCTGGATGAACTGCGCTTCGTCGTCCAGGTCCCAGACGTGCATCAGCAAAATGCTGCGGTCCAGCGCCAGCTCCGACCACACCGTGCCGGGCACCACCGTGGTGATCATCGACAGCGCCGCCAGGCCGTTGGCGTCGCGCAGGTCCAGCGGCACCTTGACGAAGCGCGAGCGGGGCGGCCGGCGGCCGGCGTTGAGCACGCCCCAGGCCACAGCCAGGTTGGAGTGGATCACGTCCCGCCCGACCAGCAGGAACAGGCGCAGGATGGTGCCCGGACGGCGGATGCGGATCCGCTGCGGGCGCAGCTTGCGCATCATCAGCGGCGCGGCGAACCCCAGCACGGCGCCGAGCAGCAGGTTGCCGGGGCTGGCCGACTGGTTCAGCGAAAGCCACAGCAGCCACAGCGCCAGCGACAGCCAGGGGGCAGGGAACAGACGCTTCATGGGTGGGCCTCCTGCAGTGCGGCCTTGGCTTCGGGGCTCGGCACGGCGCGGGTGCCGAGCACGGCCATCACGTATTGCTGCGGATTGTTCAGGGCATCGGCGGCGGCTTCGGTGTAGCGCAGCAGCGGCTCGGCCTTGAAGGTCAGGGCGATGCTCAGGCCCAGCAGCAAGAGGATCGGCGTGCATTCGAGCTTGCGCAGCACCGGCGACGGGCGCTCCTCAGGCGACCAGAAGCGCTGGATGCCCAGCCGCGAGAAGGCCATCAGCGAAGCCAGCCCCGACAGGATCAGCAGCGCCAGCAACGACCACGCGGCCGGCGACACCGGCTCGCCCGCGCCCAGGCCCAACGGGTTGAGCAGGGCGCCGATCAGGCTGAGCTTGCCGATGAACCCGGACAGCGGCGGCATGCCGACGATCAGCAACGCGCAGGCGATGAAACTCAGGCCCAGGAACGCCATGGTCCAGGGAATCACCTGACCGACCACGGCCTGCTGGTCGTCGTCCAGGTTGGTGCCCTTGACCGGCGCGGCAGCCTCCTGCGGGCGCGGCAGCAGTTCGTTTTCGTCTTCCAGCGGCACTTCGCTGGCGGTGCGCGAACGCTCGATCAGTTCGGCCAGCAGGAACAGCGCGCTCAGCGCCAGGGTCGAGCTGACCAGATAGAACAGCGCCGCCGCCACCAGGTTCGGCTGGGCGAAACCGGTGGCGGACAGCAGGATTCCCGCCGACACCAGGATGCTCAGGCTGGCCATGCGCTCCAGGCGCTGGGCGGCGATGATCGCGATCCCGGCGCAGACGATGGTGGCCATGCCGCCGTAGATCAGCCAGTCGCCGGCAAAGTACGCCGACGCCCCGGCCTGGCCGGAGAACAGCAGCGTCCACAGGCGCAGCAGGGTGTAGACGCCGACCTTGGTCATGATCGCGAACATCGCCGCCACCGGCGCGCTGGCCGAGGCGTAGGCCGGCACCAGCCAGAAGTTCAAGGGCCACATGCCGGCCTTGGCCAGGAACGCCACCGCCAGGATGCCCGCGCCGGCGTGCAGCAGGCCACGGTCGGCCTCCGGCACCAGCGGGATCTTCAGCGCCAGGTCAGCCATGTTCAGCGTGCCGGTGACGCCGTAGATCAGCGCCGCGCCGATCAGGAACAGCGACGAGGCCAGCAGGTTGATCGAGATGTAATGCAGCCCCGACGACACCCGCGCCCGCCCGGAACCGTGCAGCATCAGGCCGTAGGAGGCGGCGAGCAGCACCTCGAAGAACACGAACAGGTTGAACAGGTCGGCGGTCAGGAACGCGCCGTACAGGCCCATCAGCTGGATCTGGAACAGGGCGTGGAAGCTCGACCCGGCGCCGTCCCAGCGGGCCATGGCGTAGAGCAGGGCGCTGACGCCGATGATCCCGGTGAGCACCAGCATCAGCGCCGACAACCGGTCCACCACCAGCACCAGGCCGAACGGCACCTGCCAGTTGCCCGGCAGGTATACGCCGATGGAGCCGGGCACGCCGGTGGTCTGGGTCCAGGCCAGCAGCGCCACGGCGATCCCCAGGCCGGCGAGGCTGGAGGCCAGGTTGAGCTTGGCCTTCAGCGGCCGGTGCCGCTCGCCCAGCATCAGCATGATGGCGGCGGTCAAGAGCGGCAGCAGGATCGGCGCGGCGATCAGGTGAGTCATCGCCATCATTCCTTAGGCTCCCGGCCGTCCACGTGGTCGGTGCCGGTGAGGCCCCGGGACGCCAGCAGTACAACGAGGAACAGCGCGGTCATGGCGAAACTGATGACGATCGCCGTCAGCACCAGCGCCTGGGGCAGCGGGTCGGTGTAGTGCAGAAGATCCTGGGGCACGCCGTCCTTGATGATCGGCTCCTTGCCGATGAACAGGCTGCCCATGCTGAAGATGAACAGGTTGACGCCGTAGGACAGCAGGCACAGGCCCATGACCACCTGGAACGTGCGCGGACGCAGGATCAGCCAGACGCCGGAGGCGGCGAGCACACCGATGGCGATTGCGATGACTTCTTCCATCAGACGGCTCCTTTGGCGGCGGCGGTTTTATGGCCCCGCACCGATTGGTGGGCGAGGGCGGTGAGGATCAGCAGGGTCGAGCCGACCACCACCGCATACACGCCGATGTCGAAGAACAGCGCGCTGGCGATATGCAGGTCGCCCAGCAACGGCACATTGAAATGCCAGGTGTGGGTGGTCATGAACGGATAGCCGGCGGCCATCGCCCCCAGCCCCGTGACCGTGGCGAACAGCAGCCCGGTGCCCATCCAGCGCAGCGGCCGCAGGCTCATCTGCGCCTCGACCCACTGGGTGCCGGCGACCATGTATTGCAGGATGAACGCCACCGACATCACCAGCCCGGCGACGAAACCGCCGCCCGGCTGGTTGTGCCCGCGCATGAACAGGTAGAACGACACCACCAGCGCGATCGGCAGCAGCAGGCGCACCAGCACCGCCGGCACCATCATGAAGCCCAGCGCGGTGTCGCTGGCCGAGCGCGGGTTGACCAGGTCGGTGACCACGTCCGGCGCCAGCAGGCGCTGCTGGGCCGGCAATTGCAGGCTTTCCTTCGGCGGGCGGAACCGGCGCAGCAGGGCGTACACGGTCAGGGCCACGGCCACCAGCACGGTGATTTCGCCCAGGGTGTCGAAGCCGCGGAAGTCCACCAGCATCACGTTGACCACGTTGCTGCCGCCGCCCTCGGGCAGGGCGCGGCTGAGGTAGAACGACGAGATGTCGTTGGGGGTCTGGCGGGTCAGCATCGCGTAGGCCAGCAGCGCCATGCCGCCGCCGACGGCCACCGACAGCAGCAGGTCGCGCACCCGCCGCACCCGCGCCTTGCGCAGGCTGTTGGGCAGCGGCGAGACCTCTTCGATCCGCCGGGGCAGCCAGCGCAGGCCGAGCAGGATCAGCACGGTGGTCACCACTTCCACCACCAGTTGCGTCAAGGCCAGGTCCGGCGCGGAGAACCAGACGAAGGTCACGCAGGTCATCAGGCCGCAGACGCTGACCATGGTCAGGGCCGCGAGACGGTGATACTTGGCCTGCCACGCGGCGCCCAGGGCGCAGGCGATCGCCAGCAGCCACAGGGTGACGAACACGATGGAGCCCGGGATCTTCGGCCGGTCGCCCCAGCTCAGGCTGCTGTGCAGCATCGGGATCAGGCCGGCCAGCACCGCCGCCAGCACCATCAGGAACAGCTGCGCCTGCAGGCGCTTGGTGCCGATCCGCCGCTCCAGCCGCCGGGCCAGGCGCATCATCGCCACCAGGCTGCGCTCGAACAGGCGCTTGCCGTTGAAGCGGCCCACCAGCGGCGGGAAGCTGAAGCGCCCGCGCTTGAGCTGGTTGCGCAGCAGCAGGTACACCACGATGCCGCCGGACATGGCGATCAGGCTCATGATCATCGGCGCGTTGAGGCCGTGCCAGATCGCCAGGCTGTATTGAGGGAGCGTGCCGCCGACCACGGGCGTGGCCGCCGCAGCCAGCAGCGGGCCGACCACCTGGGCCGGGAAGATCCCCACCACCAGGCAGGTCAGCACCAGCAGCTCCACCGGCGCACGCATCCAGCGCGGCGGCTCGTGCGGGGTGTGCGGCAGGTCGGTGGCGGTCGGGCCGAAGAACACGTCCACGGTGAAGCGCAGGGAATAGGCGACGCTGAAGGTGCCGGCGATGGTCGCGACGACCGGCAGCGTGGCTTCGACCCAGGCGGTGGCGTTGATGAACACCGTTTCGGCGAAGAACATTTCCTTGGACAGGAAGCCGTTTAGCAGCGGCACGCCGGCCATCGACGCGCTGGCCACCATCGCCAGGGTGGCGGTGAACGGGATCAGTCTGAACAGGCCGTTGAGCTTGCGGATGTCGCGGGTGCCGCTTTCGTGGTCGATGATCCCGGCGGCCATGAACAGCGAGGCCTTGAACGTGGCGTGGTTGAGGATGTGGAACACCGCGGCCACGGCGGCCAGCGGACTGTTGAGGCCCAGCAGCAGGGTGATCAGGCCCAGGTGGCTGATGGTCGAGTAGGCCAGCAGGCCCTTGAGGTCGTTCTGGAACATGGCGCAGTACGCGCCCAGCAGCAGCGTGGCGGCGCCGGCGCCGCTGACGATGTAGAACCATTCTTCGCTGCCGGACAACGACGGCCACAGCCGCGCCAGCAAGAACACCCCGGCCTTGACCATGGTCGCCGAGTGCAGGTAGGCCGAAACCGGTGTGGGCGCCGCCATGGCGTGGGGCAGCCAGAAGTGGAAGGGGAACTGGGCGCTCTTGCTCAGGGCGCCGATGAGGATCAGGGGAAGCAGAACGGGGTAGAGGGCATGTGCGCGGATCAGGTCGCCGGCGGCCAGGACCTTGTCCAGGTCATAGCTGCCCACGACATGGCCGAGGATGAGCACCCCCGCCAGCAGGCACAATCCGCCTGCACCGGTGACCATCAGCGCCATGTACGCGCCGCGCCGGGCGTCGTGGCGGTGGTGCCAGTAGCCGATCAGCAGGAACGAGAACAGGCTGGTCAGTTCCCAGAAGAACACGATCTGGATCAGGTTGCCGGAGATCACCAGCCCGAGCATCGCGCCCATGAACGCCAGGAAAAACGCGAAGAAGCGCGGCACCGGGTCGTCCGGCGACATGTAGTAGCGGGCATACAGGGAGACCAGCGTGCCGATGCCCAGCACCAGCAGCGAGAAGAGCCAGGCGAAACCGTCCAGGCGCAGGACGAAGTTCAGGCCCAGGCTGGGCAGCCACATGAACTCCTGGCGGATCACGCCGCCGTCGGCGATCTGCGGGTACAGCAGCGCCACCTGAACGGTGCCGATCAGGGCGATCAGACCGGCCAGCAGGGATTCGGCGTTTCGTGCGTTGTGCGGCAGCACCGCGGCCAGACAGCTGCCCAGAAAAGGCAGAAGCAGTAGAACTATCAGGGACATAGGCTTCTAATCTGCGGAAGTTTGTGAAGCATCATACGTGCCAGTTCCCCGATCACCAAACGCCAGGATGTCTCAGAATCCTACAAGGTAGTCGGAAATTTCCTCCTTTACATGGTTTCAGGGAGCGTGATGGCGCCGGTGATGGCCTCTGCGTCGGATCGCTGGCCTCATCGCTGGCAAGTCGAGTCAGGCAACAGAGATGTCGGCAGTGCCGGCCTCATCGCTGGCAAGCCAGCTCCCACAGGTTTTGGTGGCGTACGTGGATCTTGTGGACACCCGGGATACCTGTGGGAGCCAGCCTGCTGGCGATGGCGCCGGGTCAGGCGCCGCCGCCCTCGATGATTCAACCCTGGATCTCACGCTCCAGGGCGGCGTCGGCCTCGGCGCCCTTGGCCTTGGTCTTCAGTTCGCTGACGATCACCGCCGCCACGATCAGCCCCGCGCCCACCAGGGCAATCGCCGGCAGGCGCTCCCCGGCGATCCGCCCGGCGATGCCGGCCCACACCGGCTCGCCGGCATAGATCAGGGTGGCGCGGGTCGGCGACACGCTCTTCTGCGCCCAGTTCATCGCCACCTGGATCGCCGCGCTCATCGCCCCCAGCCCCAGGGCGGTGGACACCAGCAGCCACGAGAAAGAAGGAATCGCCTCACCGGTCGGCACCACCATCAGGAACGCCAGCACCGACGTCACCGCCAGTTGCACCACCGTCACTCTGCGCACATCGACCTGGCCGGCATAGGTGCTGATGAGGATGATTTCCGCCGCGATCGCGATGGCGCTGATCAGCGTGGCGATTTCGCCGGGGCTGAAGTTCAGCGACGCCCCGGACGGCCCCGACAGCAGCATCAGGCCGGTGAACGCGAGCATGATCCCGATGCTCGGCATCAGCCCGGGCCGGCGGCCCAGCACCAGCCATTGCAGCAGTGGCACGAACGGCACGTAGAGCGCCGTGATGAACGCCGACTGACTGCTGGGGATGCTTTGCAGGCCCACGGTCTGCAAGCCGTAGCCGAGCATGATCGCCACGCCGATGAAGGCGCCGGCGCGCAGTTCGAACAAGGTCAGGTCGCGCAGGTGCTTCCACGAAAACAGCGCCACGATGCTGGCCGCCGCCGCGAAGCGCAGGCCGACGAAGAACATCGGGCCGCTGACGGTCATCGCATGCTGCACCAGCAGGAACGTGCCGCCCCAGAGCATGGTGATCAGCACCAGCACGGCTTCGGCCTTGCTGAACCGGGGGAGACGCGGGGAAGTGTGGGGGGAATTGAGCGACATCATGACCTTGCACGCTAGGAGGAGGGGAACGCACAATGCGCCCAACGTTGCGCAGTATACTGCCCAACCCCACCGAGTGAGCAATATAGTGCACAAAGATTCCCCTCCGCGGACGTCCGTCCTCCAGCATGTCAGCCAGAACGTGCGGCGCCTGCGTCATGCCATCGACATGAGCCAGGCCACCCTGGCGGAGCAGTCCGGGGTCAGCCGGCGCATGCTGGTGGCCATCGAGGCCGGCGAGAACAATGTCAGCCTGACCACCCTGGACCGCATCGCCGAAGCCCTCGACGTGGCGTTCAGCGACCTGATCCAGGCGCCGGACAACCGCGACCCGGGCCGCATCAACGAACTGGCCTGGGCCGGCAACATTCCCGGCAGCAAGGCCGTGCTGCTGTCCAAGGCCACCGCCACCCGCGCGGTGGAGCAATGGGAGTGGTGCCTGCAACCGGGCGAGGTGTACCCCTCGCAACCGGACGCCGAGGGCTGGAGCGAGCAGATCTTCGTCTTCGAAGGCTGCCTGACCCTGATGCTGGGCGACCGCCCGCAGCGGATCGCCGCCGGCGAGTTCTTCATGTTCGCCAGCAACCAGCCCCACGGCTACCGTAACGACGGCGACGTGGCGGCGCGCTTCGTGCGCAACGTGGTGATCTGAGCGGCAGGACATTCCCCGGCCGATCCCTTAAGGTGGCATGACCTCAACGACGGAGCGGTGAAGCGGATGACACACCCCGAACACGGACAGGCGACTTCCCCGACCCGTCAGGCTGACATCGTGATCATCGGCGGCGGCCTCAGCGGCGCGCTGCTGGCGGCGCAGCTGCTGCGCCTGCCGGGCCGGCGGCGGATCCTGGTGGTCGAGCCTCGGCCTGAACTCGGTCGCGGCGAGGCCTACAGCGCGGTGGAGCTGGGGCACACGCTCAACGGCAACGCGGCGCGCATGAGCGTGGATCCGGACAACGCCGATGACCTGACCCAATGGCTCACCACTCACATCGCCGACGGCGGCTGGCCGGAGTCGGGGCGGCAATCGGTGCCGGTCAGCGAGCTGTTTCCGCCACGGGGCCTGTTCGGCGTCTACGTGCAGCAACGTCTGGCCGAAGCGCAACAGGCGGGCGCGTCGCACGGCTCGACCGTCGAGCATGTGCGGGCGGAGGCGGTGGACGTGCAGGTCGAGGCCGGCTCGGTGCGCGTCGCCTTGAGCGATGGCCAATGCCTGCAAGGTGCCCGTGCTGTCATCGCCACCGGCCTGTTCCCCGCCGCCCGTACACCGCAGACCCACTCCAGCGGGCTGAACGCCGCAGCGCTCGACCCCTGGGACGTCGCGGCGATGCGCCGGCTCGATCCCCACGCCACGGTGCTGATCATCGGTTCCGGCCTGACCATGGTCGACGCGGTGGTGTCTCTGGAGCAGGCCGGGCACCGTGGGCCGATCAAAGTGTTCTCCCGTCACGGCCTTCTGCCCCATGTACGCCGCCAGCCGCCGGTCTGGGTGGACTTTCTTGCCGAAGACCCCGGTATCCGCAGCCCTCGCCAACTGCTGCGGGCGGTGCGCCGGCAGTGCCGCGATGCTATCGCCCAAGGCGTCGACTGGCAGGCGCCGCTGGATATGGTGCGGGCGCACATCGGCCGCTTGTGGAGCCAGGCTACCGACGGCCAGCGCCGGCAGTTCGTGCGCCATGTGCGGCCGTGGTGGGAAAGCCATCACCACCGTTCGCCGCCGTTGAGCGCCGAGGTGGTCGAGCGCCTGCAGCGTGAAGGGCGGCTGAGCATTCAGGCCGCCTCCTATAAAGGGCTGGAGGCGATGTCCGAGGGCGGAGTGAGCATCTGCCTGCGTCGCCGGGGCGAGGCGGACACGTGTTGGGTGGCGGGGCAGGCGCTGATCAACTCCAGCGGCATCGAGTACGACTGGCGCCGGGTGGCGCGTCCGCTGCCCAGGCAACTGCTGGCGCGCGGGCTGGTGCGGCCGGGGCCGTTGGCGCTGGGGATCGCTGCGGCGGCGGATGGCGCGGTGGTGGATGCGCAGGGGCAAGCGTCAGCGCGGCTGTTCGCCATGGGGCCGCCGTTGCGCGGGATGTGGTGGGAGAGCACGGCGGTCACCGATGTGGCGGCGCAGGCCAAGGCGTTGGCTGTGAAGTTGGCGGGGCTTTAGTTCGGGGGCGTCGTTGCGGCCTCATCGCCAGCAGGCTGGCTCCCACCGTTTTAGCTGCACCACAGCACCCATGTGGGAGCCAGCCTGCTGGCGATGAGGCCCGCAAGGCCACCGCAAAAGCAAGCTCGGGTCAGCGCGGCAAGCTGTCCACCAGCCAACGCTGGCGCATTTCCTCCAGTCGGCCATCGGCGCGCAAGGCGTCGAGCGCCTGTTGCCAGCGGGCGACCTGGCGGGGGTCGGTCTGGCGGGAGAAGGCGATGTAGGTGTCCTGCTTCATCAGCGGCATCTGGTACTGCAGGCGGCCTGGCTCCATGCCCTGCTCGCGGGCCAACGTGGCGCTGGACAGGGTGTCGGAGACCACGAAGTCGGTTCGCCCCAGGCTGAACAGGCGCATCATCTGCTCCGGGGTCTCCACGCCGTAGAGGTTGTTCAGGTCCTGCTTTTGCAGATAGCTGTAGGCCAGCCATTTGCGCGGCACGGTGATCCGCCCCAAGTGGTCGGCTTCGCGCAGGCTGCGCACCGGTTTCTGCAGGTTCTCGTGGGCATAGAGCGCGGTCTCGACCTCCACCAGCGGCCCCACCCATTGGTAACGGTCGTCGCGCTCGTTGGTGCGCAATACGGTGAACACACCGGTGTCCGGCGAGTCGCTGGCCATGCGCAATGCCCGCAGCAGCGGCACCTGCTGCAGGTGGATGTGGTCGCCGGTCTGCTGCGCGAGGGCCTGCACCACGTCCACGCCGAAGCCCACCAGGCGGTCGCCTTCCTGAAAGTGCAGAGGCGGATGGTTGTCGGTGAGCAGGCGCAGCTCCGCCGCGTGGGCCGTCAGGGCCAGCAATGACAGCAGACAGGCGGCGAGGCGTTTCATGGATCGTCCCTGAAAAATCAAACGCGCAGCTTAGTACGGGCGCGGGCTGCCTGTCCCGCGCAATCAGCGGGGCTTTTGCGTCAGAGAGCAAGGCTTATCGGTAGTGGCGGGTTGCTATGGCGTCCTGGCCGACGCCATCGCCGGCGGGGATCAGGATTCGGCGAGCATCTCCACCGCGTAGGAGAACACGTAGCCTTCGTTGCGCACGGTCTTGATGTAGGTCGGCTCGCGGGAGTCGTCCAGCAGGCGCTGGCGCAGCCGGCTGACCAGCAGATCGATGGAACGGTCGAACAGATCGGCTTCCCGGCCCTGGGTCAGGTTGAGCAACTGGTCGCGGCTGAGCACCCGTTGCGGGTGGTCGAGGAACACCCGCAGCAGGCGGTATTCGGCGCCGCTCAGGGCGACCAGGGTGTCGTCCTCGTCGAGCAGGTGGCGGGCGGTGGTGTCCAGGCGCCAGCGGCCGAACGCCAGCAGGCGGCCGGTTTCGGTGATCAGCAGGTTGGGCGGCAGCATCCGCGTGCGGCGCAGCACGGCGTTGATCCGCGCCAGCAGTTCGCGGGCGGCGAAGGGTTTGGTCAGGTAGTCGTCGGCGCCCATTTCAAGGCCCAGGATGCGGTCGGTCTGGTCGTCCCGGGCGGTGAGCATCAGGATCGGCGTGGCCTTGTGCTTGCCCGCGCGCAGCTCGCGGCACAGCACCAGGCCGTCGTCGCCGGGCAGCATGAGGTCGAGCACGATCAGGTCGGCGGTGTTGGCGGCCAGAAAGCTGCGCATCTGCCGGCCGTCGGCGACCACGGTGGTGCGCAGGCCGTTCTTGGTCAGGTAATTGCCGACCAGCTCGCGGATCTCGCGGTCGTCGTCGACGATCAGGATGTGGTTGATGTGGTCCATGGCTGGCGCTCTTGTTGTTGGTTTGTCCGGATCTTCATTGCCCTGATCCGGCGGTGTCTAAGCTGATGCTTTCACCAGCAGGCTGGCTCCCGCAGGGGAACGGCGGCGAATGCGCAATCGGTGGTCGCTGCAGAACGGTGTGGGGGCGAGCCTGCCCGCGATGACGGTGGGCCAGCCACCCGCAAGGGTGACTGACACGGCTCGCTCCCACAGGTTCAGCCTGTCAGGACACGACCTGGTAGCACGGCACGTACGCGGCGCCGCCCGGCAGTTTCATCCGGTGCTGGGCGACGAAGGCTTTGAGCAGCAGGTCCAGCGGCTGCATGATCGCGGCGTCGCCGTGGATCCGGTACGGCCCGTGTTCCTCGATCAGGCGGATGCCCTTGTCCTTGACGTTGCCGGCGACGATCCCGGAAAACGCCCGGCGCAGGTTGGCCGCCAGTTCGTGGGGCGGCTGGTCGCGGTGGAGCTTGAGGTTGGCCATGTTTTCATGGGTCGGGTCGAACGGGCGCTGGAAGCCCTCGTCGATCTTCAGCAGCCAGTTGAAGTGGAACGCGTCGTTGCGCTCGCGGCGGAACTGCTTCACGGCCTTGAGGCCCTGGGTCATCTGCCGGGCGACTTCGGCCGGGTCGTCGATGATGATCTGGTAATGCCCCTTGGCCGCTTCGCCCAGGGTGGCGGTGACGAAGGCGTCCAGTTGCTGCAGGTACGGCGCGGCGTGCTTGGGTCCTGTGAGGATGACCGGGAACGGCAGGCCTTCGTTGTCCGGGTGCATCAGGATGCCCAGCAGGTACAGGAACTCTTCGGCGGTGCCGGCGCCGCCGGGGAAGATGATGATGCCGTGGCCGACGCGCACGAAGGCTTCGAGGCGCTTTTCGATGTCCGGCAGGATCACCAGTTCGTTGACGATCGGGTTCGGCGCCTCGGCGGCGATGATGCCGGGCTCGGTCAGGCCCAGGTAGCGGCCGCCGTGGATGCGCTGCTTGGCGTGGGCGATGGTCGCGCCCTTCATCGGGCCTTTCATCACGCCCGGGCCGCAGCCGGTGCAGATGTCAAGGCTGCGCAGGCCCAGCTCATGGCCGACCTTCTTGGTGTACTTGTATTCGTCGGTGTTGATCGAGTGGCCGCCCCAGCACACGACGATTTTCGGCTCGACGCCCGGCCGCAGGGTGCGCGCGTTGCGCAGCAGGTGGAAGACGTAGTCGCTGATGCCCTGAGAAGTGCTCAGGTCGATGCTCAGGGCATCGAGTTCGTTTTCCGTGTAGACGATGTCGCGCAGGGCGCTGAACAGCATCTCGCGGGTGCTGGCGATCATTTCGCCGTCGACGAAGGCGTCGGCGGGGGCGTTCAGCAGTTCCAGGCGCACGCCGCGGTCTTGCTGGTGAATGCGGATCTCGAAGTCCTTGTAGGCTTCCAGGATGGTCTTGGCGTTGTCGACATGGGCGCCGGTGTTGAGGATGGCCAGGGCGCACTGGCGGAAGAGGGTGTAGGTGCTGCCGGATCCGGCTTGGCTCAGTTGCTGGACTTCACGTTGGGAAAGGGTTTCCAGGCTGCCTTTGGGGCTGACCGAGGCATTGATGACGTGTCGTTGGGTCATGCGGTGATCCTTAAAACGATGCCGTTGCGGTGAAGCGGGCCAACGGCATCCGAATGGTGTGTATCCATGAATGAATGTGGCACGGATTGCGTGGTGTCGCCATGTCCCCGTCGGACGGTGAAAAGATGAAAGGGCGCTCCAGCATAGCTAAATCCGCCCCGTTGGCGATAATGCGTCAGCCTCTTTTTAACCCAAGACTTGGAAGCCTGTCGCGATGTTCGAAATCCAGCCGATCGATCCTGTCACCTACCGCCGGCAGACCCGGCGCAGCACGCTGGCCATCGCGGCGCTGTTCCTGGTGCTGGCGATGTCGTTGTCCACGGCGGCGGTCGCGCTGTTCGGCGAGCCGGGCGGCGACAACCTGCGGTTCAACGTCGGCGGGGTGGTGGTCGGTTTTCTGCTGACCGCGGCGCTGCTGCGCGCTCGTTTCTGGCATCAGGCCTGGATGGCGCCGGCGGTGTACGGCTGGCGGCTCAAGCGCAGCCTGATGAGCGTCACCAATGTGATGCATCAGTTGACGGCGGCGGTGGAGCGGGATGATCCGACGGCGATGAAGGTGCTGCGCTTCTATCACCTGGGTTTGGGCCAGATGCATGAACTGGACGGCAACTCCAGCGATCATGGGCAGTTGCGGCGTGAAGCCGAGCAGCACCAGGCGCGGATGGAGGCGTTGGGGATCGACCCCGGTCAGACGCGCCTCGACCCGGCCTGGCTGCAAGCGTTGAAGCCCGCCGCCCGCTAGAACGGAATGCGTGCGGCGCGCCGCCGCTGCCACCGGCGGATCAGGCGCCCGTACACCAGCAGGTTGACCGCCAGCACCACGCTGCCCAGCGCCAGTTGGATCTGCGGGGTCAGGCCCGCCGGATAGATGATCGGCCAGACGTAATGCTCGATGAAGCCGCCGGCGTATTCGGTCTGGCCGGCGGCGTGGCGCATCAGGTTTTCCCAGTAGGTCAGCGGGCAGGTCAGGTGCAGCACTTCCACCAGCACGCCCCAGGTGGCCGCCGGCAGGTGCAGCCAAGCCACGGGCCGCCACTTGAGCGCCAGCAGGCCGCCGAACAGCACGAACAGAATGAACAGCAGATGGAACAGCACGAGGCCGTCGGCGGCGATTCGGTACAGCATGTCGTCTCCCTGACGCGGTGGTGGATGGGGCTCATGGTACGCCAGTCCGGAGGGAGGGTGTCTGTGCCGCCGTCATCGCGGGCAAGTCGAATCGTCGCACCGCCGCTCCCACAGTGATCTCTGTCGTTCGCAAGTGTTGCGTACACCGCAAACGGCCTTGGGCCTGTGGTGTCCGGACTGACGTCATCGCCAGCAGGCTGGCTCCCACAGTGTTCCGGGGTGCACACACACACACACTCCCCTGTGGGAGCCAGCCTGCTGGCGATGGCGGCCCCAAGTGCGCAAGATTGTTCAAGCCACGAACGGGCGTTCAATGGCAGAGTCGGCGGCCCTGTTTCCCGGTTGAAGAGCGTTATGTCTGACTCACTCATGCCGCGCCGTGCGTTCCTTCGCGGTGCGGCGGCGATCATGCCGTTATCCCTGGCGACCGCGCCGTGGGGCCTGCTGGCCGGCTCCATGGCGATCGAGGCCAACCTCACCCCGCTGCAAGGGCAGGGGCTGTCGACCATCGTGTTCGCCGGCGCCGCCCAGTTGGTGGCCATCGGCATGCTCAAGGGCGGTGCCGGGCTGTTTTCCATTCTGCTGACCACGGCGCTGCTGACATCTCAGCACCTGCTGTACGGCATGAGCATGCGTTCGGTGATTTCGCCGCTGCCCGGCCGCTGGCGCCTGGGCCTGGGCTTTCTGCTCACCGACGAGCTGTTCGCCCTCACCAGCCAGCACGACCGCCAGCAGTTCAACCGCTGGTACGCCCTGGGCGTGGGCCTGACGTTCTACGTCGCCTGGAACCTCTTCACCCTCGCCGGGATCGTGCTGGGCAGCAGCATTCCGGGGTTGGAGCACCTGGGCCTGGACTTCTCCATCGCCGCGACCTTCATCGCGCTGATCACCCCGGTGGTGCGCGATGTGCCGACCGTGGTCTGCGTGGCGGTGTCGCTGTTCTGCTCGGTGCTGTTCAGTTACTGGCAGTGGGGCTCGGCGTTGGTTCTGTCGGGGCTGGCCGGGATGGCGGCGGGGTTTGTCTGCAATAAACTGTATCGGGAGCGCACGTGATGGTCTGGGCAGTGATCTTCGGCATGGGCCTGTTGGTGTTCCTCAACCGCTACGTGTTCCTGGAGCCACGCTTGCCGGTGCGCCTGAGCAGCAACGCACGGCAGTTTCTCGGGTTCGCGGTGCCGGGCATGCTGACCGCCATCTGCGGGCCGATCGTGTTCATGCCGGACAAGCAACTGAACCTGCACTGGGACAACCCCTACCTGCTCAGTTCGCTGGTGGCAGTGGGGCTGGTGATCTACACGCGCAATACGTTGCTGAGCATGCTGTTGAGCATGGCGTTCTTCTTTTTGTTGCGCTGGTGGCTGTAAGTTGCACGTCACAAAGTGTTCTACGCTTTAAGGATGATTGGCGAAAGCGAGGCGAACATGGCGAACGAGCAAAGACCTCCGGCACCCATCGATGACGATGAACCGAGCGAAGAAGAGATCGAACGGGAAAAGCACAAAGAACAGACCTGGAAACATGACGACAGCCGTGAGTTGTCCGACCGCGATCAGGAACGTCCTTTGAAACCCTGAACGGCTGAAACGAAAAAGCCCCGCATGCGCGGGGCTTTTTCGTGGGTTCAGAGATCGTCCAGCTGTGTGAAATCGGGGTGGGAAGCCCGATAGCCCAACGTCTTGTCGATCCAGGCGTTGAGCTCGTTGACCATCACCGGCGGGTGGCAGGGATAGCTTTCGAGCGTGGTGCGCAGGATGCGGTCGATATCGGGTACGTCACGCAGGTTTCGGGTCTTTATGTAGTGGCCGATAAAACAGTCGAGTTGAAAGCGCTCTGTCATGGACAGGTGAATACACTCCAGGCCGCGGGCCTGTTTGATTGCAAAATCGTCGCGCAACTTGGTTCTCTGCAAGGATGTTGAGTTTGTCGGGGATTCCTGGTCTGTTGACTCTTCGGTCAACTAAAGTGCCAATTGGAAATGCGGCGCGCATGCTATCCGTAGTGCATCTAAATGTATGTATGACGATTGAAATGTCAGACAGGCGGTTAGTTCGCTCGAACGATTGTTTCACGGTGTTGTCTCGCGGTTGATACACCCCCTGTAACGCAGGGGGACAGCACGCGAATCTCTCCTCTGAATGACGTTCCGCCCCGGGGTTTATTTAATCCGTCGGCTGAATCAATTGTGCACCCTGATTGCGGGCGTTACCGACGGCCTTATCGACCTTGTGCCATTGGAAGACGGAAGCCGGTTCGGTGTCGAACAGCAGCATCTGCTCAGCCCGTTCGGCGGGCGTGGCGGGATCCAGCCATTCGTTCACCCGCTCGGCGGGCAGCACCAGCGGGCGCCGGTCATGGATGTCGAGCAGGCCGCCTTCGCTGTCGGCGGTGATGATGACAAAGCCGTCGTCTTCCTTTGGCGGCGTGCCGGGTGTCGGAAACTGACCGATGGCCGCGCAGAAAATCGCGCCATGGTCGGCACGACGGATCAGCCAGGGCTGTCGGCTTTTGTCGGGGCCGTCCACCCATTCGAACCAGTTGTCCACGGGCACGATCAGCCGGTGTCGCCAGATCGCCCGGAAGAACGGGCCGTGGGCGACTTTTTCCACCCGCGCGTTGATCGGCGCCGCGCGGTCCTTGGCCCAGTGCGGGCGCCAGCCCCAGCGCAGGTTGTCGGCGTGCAGGCGATGTTCGTGCTGATGGAGGATGGCCAGCGAGGTGGTGGGCGCGGCGTTGTAGCGGGCCAGCGGCGCGTCGCCGACGTGATTGATCAGCGCATCGGGAATGCTCAGGACCGCCACGAAATCGTGGATGCCCCGGTACTGCGACAGTCGTCCGCACATCCGCCGAACCTCCGGCAAACGATATCTACAGCCTTGAGCTTAGTTGCGCGTATAAATGCAGCCAGGGGAACAGAGGCGCAGGGGCCTCGAACGGGCGCCGGAACCAAAGACGACGGCCTCGATCCAACTCCGGCCCGCTCTGGCGGGGCGCAGGGAGGCGACGGCGGCGAGGGAGTTTTGCCAATCGACAACATGACCGTCACGGTCGGGCGCAAGGCAAGACATGAAGCATTGGTTCAGGCTGTTCAGCGTAGTGGCCGTCGCCCTCGGGCTGGCCGGGTGCATCGCCGCACCCATCGAGATGACCCCGCAGACCGAGATCCGGCTCAAGGCCCAGGCGCCGGTGCGTTTTCTGCTGACTTTCGATGACGGCCCCAGCGCCTCCAGTTTCTGGAACCCGACCGCCACCGTGCTCGACAGCCTCAAGACCAACCCGGTGCAGCCGGACCTGAAGGCGGTGTTCTTCGTCCAGACCCGCGCCCCGCGGGCCGGCAACAGCGACATCGGCCGCAGCCTCATGCGCCGGGAGCAGGCCGAAGGGCATGTGCTGGGCTTCCACACCGCGACCCCTTGGCACACCAACCACCGTTCGCTGGAGCCTGCGGAGCTCGAAGAGGCGCTGACCAACGGCACGGCGGATATCGCCGCCATCACCGGAGCGCCGCCGGTGCTGCTGCGTCCGCCGTTCTGGAACTACGACAAGCGCACGTTCGCCGCCTATCGGCGGCACGGCCTGAGCGTGCTGCTGACGGACCTCAGCGCCAACGACGGCAAGATCTGGGGCTTCAACGCCAGCCCCAGGCGCCGGGCGAATATGCTGCGCCAGTTGTCGGAAGTCCGCGAGCGGATCGCCCTCGGCGAATTGCCGACGGTCGACGGGGTGATACCGGTGGTGGTGACGTTCCATGACCTGAACCGCTACACCGCGCGCCATGCCCGCGAGTACCTGCAGATCCTGCTCGACAGCGCCGCCGCCACCGGTGTGCGGCTGGCGGACAAGCCGTTCTACGACGATCATGCGGCACTGGAGAAAGCGGCGCTGGCCCGCACCGTCCGTCAGAGTTCGGATCCGGTGCGCCTGCCGGGGATCTGGAACTGGATCTGGGACCGCAACGCCCATTGACGGGCGTATGCCAGGGATGTGAAACGGTTGGCATTTGCTGACGCAGCAAAGTGCGCGGGGCTCATCTATGCTCAACCGGTCGAAGGATCAGACGCCTGTGAGGCTGCGCCCATGCTTGCCATCGCCGATATTTGCCGCATCGTGGAGTCCGGGTTCCGGCCCTTGTACTGCGACTGCACCGAAAATGCCCAGGGTCTGTTGCAGATCAAGGTGTACGAGCCTGAAAGCGGGCGCGTCGATCTGCTGCTCAACGGCGTTTCGCCGGAGCATCTGGTCACCATTCGTGACATTTCCAATTTCATCGGTGAATTGCGCACCGAAATGAGCGCCGGCCGCCGGGCGTTCGCCGGCTGAGCGCTCAGAGCCGGCGCCGGAAGGCGCGGACAATGCGCAAGGTCGCCTCGCTGACGTTCAGGGCGTGCACCTCGTCCAGCGGCTGCCACAGGCAATCGACAATCTCGTTCTGCGGCCTGGCCAGGGCCGGATCCGGCGCAGACGCCTCATAGACGTGGTGGCGGGTGCTGCCGCTCTGCAGTTCCATCAGGCACAGCATGTCCTCGGCGATCAGGCCGGTTTCCTCCAACAGTTCCCGCACGGCGGCCTGCGCCCGCGTCTCGCCGGGCTCGACCTTGCCGCCCGGCAGCGTCCAGCGGCAATGGGCCTTGCGCACCAGGAGAATGTGCCGGTTCTGTTCGCAGATCACGGTTGCACGTACTTTCATTTGTTACCCGATTGCCGTTTGTCATAAAACTGTCACGAATCTGCAATATCCGCGCCGCGCAAGGGCTTAGAGGTTCTGAGGGCCGACAGGTCACAAAAGTGCCGCAGAGTTGACGTGGGCCGGTGCGACGTCCGGTCGGCACAGTGCCGCGGTGGGGGTGTAAGGTGCAAGCGTGAAACTGTTTCATCGCGAGCGGACAGGAGGTGCCTATGAGCATTGCGATGTTGAACAAGATGCACATGAACGGTTATGACGTGCTCAGCGTCAACAACGGCCCTTGGCGGGTCTGCACCGAGGGCGACCGGCTGGCGTCGTTCGCCAGCCGGGAAGAGGCGCTGGCGTATGCCGCCGCGCTGCCGGGCTACAAGAGCCGCACCCGCGCCCGCCGGTCGGGCTGAGGGTCTGAGGCTCTCAGGGCCAAGACGCAAAAGCCCCGGATGTCCGGGGCTTTTTGTTGGGTGTCTGATTGGGTGAATGGTTGGGCGGCGGGGCTCAGTGCACCTTGACCCGGCTGATGGCCCGGGCCTTCACCTCCTTGGCGTAGAGTTGCAGGCGTTCCTCATCGCTTTGCAGCACTTCGCAGGACCTGAGCACCGCCTGGGCGTCCGCTTCGTTGCCGGACTTGCGCAATTGCTCGGCGATGCGCTTGAGGTCGACCGCCGACCACCTGAGATCCGACGCGACGCTCTGAAGGTCGCGCTGTAGTTCGTGTTCGTATTCGTTGAGCCGCATGATCACCTCCGGAACATTCTCGGTACAGAAGAGTAGCCGCATTTTCGGGAGGCGGGGCAAGGGTCGCCTGTCGGCGGGCTGAACGGATGCCGATCAGGCTTCGGCGCCGTGGCGGCGGGTCGCTGAAGGCAGTGCGCCACGATGGATGTCCGCACAGTTACAGGGTACATTCGCGTTTTTTGACGATGAAGGATTCACCATGCGGATGTTGATCGGGGGCATGCTGTTGGCGGCGTTGGCCGGTTGTTCGTTGCCGGCCTCGTTGGTGCCGGGCGAACCGAATGTCAACAAGACCAGCGCGAAGGCCCCCAAGGATTACGCCGCCTGCGTGCTGCCGTTGTGGCAGCAGGACATCCCCAAGACCACCCAGACCGCCATCTCCAACGGCTACCGCATCACCGCGCCGAGCATCGTCACGGCGGACGAGATCCTGGACATCGTCAAGTACAAGGACGGCAGCCGGGTGTCCCTGTACCAGGGGCCGCCGTGGGCCAAGTCCGGGTCGTTGCGCAAGGCCGTGCGCGATTGCCTCTGAGGGCGATCCAACCTGTGTGAAAAAAGCGGAAACCGGGTGACGGTTTCCGCTTTTTTTTGCCTGTGCGCCGAGGGATCAGTCGGAAAGGTCGATGAGGGGGATCGAAGCGCCGCCGGCCTTTTTGTCGCGCCGCTCCTGCATCCAGTCTTCCACTTGGCTGCCGAACTGCGGCGGTGCCTTGCGGCCGACCCTCCTGGCGATGTCGAGGATGGTCTGCTGGGCGAGCGCTTCTTCCATGCGCTTTTGCGCGGTCAGCATCGCCGCGTGGATCGAGCAGGTGCCTTCCACCGCCCAGTCCGGCGGCGAACCCTCGAACAAGGCGCAGCGGCCGCGGATGTCGCGGCATTCGAAAATGTTCTTGCGCCCGTCGATGGCGTTGACGATGTCGAGCAGGGTGATCTCGTCCGCCGGCCGCGCCAGCGTGAAGCCGCCGCGCACGCCGCCGGTGGCGGTCACCAGTTTGCCCTTGGCCAGTTTGGTGAAGATCTTGGCCAGGTAGTCCAGCGGCACGCCTTGCAGGTCCGCCAGGTCGCGCACGCTCGCTTCGCGGCTGTCGCCGCCGTTGCCCACCAGAAAGATCAGGCAGTGGATGCCGTATTCGACCCCCGCACTGTAAAGCGACATAGCTATCTCCGACTTCAGTTGTCGCCGATGTTATCAGGCCTTGGAGGGGGCGGCAAATGTGGGGACGCCAGGGTTTTCTGGTTCTGGAGTAGGGCTTTTCGGCCTATTCCCTAGAAATGCAGCGTCGTTGCCAGGCCGTTTTCTACGAATAGCTATCGAAATTTTCGATTTCAATGATCGTAAAATCTGACTTGTCGATTCTAAAGGCGACCAATAGAGTCGCCGTTGTCGACAGGGATGCCCGCTGCGCCTGAATCCTCAACGTCTAGGTCGGCACCCCGGCGGGCAATCCCGCCCAACCTTTTTCCATGACTTGGCCACGTGCCGGGAGACAACGATGAAACAGCACATTCTGGTGATCGGCGCAGGTTTCGGTGGCATGTGGAGCGCGTTGAGCGCCACGCGCCTGGTGGACATCCACAACCGGGACAACATCGACGTGACCGTCCTTGCGCCGCAGGCCGAGCTGCGCGTGCGTCCGCGTTTCTACGAACCGAACGCCCATCAACTGGCCGCGCCGCTCGGCGAACTGTTCGAAGCGGTCGGCGTTCACTTCATCAAGGGCGCGGCGCACAGCATCGACGTGCAGGCCAAGACCGTGGGCTACACCGACGCCGCCGGCGCCGGGCAGGTCTTCCACTACGACAAGCTGGTGCTGGCCTCGGGCAGCGGCCTGGCCCTGCCGGACACCCCGGGCGTGGCGCAGCATGCGTTCGATGTCGACCAGATCGAATCGGCGATCCGCCTGGAGAACCATCTCAAGGCCCTGGCCGACCGCCCTCAGAGCCCGGCGCGCAACACCGTGGTGGTGGCCGGCGGCGGCTTCACCGGAATCGAGACGGCGACCGAAATGCCGGCACGCCTTCGCGAAGTGCTGGGCGAGCAAGCGGACATCCGGGTGATCGTCGTGGATCGCGGCCAGAAGATCGGCGTGTCCATGGGCGAGGCCATCAGCGTGAAGATCGCCGAGGCGAGTGAAGAGCTGGGCGTCGAATGGCGACTGGGTGTGTCGGTGCTGTCGGTCGATGAAAACGGCGTGACCCTGTCCGACGGTCAGCGCATCGAGGCGAACACCGTGGTCTGGACCACCGGCGTACGCGCCAGTTCCCTGACCGAGCAGATTCCCGCCGAGCGCGACCGTCAGGGACGCCTGCACGTCGATGCGCACCTGAAAGTGATCGGCCAGGACGACATCTTCGCCACCGGCGATGTGGCCTATGCCGCCACCGACGACATCGGCAACTTCGCCCTGATGACCTGCCAACACGCCATTTCGCTGGGCCGGCATGCGGGCAACAACGTGGCCGCGCAGATCCTCGGGGTCGAGCCGACGCCGTACAGCCAGCCCAAGTACGTCACCTGCCTGGACCTGGGCGCGTGGGGCGCGGTGTACACCGAAGGCTGGGATCGCCAGGTGAAGCTGGAGAAGGAAGAGGGCAAGTCGCTCAAGACCCAGATCAACACCCAGTGGATCTACCCGCCGGCGGCTGACCGCGCCGTGGCGCTGGCGGCGGCGGATCCGATGATCCCCGTGGTCGCCTGATCACCCCGTAAAGCCACAGGATCCCGCCCTTGACTGAGTGCAAGGGCGGGATTTTTTTTGCCCGCGCCCAGGCTATGACCAAAAGTCATTGCCCCATGATTTTTAATGGTTACGGCCCGCTCGGCACCCGATGCTAAAAAATCGCAAACACAGCTCATCAATAACAACCAGAGAGCGTTTGCAGCCATGTCCCGATTGCCCCGCCACGTCTCCCTGCGTCCGTTGTTGATCCCTCCGCGCCACCCAGAGTAATGACAGATGAAAGAACTCGACCTCTACATCGGTGAAGGTTTCGAAGGCCCGGGCGTGAACGCCGCGCACATCAACATCCTGATCGGCCCGCGCAACGGCCCGGCCGGGCAGGCGTTCGCCAGCAGCCTGGCCTCGCCGAGCCAGGGCCATTGCCCGTTCATGGTGATCGCCCAGCCGAACATCCCGGTCAAGCCGATGACCCTCTACGTGAACAAGGCCGCCATCGTCGGCGACCTGCACGGCAACGCCACCTGGGGCGCGTCCCAGGCCGGGATCGCCAAGGCCGTGCTCGAAGCGCTGCTCGACGGCACGCTGCCGCCGGAAGCCGAGGACGAGTGGGCGATCGTCACTGCCAACTGGGTCAACCCGGCCTGCGACGACCTCGATGCGGTGTACCTGAACAACTACAACGCCTGCCGCACCGCGATCCGCGCCGCCCTGACCGGTAAGCCGGAAACCGCGCAGCTCAAGGATGTGGTCAACCACATCGGCAACCCTTTCTACACCCCCAAAGCCTGAGGTCCGCGCCATGCAATACATCCGTTTGGGCAACTCCGGCCTGCAAGTCTCCCGCCTGTGCCTGGGCACCATGAACATGGGCACCCCGGACTGGAAACCGTGGATCTTCAATGAAAAGCAGAGCGAGCCGATCGTGGCCCACGCCCTGGCCAACGGCGTGAACTTCATTGACCTGGCGGACTTCTATTCCGCCGGCGTCGGCGAGGAAGTGGTGGGGCGCATCGTCAAGCGCCTGGCCCGGCGCGAGGATCTGGTGATCACCACCAAGGTCGGCTACGGCACCCGCACCGGCCTCAATGCCAGCGGCCATTCGCGCAAGCACATCATGGACAGCATCGACGCTTCGCTGAAGCGCCTGGACATGGATTACGTCGACGTGTTCATGCTGCATTACTTCGACGTCAACACCCCGGTCGAAGAGACCATGGGCGCGCTGAACGACATCGTGCGTTCGGGCAAGGCGCGCTACATCGGCGTGTCCACCATGCTCACCGGCCAGTTGGCCAAACTCCTCATGGCCTGCGAGCGCAACGGCTGGGTCAAGCCGATCAACATGCAGCTGCAGCTGAACTGCGCCTACCGCGAGGAAGAGCGCGAGATGATCCCGTTCTGCCGCGACCAGGGCATCGGCGTGTCGGTGTTCAGCCCGCTGGCCCGGGGCCTTTTGACCGGCGACGTGCAGTCGACCCGCAACCAGACCGACTTCTTCACCCAACAGATGTACAGCGACGAGGCCTCGTTCGAGATCGCCCGTTCGGTGCAGCGCGTGGCCCGTGCCCGCGGCGTGTCGAACGCGCAGATCGCCCAGGCCTGGGTCGCCCACCACCCGGGTGTGGATTGCATGCTGGTCGGCGCCGACACCACGGCGCAGTTCGACAGCGCCTTGGCGGCGCTGGACACCCGGCTCGACGCCGAAGAGCTGCATGAGTTGGAACGCAATTACACCCCGTGCGACGTGATCAACGACTACACCGCCGGCAAGCGCATCCTGCGCACGCCGCGTCCGGGCCATGAGCGCTTCACCTTGCAGGAGGCGGTGGCATGAGCGGGTTGATCCGTCACGGCAATTTTATCGACGGCCAGTGGGGGCAGGGCGGGGCGACGTACTCGGTGCTCAACCCGGCCAACGGTGAGGTGATCGCCGAGGTGCAAAAGGCCGGCGCCGAAGAAACCCGCTTGGCCATCGAAGCCGCCGACCGCGCGTTGCCGGCCTGGCGCGCGTTCACCGCCAAGGAGCGCAGCCAGCGTCTCAAGCGCTGGAGCGAACTGATGCTCGCCCACCAGCAGGAACTGGCGACCTTGCTCAGCCGCGAGCAGGGCAAGCCGTTGGCCGAAGCCAAGGGCGAGGTGGTCTACGCCGCGAGTTTCCTGGAGTGGTTCGGCGAAGAGGCCAAGCGCGCCTACGGCGATGTGATCCCGAGCCACAAGGCCGACGCCCGCATCATCGTGACCAAGGAGGCCATCGGCGTGGTCGCTGCGATCACCCCATGGAACTTCCCGTTGGCGATGGTCACCCGCAAGGTCGGCCCGGCGCTGGCGGCCGGCTGCACGATGATTCTCAAGCCGTCGGAGGAGACCCCGCTGTCGGCCTTCGCCCTGGCGGTGCTGGCCGAGCAGGCGGGGATTCCGGCCGGGGTGTTCAACATCGTCTCCGGCGATGCGGTGGCCATCGGCGGCGCGCTGCAGGCGTCCGCTGTGGTGCGCAAGCTGTCGTTCACCGGCTCCACCCGCACCGGCAAGCTGCTGATGCGCCAGGCCGCCGACACCTTGAAGAAGGTCTCGCTGGAACTGGGCGGCAACGCGCCGTTCATTGTGTTCGACGACGCCGACCTCGACGCGGCCGTCAAAGGCGCCATGGCTTCCAAGTTCCGCAACACCGGGCAGACCTGCGTCTGCGTGAACCGCTTCTTCATTCAGGACGGCGTCTTCGAAGCCTTCACCGGCAAGCTCGCCGAGTCGGTCGCCGCCATGCGGGTCGGCCCTGCGCTGGAGGGCGACACCGAACAGGGCCCGCTGATCAACGCCGCTGCCCTGGCCAAGGTCGAGGCCCACGTCAGCGATGCGCTGGACAAGGGCGCCACGCTGTTGTGCGGCGGTCGCCGGCATGCCCTCGGCGGCACGTTCTACGAGCCGACCATCCTCATCGACGCCACGGGCGACATGCTCATCGCTCAGGACGAAACCTTCGGCCCGGTGGCCGCCTGCTTCCGCTTCAAGGATGAGGCCCAGGTGCTGGCGGCGGCCAACGACACGCCGTTCGGTCTGTCGGCGTACTTCTACAGCCGCGACATCGGCCGGGTCTGGCGCATGGCCGAAGGCCTGGAGGCGGGGATGGTCGGGATCAACGAAGGGATCATCTCCACGGAGGTCGCGCCGTTCGGCGGCATCAAGGAATCGGGCCTGGGGCGCGAGGGCTCGAAGTACGGTCTGGAGGACTACCTGGAGATCAAGTACCTGCTGATGGGCGGGCTCTAGCCCGCTCGGTCCGTCTGCGGGGGCGAATGCCTGCGGTGCCTGGGCTGACGCCTTCGCAGGCCAGCCCGCTCCCACAGGGTCTGTGGTCGCTGCCAAACCATGGGGGAGCAGGCTCGCCCGCGAAGACGGTGTGTCGGGCAACGCCCAGTTCGCTGACACACCGCCTCCACCGCGAATCATGAAGCAAGCGCAATCGGTTTCTCCGTCAATAACAACAATTGGAGACGAACATGTCCGCTCAACCCGTAAAGATCGATGACCTGCCCATCGGGCGCTTTCACCTCAAGATCGCCGGCCTGACCTTCGGCGCGCACTTCACCGACGGCTACATCCTCGGCCTGATCGGTATCGCCTTCACCTTGCTCAGCCCGCAGATGCACCTGGATGCGTTCTGGCAGGGGCTGATCGGTTCCTCGGCGCTGATCGGGCTGTTTCTCGGCAGCCTGTTCTTCGGCTGGATCTCGGACAAGGTCGGCCGGCAGAAGATCTTCCTGGTCAGCTTCGTGCTGATCACCCTGGCGTCGGTGATGCAGTTCTATGTCGAGACCGCCATGGGCCTGTTCCTGTGCCGGGTGCTGATCGGCATCGGTTTGGGCGGCGACTTCAGCGTCGGCCACGCGATGCTCGCCGAGTTCGCGCCGAAGCGGCACCGGGGCGTGCTGCTCGGTTCGTTCAGCGTGATCTGGACCTTCGGCTACGTGGCCGCGACCTTCGTCGGCACCGCCATGCTCAGTCTGGGCGACGACGCCTGGCGCTGGATGCTGGCCTCGTCGGCGATCCCGGCGGCGTTGATCCTGATTGCGCGGATCGGCACGCCGGAGTCGCCGCGCTGGCTGGTCAACCAGGGCCGTGTGGCCGAAGCCCGGGCCATTGTGAAACGCTACCTGGGCGACAACGTCGAGCTGGACGAAACCCGTTCCACGGAACAGCGTTCGGGCTACGCGGTGCTGTTCAGCCGCGAGTACCGCAAGCGCACGGCGTTCAACTGCCTGTTCTTCGTCTGCATCGTCATGCCGTACTTCGCCATTTACACCTTCCTGCCGTCGATCCTGCAGAAGATGGGCCTGGCCGAAGGCTTCGGCACGGAGCTGATGCTCAACCTGCTGCTGATCCTCGGCGCGCTGATCGGCATCTGGTGCACGATCAAGTTCACCCGGCGCGGGTTCCTGATCAACTCGTTCGTCATTCTGGCGGTGGCGCTGTTCCTGCTGGCGGTGCTGCCGGGCAGCGCGGCGTGGCTGATGGTGCTGGTGTTCGGGCTGTTCACCCTGGTGCTGTCGGCGGTGAGCAACCTGGTCGGGGTGTTCCCGGCAGAGAGCTTCCCGACGGAGGTGCGCGCCAGCGGCATCGGTCTGGCGACGGCGGTCAGCCGACTCGGCTCGGCCGTCAGCACCTTCCTGCTGCCGGTGAGCGTGGCGGGCATCGGCCTGAGCCCGACCATGGGCATCCTGGCGGCGATCCTGGCCATCGGCGCGCTGCTGTCCTGGGCCTGGGCGCCTGAGACCAAGTCGCTGACGCTGAGCCAGGCGTGCAAGGCCCAGAGCCCGGTGGAAGGCACGCTGCCGGCCGGCGCCAAGGCGGTTGCCCCGGTCTAGGCTGCTTGCCCCTTGTGGGAGCCAGCCTGCTGGCGATAGCGGTGGGTCAGTCAGCAAGGATGTCGGCAGTGCTGGCCTCATCGCTGGCAAGTCGAGTCGTCGCACCGCAGCTCCCACAGGTTTTGGTGGTGTGCATGAATCTTGGGGACACCCGGGATATCTGTGGGAGCTGGCTTGCCAGCGATAGCGGTGGGTCAGGCAACAGGGATGTTGGCAGTGCTGGCCTCATCGCTGGCAAGCCAGCTCTCACAGGGTCTTGTGGTGGGCACAGAATCTGTCATCACCGCAGATGCCTGTGGGAGCCAGCCTGCCGGCGATAGCGGTGGGGCAGGCAACAGGGATGTCCGTGCCGGCCGCAGTGCACAGGCCGCCGGTCAGGGATTGCTGACCCTTTCCAGCCAATCGGTGAACAGCTTCACCTTCGACAGGCCTTGCTTGTCGTTCGCCACGTCCAGCCAGTAGCCGTAAGGGCCGGTCACTTCGACCGGGGTGATGGGCAGCAGGCTGCCGTTGGCCAGTTCCTTTTCGATCATCTGCCGGTCGATCACCGCCAGCCCGCCGCCGGCCAGTGCGGTGTGGATCACCTGGTCCAGGGTGCTGAACTCGATCCCTTGCCCGGCGTCGATGTCGTCCCGGCCCATGGCCGCCAGCCAGTTCTCCCAGACCTTCAGGCGCTTGCCGTCGTGCAGGATGTGCAGCAGCGGCGCGCTGCGCAGTTCCGGCGCTTGGCCTGAGTCGAACAGCTCCGGACTGGCCACCGCGATGTGCCGTTCCATCACCAGCAAGCGGCTCGCGCAATGGCTGGCCGCCGCGAGCCCGAAACGGATATGGCAATCGATCTCCGCCAGGCTCTCGTGGCTGGCGTGGTTGGTGACGCTGAGGTTGATGTCCGGGTAACGCTGACAGAACGCACGCAGGTGCGGCGACAGCCAGCGGGTGGCCCAGGTCGGCGGCGCGAGCACCCGCAGGCGCTGGCGCAGGTTGGGCACGCGCACGGCTTGCAGGGCGCGCTCGATGTGATCGAACGCTTCGGCCAAGTGCGGGGACAGGTTGCTGCCGGCTTCGGTCAGCGTCAGCCCTTGCGGGGTGCGCACGAACAGGGCGACGCCCAGGTAATCTTCCAGCTGCTTGATCTGGCGGCTGACCGCGCCCTGGGTGACGTTCAGCCCCTGTGCAGCCTGGCTGAAACTGCGGTGGCGGGCGACTTCTTCGAATACGCGCAAGGTATTGAGGGAGGGCAGTTGGCGCATGGAGGCGGGACTCCGGACCGGACGGTTTGTTTTTGTTTTGAGGTGGTGCCTATCTGACTATCGATGCCTGGCGCAGGCAAGCGTTGTTTGGGCGCACGCCATCGTCGGACCGCCGCCCGGAGCCGGCCCGCGATGGCATGCTTGAAGGTGCCGCAGATCCTCGATCAGAAGTAGTAGCCGACGTTCACGTACAGCTGGTTTTCCCACTGGTCCGACCCGCCCGCCCCAAGGCTCTGGGTGTAGCTGCTGCCGCCGATGTACGGGTCGTTCTTGCCGATCAGCCATTCCGCCGCCACCCACAGTTTGCTCACCGAGAATGAGCTGCCGAGGATCACCCGCTGGGAGGTCTTGAAGGCGTCGGCGGATTTGTCGAAGGCACTGTAGTTGGCGTAGAGCTTGATGCCGCTGACCTGATCGAACAGGTACTTGCCGGCCACGTCGTAGCTCAGGTCGGCGACGTACAGGTTGCCGCGGCTGGCGATGTTGTAGGTGCCGTCGTAGCCGCCCAGGGTCACCAGTTCGTCGGTGCCGGCGTTGCGCGGCGACATCTGCTGGCGCGCCGCTTGAAGCTGCACGCCCCAGGGACCGTTCTTGCCCAGGTAGTGCACGGCCACGGCGTTGCGCCGGCCATTGTGGTCGGTGTCCTTGTTCTCCAGGGTCGAGGTCAGGCCGGAGAGGCCGACTTCGGATGTCCATGGGCCCAGGTCGAACGCCCGGGCCACGCGCAGCACCACGGTGTTGCGTTCCTGGTTGCCGCTGCCGTCGGCCACGTAGCTGTCGGCGCCGGAGACCACGCTGGAATAGGTGACGCCCTTGCTGGTGCCTTTGCCTTGCCACGCCGGGCGCAGGTAGTAGCCGGCCTGGACGTTCCAGTCGCCGGACTGCTGAATGTACTTGGCGCCGACCTGCTGCACGTCCTCCAGGCCGATGACGTTGCCCAGGGTCTCGTAGAAGGTGCTGCCGAAGTACGGCTGCAGGCCGAACGGCACGGTGTTCAGGCCCACCTGCACCTGCTGGTCGGGATTGAACTTGTAGCCGGCCCAGGCGAACTTGGCGAACCGGATGTCGCCGTAGTCCTTGGTGTAGCGGTAGGGGTAGGAGCGGCCGTAGAAACGGTACTGGGCCTCGCCGATCCAGGTGTCGGAGTTGTATTTGGCGCTGAGGAACACCGTGTCCAGGCCGAAGGTCTGGATGTCGCGGTCCGGGTCCACGTCCCAGCGGGCGCGGACGGCGCCGCCCAGGTCGAGGTTGTCGGTGACCTGCACCGCCATCGCGGGGGCGGCGACGCAGCAGAGCAGAAGGAGGGACGTCGTGTTCAGGCGCGAGGAAGCAGGGAAGGGCATAAAGCGGCTCTCGATTGTTTTTATTGGAGTGCCGCGCAGTCTTGCGATCCGCCAGGGGTTGAACAAACGATAAAAACGGCGGGGAAACCTTCGCCGAACGCATGTTAGTCGGAAAATCCTGTAGGACAATCATTTGAATCCGTGGGAAGCTTTGCGCCTTGTCCGTGGTTTCGAGTGCCTTCCATGAAACGCAAAATGCCCGGCCTGAACGCACTCAAGGCGTTCGAGGTGGCCGGCAGCACCGGCAGCTTCACCCGTGCCGCCGAACTGCTCAACGTCACCCAGAGCGCCGTCAGCCGCCAAGTGCGGCAGCTTGAGGAACAGCTGGGCGAAAGCCTGCTGGAGCGCCGCCACCATCACCTGGAACTGACCGGGGCCGGGCGGATCCTGCTGCGGGCGCTGCACCAGTCGTTCGACAAGATCGAGCTGACGGTGCGCAGCATCCAGCAGAAGACCCATTCCAACCGCCTGCACATCAACGCGCCGCCGACCTTCACCCGCCGCTGGCTGATGCCGCGCCTGGGCCGCCTGCGCGAGCGGCACCCTGAGCTGGAGTTGAGCATCACCACCCGTCTGCAGGACAGCCTGGCGGAAACCAACACGCTGGATTGCGCGATCCGCTTCGGCAACGGCGAGTGGGACGGGCTCGACAGTTCGTTGCTGATCCAGGAGCGGCACATCGCCGTGTGCGCACCCTCGCTGTATGCCCGCGAGGGCGGGGAGCAGGGCATCGACCTCAATCGCCTGACCCTGCTGCACGTGCTGGCCAAAGAGGACCAGCGCTACCTGACCTGGAAGCACTGGCTCGACGCGGCGCGCATCAGCGGCGTCGATACCCAGGGCGGCTATGAGTTCGACCTGCTGGACCTGGCGATCCGCGCGGCCACCGACGGCCTGGGCATCACCATCGCCGACTGGCACATGGTCGCGGCGGAACTGGCCAGCGGGCAGTTGACCCAGGTGCTCAACGTGCACGTGGAGGGGCATCAGTCCTATTGGCTGGTGACCCGCCCGGAGCAGACGCACACGCCGCAGTTGCAGATGTTCAGCCAATGGCTGCAAGAAGAGATCTGGCTGGCGCAGCGGCAACTGGAGCCTTCCACCGCCGCCATCTGAACAATCTGGCTTCCACAAAAAAACCTGTGGAAGCCAGCCTGCTGGCGAAGGCGCCCGCCCGGACACCGCAGGGCAACCTTGCCGGTCGCAGCCCAAAGTGCCCGGTGCGCTCCAGACCGGGTAACGTTCGTTTTTCGCATGTTTGTCCGCCCGATAAGTCGTTTGTCCACGGCCGGCAACGGGGCAAGACTTGCGCCATCGATAAAAACAAACGATGGGCGATGCACATGCGAGTCGAGCGAAATTTTGTCAACGGCCACTTCACCGAGCCGGCCAGCGCCGGGCTGATCGCGGTTCACAATCCGGCCACCGAAGCGTTGATCGGCCAGGTCTCGGCCGCCACCGCCGCAGAGGCCGCCGCCGCCGTGGAGGCCGCCGCCGTCGCGCAGAAAACCTGGGGCAAACTCACCGCCATCGAGCGCGCCGAACACCTGCGGTCCTTCGCCGCCGCCCTGGAGGATTGCGCCGAATCCATCGGCGCCGCCCTGGCCGCCGAGTCCGGCAAGAGCCTGGCCGACGCGAGCAATGAAGCCCGCTACGCCGCGCAGATCACCCGCTACCACGCCGAATGGGCGCGGCGCATCGAAGGCGAGATCATTCCCAGCGACAGCCCGGACGAAAACCTGTTCCTGCACCGCGAACCCATCGGCGTGGTCGCCTGCCTGATCCCGTTCAACTACCCGGTCTACACCTTGCTGCGCAAGGTCGCCCCGGCGCTGATCGCCGGCAACACCGTGGTGGTGCGCCCGAGCAACAACACCCCGATCTCGGCGTTCGAGATCGCCCGGGCCGTGCAACAGTCGGGCATGCCCGCCGGCGTCATCAACATCCTGACCATGGACCACGCCACCGCCGCCGTGGTGTGCACCCACAAGGCCGTAGGCCTGATCACCCTGACCGGCAGCGTCAACGCCGGGCGCACCGTGCTCGACTACTGCAAGGCCAACATCGCCAAGCCGTCGCTGGAACTGGGCGGCAAGACCCCGGCGATCATCGAGGCCGACGCCGACCTTGAGGCCGCCGCCGCCGCGATCATCGGTTCCAAGACCACCCACTGCGGCCAGCTGTGCACGGCGGTGGAGCGGGTCTACGTGCAGGAGAGCGTGCACGACCGCTTCCTGGCGCTGCTCAAGGCGAAAATCGCTGCGGTGAAATTCGGCGACCGCGCCACCGACGCCAGCCTGATGGGGCCGCTGGCCAACGCCAGCTCGCAGAAGAACATCCACGCCATGGTCGAGCGCGCCGTCGCCGACGGCGCCGTGCTCGAAAGCGGCGGCGTGCTGCCGGAGGGGCCTGGGCATTTCTACCCGCCGACCCTGCTCAGCGGCTGCCGCCAGGACATGGAAATCGTCCAGGAAGAGATCTTCGGCCCGGTGCTGCCGGTGCTCAAGTACCGCGACATCGATGAGGCCCTGGCCTTGGCCAACGACCATCAGTTCGGCCTGTCGTCGGTGCTCTACACCGAGAACTACCGCACCGCCCAGAAGGTCGCCAACGCCATCGAGGCCGGCGAGCTGTACGTCAACCGCACCCCGGCCGACCCCTACCAGGGCTACCACGCCGGCTGGAAACGCTCGGGCCTGGGCGGCGACGACGGCAAGCACGGGATGCTCGAATTCACCCAGACCCGCCTGGTGGTCATGAAGTACTGATCCGCCGCGACACGCCTCACGCTACACCTATAAAAACAATTATCAGGGGCGCCCGGACACCGGGTCGCCCGAGGTCTCATCCATGTCCAAGCCTGCATCCTCCGCTGCTGTCCAGGGCTCCACTGCGGCTTCGCAAAGCCGCAGCGACAAGGGAAGTCGCTATGTCCAACTGATGCTGCTGGTGCTGGCCGCCGGTGCGATCTACCCGATCCTGTACCTGCGCCAGGTCTACCAGACCACCATGCTCGAAGTGTTCCAGATCAGCCACAGCGAACTGGGCTACCTGTACTCGATGCTCGGCACGATTTTCCTGCTCAGCTACCTGCCCAGCGGTTGGCTGGCCGACCGCATCGCACCGCGTTTCCTGATCTTCTTTTCGCTGGTCGCCACCGGCGCGCTGGGGCTGTGGTACTCCACGGCGCCGTCGATGACCGGCCTGATGATCATCTTTGGCTGCTGGGGCCTGACCACCGGCCTGACCTTCTGGGCCTCGGTGCTCAAACGGGTCAAGATGATCGCCCATCACTCCGAGCAGGGCCGTTTCTTCGGCATCCTCGACGGCGGCCGCGGACTGGTCGAGGCGCTGCTGGCGACGGTGGCCCTGGGCCTGTTCGCCTACGCCACCGAAACCCGCGGCGAGTCCACCGCCGAAGGCTTCCGCCATGTGGTCTACCTCTATGCCTTCACCTGCATCGCCATCGGCTGTGTGCTGGTGCTGATCAAGGATCCGAAGTCGATGGAGGACACGCCGGCGGTGGAGAAGGGCAAGTTCAACCTGCTGGCCGACCTGGCCACGCTGGTGAAGATCCCCGAACTGTGGCTGGTCACCGCCATCGTGTTCTGCGGCTATCACATCTTCTGGGCCACCTACAGTTTCTCGGACTACCTGCAAGGGGGCGGCATGACCGCCGTGATGGCCGGCACCATCACCACCATCAAGCTGTGGATGCGCCCGGTGGGCGGCATCGGCGGCGGCTGGCTGGGCGACAAGTTTTCCAACATCTCGGTGCTGACCGTGGCGCTGCTGCTGGCCTCGTTGGCGATGGTCGGACTGATCGTGTTCCCGGCCCTCAACAGCATGGGCCTGCTGATCGGCACGGTGATCTTCATCGGCCTGATGACCTACGCGATCCGTGGCCTGTACTGGGCGATCCTCGACAACTGCGACATCCCGCTGCGCATCACCGGCCTGGCCATCGGCATCGTCTCGGTGGTGGGCTACATGCCCGACGCCTTCATTCCGCTGATCAACGGCTACCTCACCGAACAGTACCCGGGTGCGCTCGGCTACAAGCTCTACTTCGGCTACATCGCCGGCGTCGGCCTGATCGGCACCTGCGCCGCGCTGGCCCTGCGGGCCCGGATCAATCGCAAATCCTCGAACAAGGCAGGTGCCTGAGATGAAAATCGTCGCCCTTGAAACCCACATCGTCGCCGTACCGCCACCGCACATCGGCGGCATGTACTGGCTGTTCGTCAAGCTCAGGACCGCCTGCGGCATCGAAGGCGTCGGCGAGATCTACGCCGCCACCTTCGGCCCCAAGGCCATGCTGCCGATCATCGAGGACGTGTTCGAGCGCTACCTGCTCGACCAGGATCCGCACCACATCGAGCGCTTCTTCCGCCAGGCCTATTCGAGCGGTTTCACCCAGCGGCCCGACCTGACCATGATGGGCGTGGTCAGCGGCCTGGAAATGGCCTGCTGGGACATCATCGGCAAGGCCGCGAACAAACCGGTCTACGAACTGTTGGGCGGCAAGGTGCACGAGCGCCTGCGTTCCTACACCTACCTGTACCCGCTCAACAGCCGCGGCGAATACGACTACGACGACCCGGACCTGGCCGCCGAGTGCGCGGTGCAGAACATGCAGAAGGGCTTCACCGCCGTGAAGTTCGACCCGGCCGGCCCGTACACCGCGTACTCCGGGCACCAGATCTCGCTGGAGGTGCTGGAGCGCTGCGAAACCTTCTGCCGCAAGATCCGTGAGGCGGTGGGCAACCAGTGCGACCTGTTGTTCGGCACCCACGGGCAAATGGTGCCGTCTTCGGCGATCCGCCTGGCCAAGCGCCTGGAGAAGTACGACCCGCTGTGGTTCGAGGAACCGGTGCCGCCGGGCCAGGAAGAGGCCATGGCCCAGGTCGCGGCCAAGACCAGCATCCCGATCGCCACGGGCGAGCGCCTGACCACCAAGTACGAGTTCTTCAAGCTGCTGCAGGCCGGCGGGGCGTCGATCCTGCAGATGAACGTGGGGCGCTGCGGCGGCCTGCTCGAAGGCAAGAAGATCGCCAGCATGGCCGAAGCGCATTACGCGCAGATCGCGCCGCACCTGTACAACGGCCCGATCGGCGCGGCGGCGAGCTTCCAGTTGGCGGCGTGCACGCCGAACTTCCTGATCCAGGAAAGCATTGAGACCTGGGGCGGCTTCCACGCCGAAGTCCTGAAGAAACCGTTGCAGTGGGAGGACGGCTACATCATCCCGTCCACCGAGCCGGGCCTGGGTGTGGAGCTGGACATGGACGTGGTGCGCCGGCATTCGCCGTACACCGGAGAGCGCCTGCACCTGCAGATGGCCCCGACCCCGGCCGACGTGAAAGACACCTCGCCGGCCAAGGGCTGACAGGGCGGATGCGGTCCTGCGGGAGCCCACCTGTCGGCCCCCGCAGAGAACGCCATTGCCCATTCGATTTTCGTACAACGACTGACGCGGTAACCGTGCATGACATACGACTACATCATCGCTGGCGCAGGCGCCGCCGGCTGCGTGCTGGCCAACCGGCTCTCGGCCTCGGGCGAACACTCGGTGCTGCTGCTGGAGGCGGGCGGCAAGGACAGTTCGCCGTGGTTCAAGATCCCGGTCGGCTTCGCCAAAATGTATTACAACCCGACGTTCAACTGGATGTACTACAGCCAGCCGCAGAAACAGCTCGGCAACCGTGAGATCTACGCCCCGCGCGGCAAGGTGCAGGGCGGATCGGGTTCGATCAACGCGATGATCTACGTGCGCGGCCAGGCCCATGACTTCGACGACTGGGCCGCCAACGGCAACGACGGCTGGGGCTTCAAGGACGTGCTGCCGTACTTTCGCAAGCTGGAGAACCACCCGCTGGGCGACAGCGAGTACCACGGCGGCAGCGGCCCGATCAGCATCACCCCGATGGCGGGCCAGACCCACCCGATCTGCGACGTGTTCCTCAAGGGCTGCGATGAGCTGGGCTATCCGCGCAGCGACGACTTCAACGGGCCGACGTTCGAAGGCGCGGGCATCTACGACGTCAACACGCGCAACGGCCAGCGCTGCTCCAGCAGCTTCGCGCACCTGCATCCGGCGCTGGGCCGGCCGAACTTGACCGTGGAACATTACGCGCTGGTCGACCGTGTGCTGTTCGACGACAGCGCGCAGCGCGCCACCGGCATCGCCATCACCCAGCACGGCGTGACGCGCACGTTCACCGCACGCAAGGAAGTCATCCTGTGCGCCGGCGCCGTCGATACGCCGAAGATCCTGCAACTGTCCGGCGTGGCCGACCGCACCTTGCTGGCCAAGCACCGGATCCCGGTGGTCAAGCACCTGCCGGCGGTGGGGCGCAACCTGCAGGACCACCTGTGCGTGAGCTACTACTACAAGGCCAACATCCCGACGCTGAACGATGAACTCAGCTCGCTGTTCGGCCAGCTCAAGCTCGGCATCCGGTATTTGTTCACCCGCAAGGGCGCGCTGGCGATGAGCGTGAACCAGGCCGGCGGCTTCTTCCGCGGCAACGAGCGGCAGGCGCATCCGAACCTGCAGCTGTACTTCAACCCGCTGTCGTACCAGATCCCGAAGAACAACAAGGCCAGCCTCAAGCCCGAGCCGTATTCAGGCTTCCTGCTGTGCTTCAACCCGTGCCGGCCCACCAGCCGCGGGCACATCGAGATCGCCTCGAAGAACCCGCGTGACGCTGCGCTGATCGACCCGAACTACCTGAGCACGCAAAAGGACATCGACGAGGTGATCCAGGGCAGCCGCCTGATGCGCAAGATCATGGGCGCGCCTGCGCTCAAGGGCATCACGGTCGATGAGGTCCTGCCGGGGCCGGCGGTGGAGAGCGACGAGCAGATGCTGCAGTACTTCCGCGACAACTGCGGCTCGATCTACCACTTGTGCGGCTCGTGCGCGATGGGGGCGGACGAGCAGGTCTCGGTGGTCGACAAGCGGCTCAAGGTGCATGGCCTGCAAGGGCTGCGGATCGTCGATGCCTCGGTATTCCCCAACGTGACATCCGGCAACACCCATGCGGCGGTGCTGATGGTGGCGGAGAAGGGGGCGGACCTGATCCTGCAGGAGGCGTAAGGCCGGTGCCTGCGCAATGAGATGTGACACTTGGCCCGGGGCGGTTTCGCTGCCTGGGCTAGGCTTCGGATGCCGGCTCCTTTGGGGGCCGGCATCGTCATTGAGGGAGGTCTGTTTTCTGTTTTGAGGAGCCGCGGATCATGGATGATCTGGTGAAGGAAGTGATTCCGTTGTTGCAGTACCTGATCCCCGGGTTCGTCTCGACCTGGGTGTTCTACACCCTCACGGCGTTCAGGCGGCCCGACACGTTCGGGCAGATCGTGCAGGCGCTGATCTTCACGTTTGTGATCCATGGCGTGGTGATGGGCATTGGCGCCGTCTGCCGGTGGGTGGGAGCGTGGGGTTTTTCCGTAGGAAAGTGGGATGGCGGGGCGCAGGCGTTCTGGGCGTTTGCCGTGTCGCTGGTGCTTGGGTTGTTCGCCTGTTGCCTGGCCACCAATGACCGATTGCACCGTTGGCTGCGCAGCAGAAACGTGACGAAACAATCTTCTTACCCGAGTGAATGGTTCAGGGCGTTCGTGCAGTTTGACCGGCTCATCACCTTGCATCTGCATGACGAAAGGCGCGTCCTAGGCTGGCCCGTCGAGTGGCCGCCGGAGTCGAGCAGCGGGCAGTTCCTGATGCAATCACCCTGTTGGCTGAACGATGATGGCACTGAGGTACCTTTTGGCGCCGAGTTCTTGCTGATAGATTCCGCGAAAGTTAAGTGGGTTGAGTTCAACCCGAAATCAGAGGGTTCATCATGACCGCCAGAGCACCACAACCCATGCCGCCCCATATCGTGCGCCTGTTTTACGGACCGGACGGAAAAATGCTGGAGAAACCGCTGGTGAAGGGGCCGAAGGCGCCACCACCGCTCAAACGCTGATCAGTCCTGCCTGCACCTTTTCACCCCCAACCTTCCTTCACCGCCCGGCGAATGCCCTCCAGCAGCATCGCGAACGCCGGGTTGTCGTTGTTCTCCCGCCAGATCAGGTGCAGCTCGCTCTGCACCCCGTCACCCAGGTCGATCTCGCGGAACACCACATTCCTGAACACCACGCTGGTGGCGCAACGCGGCACCAGGGCCAGGCCCATGCCGGCGTTGACCAGCGCCAGGATGGTCAACGAAGACCCCAGCCATTGCACGTAGTCCGGGGCGACCCGGGCCGAGCGCAGGGTGCCGGTCAGCAGTTCGTTGAACGGCGGGTAGGCGGCGTGGGAGTACATCAGGAACGGCTGGCCGTCGAGGTCGCTGACTGACACCTCAGCCGCCTCCGCCAAGCGATGGCCGCTCGGCACGGCCAGCACGAACGGTTCGCGAACCAGGCATTCGGTGGCGTAGCCCGGCTCCAGCAGCGGCGCGCGGACGATGCCCAGGTCAATGCGCCGGGCCCGCAAGGCTTCGTGCTGCTGGTAGGTGTTCATTTCCGTCAGGTCGATTTTCACCTGGGGCTGGTTCAGCCGCGCCTCGGCGATGACCTTGGGCAGAAACTCATACACGGCGCTGCCGACGAAACTGATGTTGACCGAACCGATGTCGCCCTCGGCGAACCGCCGGGCGGTGACGGCCGCCTGCTGGGCGCGCTCCAGCAGGTTCTGCGCTTCGATGAAGAACGCCCGGCCGGCGGCGGTGAGCGCCACGCTGCGGGTGTTGCGGGTGAACAGTTCGACGCCCAGGTGATGCTCCAGCAGCTGGACCTGCCGGCTCAGCGGCGGCTGGGTCATGTTCAGCCGCTCGGCGGCGCGGCGGAAATTCAGTTCGGTGGCGACGGTGGTGAAGCAGCGCAGCTGGGTCAGTTCGAACATTGATCCAATCCGGGTATCAATCAAGTGCCAAGTTAGATTAGACGGGATCAATACCGGCGTCCATGATCGGGCTGTGCCTCAAGCTTCCCTAAAAAAACAATGATCGGGAGTCGCCCCTTGAATACCCTCCAGAGTCCGCCGGACATCACGGTTCTCGCCAGGGCCGCCGCCAAGGTCAAGCGCCATGTGCTGCCGCTGTTCGTGGTGATGTTCATCGTCAACTACATCGACCGGGTCAACATCGGCTTCGTGCGCAGCCACCTGGAAACCGACCTGGGCATCGGCGCGGCCGCCTACGGACTGGGCGCCGGGCTGTTCTTCATCGGCTACGCCCTGTTCGAAGTGCCGTCCAACATGCTCCTGCAGCGCTACGGCGCCCGCGCCTGGCTGACACGGATCATGTTCACCTGGGGCGCCGCCGCCATGGCGATGGCGTTCGTGCAGGGCGAGATCAGTTTCTACGTGCTGCGCTTCATTCTCGGCGCCGCCGAGGCCGGGTTCTTTCCGGGGATCATCTACTACTTCACCCAGTGGCTGCCGGCGTCCGAGCGGGGCAAGACCATGGCGGTGTTCCTCAGCGGCTCGGCGATCGCGTCGGTGATTTCCGGGCCGGTGTCCGGGGCGCTGCTGCACATCAGCGGGATGGGCCTGCACGGCTGGCAGTGGATGTTCCTGATCGAAGGCGCCGCGTCGGTGGTGCTCTGCGGGTTCGTCTGGTTCTGGCTGCAATCGCACCCGCGCCAGGCCCGGTGGCTGAGCGAAGAAGAGCGCGAAGCGCTGGTGGCGGCGATCGCCGACGAGCAGCGGGCCCGGGAAGCGGCCCAGGCGGTCAAGCCGTCGGTCTTCAAGCTGTTGGCGGACCGGCAGATCGCGCTGTTCTGCTTCATCTATTTCTCTATCGCCCTGACCATCTACGGCGCGACGTTCTGGCTGCCGAGCATGATCAAGAAGATGGGCAACCTCGGCGATTTCCAGGTCGGCCTGCTCAATTCGATCCCGTGGATCATCTCCATCGCGGCGATGTACGGCTTCGCCGCGTTGGCCGGCAAATGGAAATTCCAGCAGGCCTGGGTGGCGTTGACCCTGGTGATCGCGGCGGTCGGCATGTTCATCTCCACCACCGGCGGACCGGTGTTCGCCTTCGTCGCCATCTGTTTTGCCGCCATCGGTTTCAAGGCGGCATCGGCGCTGTTCTGGCCGATTCCGCAGAGTTACCTGGATGCGCGCATCGCGGCGGCGGTGATCGCGCTGATCAACTCCATCGGCAACCTGGGCGGCTTCGTCGCGCCGACCGCCTTCGGTTTTCTCGAACAGACCACCGGCTCCATCGAGGGCGGCCTGTACGGCCTGGCCGCCACGTCGCTGGTGGCGGCGGTGGTGATCTTCTTCGCCCGCATGGCGCCCGGCGCCAAGGGCCAAACCCCGGCAAAGCCCGGCCGTGACACCGCCGTCGCGACGGCGGCGAAAACGGCTGCCAGCCACTGATCCCGATCCAGCAGGAGCGTTCCCTTGAAAATCACCCGTGTGACCGTCACCCCGATTGCCTTCCGGGATCCGCCGCTGCTCAACGCCAGCGGCATCCACGAACCCTTCGCGCTGCGTTCGATCATCGAGATCGAAAGCGACAACGGCTACATCGGCCTGGGCGAAAGCTACGGCGACGCCCCGGCGCTGGCGATCCAGCAGCAGTTGCAGGCGCAGCTGATCGGCCTTGACCCGTTCAACCTCAACCAGCTGCGCCGCATCGTGCAGGCCACCGTCGCCGCGAACAAACCCGCCAGCGTGGCCGGCGCCGAACTGGCCCCCGGCTCCCACGCCAGCAAAGCGGTGAGCAACGCCTATTCGGCGTTCGAAGTGGCGTTTCTCGACCTGCAGGCGCGTTACCTGAACGTGCCGTTGGTGGACCTGTTGGGCGGTGCGTTGCGCGATGAGGTGCCGTTCAGCGCTTACCTGTTCTTCAAGTACGCGCAGCACGTGGATTCGCCCTACAGGCCGGACAACTGGGGCGAGGCGCTGAGCGAACAGCAGATCGTCGCCCAGGCGGCGCGGATGATCGAGGCCTACGGCTTCAAGAGCATCAAACTCAAGGCCGGCACCTTGCCGCCGGATCATGAGGTGGCGTGCATCAAGGCGCTGAAGCAAGCGTTTCCCGGTTTGCCGCTGCGCATCGACCCCAACGGCAACTGGTCGCTGGAGACGTCCATCCGCATGGCCGAACTGCTCGGCGACGATCTGCAGTACTACGAGGATCCGACCCCGGGCCTCGGCGGCATGGCCGAGCTGCACAAGCGCACCGGCCTGCCGTTGGCGACCAACATGGTGGTCACCGATTTCGACGAGTTTCGCCGCAGCGTCGAGCAGAACAGCGTGCAGATCGTGCTCGCCGATCACCATTACTGGGGCGGCCTGCGTGACACCCAGACCCTGGCGAAGATGTGCGACACCTTTGGCCTCGGCGTGTCGATGCACTCCAACTCGCACCTGGGCATCAGCCTCATGGCCATGGCCCATGTGGCCGCGTCGGTGCCGAACCTGGATTACGCCTGCGACACCCACTATCCATGGCAAGAGCCGGACGAAGAGGTGATCAAGGGCGGCAAGCTGCCGATCGTCGACGGCTGCGTGAAGATCACCCGCGCGGCGGGGCTGGGCGTCGAACTGGACTACGCGCAGTTGGGCAAGCTGCATGACCAGTACCTGACCTGCGGGATCCGCCAGCGTGACGATGTGCGCCAGATGCAGCGCTACAAGCCGGACTGGAAAGCGGTCAAGCCGAGGTTCTGAGGGCGCTGGCCCGGGCCTCTTCGCGGGCATATGCACGACGCGTATCCAATGTGGGAGCAACTGTCTCGCGCCGGTCCTGCGGTGCCAGGACTGACGCTATCGCCAGCAGGCTGGCTCCCACAGAAGATCTCCCACAGAGGATCTCGGGTGAAGGCAGGGGTTGTGGTCGCCGCACAACCCTGTGGGAGCGGGCTTGCCCGCGAAAGCGGCTCCAGGGTCAGAGCGTTTGCACCAGCCAGTCCCGGAACGCCTTCAGCGACGGCAACGATTCGTTGCGCGCCGGGTACACCAGGTAATAGCTGCGGCGACTGGTGATCGGTTCGCCCAGTTGCAGCAGCTCACCGTTCTGCAGTTCGTCTTCCACCAGGATCCTGGGCACCAGGCCGACGCCGATGTTGGCGCGCACGGCCTGGATCAAGTGCGAGGTCATCTCGAAGCTCGGGCCGATGCGCATGCGGCGGTGGGGCAGGGCGTGGTGGCTGAACCATTCGGCCCAGGCCTGGGCGTTGCTGCTGACGTTGAGCAGCAGCTGGTCGGCGATCTGACGCTCGGCGGCCTGGCGTTCGGTTTCGCTCAGTTGGGCGCTGGCGATGGCCACCAGTTCCTCGGTGTGCAAGGGAAGGGCCGTCAGGCCCGGCCAGTCGCCGCCGCCGACGCAGATCGCCGCGTCGATCTCGCTGGTGTCGAAGTCGATGGCTTCGATGCGCGAATGCAGGTGCACGGTCATGCCGGGGTGGGCGGTGTAGAAGTCCTTGAGGCGCGGCAGCAGCCATTTCGAGCCGAAGGTCGGCAGCGTCGCCAGCCGCAGGCTATGGATGCCGGAGCCGAACGCCATGGCCTGCAGGGTGGCGCTGCGGATCTGGCCGAGGGCTTCGGCCAGTTCGCGCTGGTACATGCGCCCGACGTCGGTAAGGATCACCCGCCGGCCTTCGCGGGTGAACAGGCGCATGCCGAGCATCTTCTCCAGGATCTGCACCTGACGGCTGACTGCGCTCTGGGTCAGCGACAGCTCGTGGGCGGCGCGGGTATAGCTTTCGTGGCGGGCGGCGGCCTCAAAGGCCAGCAGCAACGACATCGAAGGAGTGAGGGTTCGCGGATTCATTCGTTTTAGTCATTAAAGTCGGGTCGAATTTACGTTTGTCGCAGACCGCCCCTGCAATGAACATGGGCACCATGAGATGGCGGAGCCTGACGCAATCATTCGTTGCCTACAAGTGTTTACCGCCGCAATGCCTTTTCGACCGAGACGCCCGACCCATGATTGCCCAGCTGTCGCCTGTTGCCGCCCTGAACGCCGATTACCAACGATTCCTTCAGGCCCTGAAGGATCAGGGCTTCAAGGGGGAAATCAGCGCCGACTACGCCAGCCGCGTAGTGCTGGCCACCGACAACTCGATCTACCAGCGCCTGCCCCAGGCGGCGGTGTTCCCCCGGGATGCCGACGACGTCGCGCTGCTGGCGCGCCTGATCGCCGAACCTGTCCATCGCCAGGTGGTGGTGACGCCCCGGGGCGGCGGCACCGGCACCAACGGCCAGTCGCTGACCGACGGCCTCGTCGTCGACCTGTCGCGGCACATGAACCGCATCCTTGAGATCAACGTGGAGCAGCGTTGGGTGCGGGTGCAGGCGGGCGTGGTGAAAGACCAGCTCAATGCCGCCCTCAAGGCCTCCGGGCTGTTTTTCGCCCCGGAACTGTCCACGTCCAACCGCGCCACGGTCGGCGGGATGATCAACACCGACGCCAGCGGCCAGGGCAGTTGCACCTACGGCAAGACCCGCGACCATGTGCTGGAACTGCACATGGTGCTGCGCGGCGGCGAGCGCCTGCACGGCCATCCGTTGGCTGAGCCGCAGTTGGCCGAGCAGTGCGCCCGCCAGGACCGCGTCGGCGAGGTCTACCGCTGCGCCCGGCAGATCATCGACGAGCAGGGCGAGCTGATCCGCGAACGCTTCCCCGACCTGAACCGTTGCCTGACCGGCTACGACCTGGCGCACCTGCGCGAGGCCGACGGGCGCTTCAACCTCAACAGCGTGCTGTGCGGCGCCGAGGGCTCGCTGGGGTTCGTGGTGGAAGCCAAGCTCAATGTGCTGCCGATCCCCAAGCACACGATGCTGGTGAACATCCGCTACGCCGGCTTCATGGAAGCCCTGCGCGATGCCCGGGCGCTGATGGCGCTCAAGCCGCTGTCGATCGAGACCGTGGACTCCAAAGTGCTGATGCTGGCGATGCAGGACATCGTCTGGCACGGCGTGGCCGAATACTTCCCGGAAAGCGCCGACCAGCCGACCCGGGGCATCAACCTGGTGGAGTTCTGCGGCGACGATCCGGACGACCTGCAACGCCGGGTCGAAGCCTTCCTCGGGCATCTGGGCAGCGACGCCACGGTGCAGCGCCTGGGGCACACGCTTGCGGTGGGCCAGGCGGCGGTGAACAAGGTCTACGGCATGCGCAAGCGGGCGGTGGGCCTGCTCGGCAACGTCGCCGGCGAAGCGCGGCCGCAGCCGTTCGTCGAGGACACCGCCGTGCCGCCGCAGCACCTGGCCGAGTACATCGGCGAACTGCGCGACCTGCTCGACAGCCACAAGCTGCAGTACGGCATGTTCGGCCATGTCGATGCCGGCGTGCTGCACGTGCGGCCGATCCTCGACATGAAGGATCCGCAGCAGGCGGCGCTGGTGCGCCCGGTGTCCGACGGCGTGGCCGCGCTGACCCAACGCTACGGCGGCCTCCTGTGGGGCGAGCACGGCAAAGGCCTGCGTTCGGAATACGCGCCGGCGTTCTTCGGCGAGCTGTACCCGGCGCTGCAAGCCCTGAAGGCGGCGTTCGACCCGTTCAACCAGTTCAACCCCGGCAAGATCGCGACCCCGGACATCCCCGGCGCCGCCTTGCTGAAGATCGACGAAGTGACCCTGCGCGGCGAGCTGGATCGGCAGATCGAGGAAAAGGTCTGGCAGGACTACGGCGCGGCGATGCACTGCAACGGCAACGGCGCCTGCTACAACTTCGATCCGGACGACGCCATGTGCCCGTCGTGGAAGGCCACCCGCCAGCGCGCGCAGTCGCCCAAGGGCCGGGCGTCGCTGATCCGCGAATGGCTGCGCCTGCAAGGCGAGGCCGGGGTCGATGTGCTGGCCGAAGGCACACGCCGGCCGCCGTTCTTCGCCAACCTGGTGCAGCGCTGGCGCAACGGCCGAAGCCCGGCGGCGGACTTCTCCCATGAGGTGTACGACGCCATGGCCGGGTGCCTGGCGTGCAAGTCCTGCGCGGGGCAGTGCCCGGTCAAGGTCAACGTGCCGGACTTCCGTTCGCGTTTCTTGGAGCTGTACCACACCCGTTACCTGCGGCCGCTGCGCGATTACCTGATCGCCTCGCTGGAGTACAGCATGCCGTTCCTGGCGCGGGTGCCGCTGATCTATAACGGGTTGATGGGGTCGGCGTTCAGCCGGCGGATGCTGGAGCGCGTCGGCGGCATGGTCGATGTGCCGCTGCTCAGCCGCTTCGATTTCCACGGGGCGATGCGTCGCTGGCACGTGCAGCCAGCCACGGTGCCGCTGCTGTCGGCGCTGACCCAGGCGCAGCGCGAACGCAGCGTGGTGCTGGTGCAGGATGCGTTCACCCGTTACTTCGAGGCGCCCTTGCTGGCGGACCTGGTCGAGCTGATTTCGCGCCTGGGCTATCAGGTCTACCTGGCGCCGTTCAGCGCCAACGGCAAACCGCTGCATGTGCAGGGCTTCCTGTCGGCGTTCAACCGCGCGGCGCTGCGCAACGCCGGGCAATTGCGCGAGTTGGCCGATCTCGGCGTGCAGTTGGTGGGGCTGGATCCGGCCATGACCTTGGTCTATCGCCAGGAGTACCTCAAGGTGCCGGGGATGGAGCACTGCCCGGAAGTGGCGCTGGTGCAGGAGTGGCTGCTCAAGGTGATGCCGGAGCGCAGCGGTCTGCCGGCGGCGGAGGGCTTCCGCCTGCTGGCGCACTGCACCGAGAAGACCAACGCTCCGGCGGCGACCCGGCAATGGGAGCAGGTGTTCGAGCGCGTCGGCCTGAAACTGGCGACCCAGGCGACCGGCTGCTGCGGGATGTCCGGCACCTACGGCCACGAGGCGCGCAACCGCGGAACGTCGGCGGTGATCTACGAGCAGTCCTGGGCGCGGCAGGTCGAGGCGCCGGCGGAGCGGGGCGAGGCGCTGGCCACCGGCTATTCGTGCCGCAGCCAGGTCAAGCGTCAGTCGGAGCGGGCGCTGCGCCATCCGTTGCAGGTGTTGCTGGAGCGTCTGCGCACCGTTTGAGGGCGGCTGGCCGTTCATCGAAAAATTAGTGTTATAAGGTAACGCAAATTCGGGGCCCTCCGCTGTCGGCCCCGGTCGGATTCTCTTTTCGATTGCGATACCGCCATGACTCTTGCCGCTTCCCCACCCGTTCCGCCTGTGACCGGCCGCCTGCTGTCCATCGATGCCCTCAGGGGCCTGGTCATCCTGTTCATGCTGCTGGATCACGTGCGCGAAACCTTTCTGCTGCACCGTCAGGTCAGCGATCCGATGGACATCGCCGCCACGGAGCCTGAACTGTTCTTCAGCCGCACCCTGGCGCACCTGTGCGCGCCGGTGTTCGTGCTGCTGACCGGGCTGTCGGCCTGGCTGTTCGGCGAAAGGCACGCGGGCAAAGCGGCGGTCAGCGCCTTTCTGTTCAAGCGCGGGCTGTTTCTGGTGGTGCTCGAATTCACCCTGGTGAACTTCGCCTGGACGTTCCAGCTGCCGCCGAGCGTGATTTACCTGCAAGTGATCTGGGCCATCGGCCTGAGCATGATCGCGCTGTCGCTGTTGGTCTGGCTGCCCCGTTGGTTGCTGCTGACGTTGAGCCTGGTGCTCATCGCCGGGCACAACCTGCTGGACGGCGTGCACTTCGCCAAGGAATCCGCGCTGCATGTGCCTTGGGCGATCCTGCACGACCGCGGCTGGATCGAACTGGGCGAAAGCCTGCACCTGCGCACGTCCTATCCGCTGTTGCCGTGGATCGGCGTGATCGGCCTCGGTTACGCCTTGGGGCCCTGGTTCGCCCGTGACGCCGATGCGGCTGTGCGCAGGTCCTGCCTGCTGTTGGCCGGCATCGCGGGATTGCTGGGGTTCGCCGGGCTGCGCCTGCTCAACGGCTATGGCGAGAAGCCCTGGGCGTTCGGCGACAGCGCTACGCAAACCCTGATGAGCTTTCTCAACATCACCAAATACCCGCCGTCGCTGCTGTTCATCGCGCTGACCGTGAGCATCGGGCTGTTGCTTTTGCGCGGCTTCGAACGCGCAGGGGAGCGGCGCTGGATCCGCTGGCTGACGGTGTTCGGTTCGGCGCCGATGTTTTTCTATCTGCTGCACCTGTATGCGCTGAAACTGCTGTACCTGATGGGCGTGGCGCTGTTCGGGCTCAACCAGGGCAGCCATTTCGGCTTTTCGTCCGTGGCGGCGGTCTGGCTGGCGGCGGTGGCACTGGCGGTGGCGCTGTTTCCGGCGGTGCGCTGGTTTTCGCTGCTGAAGGCCCGGCGCAAGGACATCGCCTGGCTGAAGTACCTGTAGCCGCCTCAGCCGGCCTTGCCCGTGCGGGCGAAGTCGATGAAGGCCCGCAGCGGCGCCGGCACATGGCGTCGGCTGGGGTAGTACAGGTGCAGGCCGGGGTAGTGCGGGCACCAGTCGCCGAGCACCTGCACCAGACGTCCGGCGGCCAGATGCTCGCTGACCATGCCCTCGAACACATAGGCCAGCCCCGCGCCCTGCAGTGCCGGGCCGACCATCAGGCTGACGTCGCCCAAGGTCAGCGGGCCGTTGACTTCGATTTCCTGGGCGATGCCGCCGCGCTCGAACTCCCAGCGGTACAGCGTGCCGCTGGGGAAGCGGTGACGGATGCACGGCAGCCCGTGCAGGTCCTCAGGCTTGTGCGGTGTGGCATGGCGCTCGAAAAACGCCGGCGACCCGACCACCACCGAGCGCAGGGACGGGCCGATGGGCACTGAGACCATATCCGCCTCCAGCCGGTTGCCGAAGCGCACGCCCGCATCGAAGCCGCCCGCGACGATGTCCAGCAGGGCGTCGCTGTCGATGACTTCAAGGCGAATGTCCGGATAGGCCCGCAAAAAATCGCTGACGATGGGCAACAGCACCAGTTCGCAGGCCTGGCGCCCGGCGCTGATACGCAAGGTGCCGGAGGGCGTGTCGCGGAACCGGTTGAGGTCCTCCAGCGCATCGTCGATGTCGCGGAACGCCGGTTGGAGCCGCGTCTGCAAACGTTCGCCGGCCTCGGTCAGGGCCACGCTGCGGGTGGTGCGGTTGAACAGGCGCACGCCGAGGCGGCTTTCCAGGGTGCGCAGCGCATGGCTCAGGGCCGAAGGGGTCAGCCCCAGTTCCACCGCTGCGCGGCTGAAGTTCAGGTGCCGGGCGATGCACAGGAACATCGACAGATCAGCGGTGGACGGTTGTTTCATTTGTGAGTGCCTTTCACAAAGCCATGCGAATTTGCTGGGATTATCACATCAGTAGCACGGCCTTACAGTTCGCTCAACTCATCGAGAAGGCCCGGCACGTTCGCCAAGGCCACTGACAGGAGGAGTTGATATGCGTACCTGGCTCATTACTGGCGCTTCCCGTGGTTTCGGCTCCCTGATCGCCGAACACGCCCTGCGTGCCGGCGACGCGGTGATCGCCACCGCCCGCAAGCCGCAAGACATCACCGACCGCCTCGGCGAGCACCCCCACCTGTTGGCGGTGCGGCTGGACGTCACCCGCGAGGACGAAGCCCATCAAGCGGTGGCGGAGGGCATCAAACGTTTCGGCCGCATCGACGTGCTGGTCAACAATGCCGGTTTCGGCGTGCTGGGGGCGGTGGAAGAAACCAGCGCCAGCGAAACCGAGCGGCTGTTCGCCACCAATGTGTTCGGCCTGCTCAACGTGACCCGCGCGGTGCTGCCGCACATGCGTGCCCAGCGCAGCGGGCGGGTGATCAACATCTCGTCCATCGGCGGCTACCAGGCTTACATGGGCTGGGGCGTGTACGGCTCCACCAAGTTCGCGGTGGAGGGCATCAGCGAAGCGCTGCATCAGGAACTGGCGCCGTTGGGCATCCATGCGACGGTGGTCGAACCGGGCTTCTTCCGCACCGATTTCCTGGACGAGCAATCGTTGATCAAGACCGCGCTGGTGCTGCCGGACTACGACGACACCGTGGGCAAGATGCGCACCTTCGCCGAAGCCGCCAACCATGCGCAGCCGGGGGATCCGGTGAAGTTCGCCGAAGCGATGCTGGCGCTGGCCGATGCCCCGAACCCGCCGCAGCGGCTGGCCCTGGGCAGCGACACGGTGGCGCGGATCGAAGCGAAGAACCGCCTGGTGGCGCAGGAGCTGGCCGAGTGGCACGCGTTGGCGCTGTCTACAGACTTCAAGGACTGAAGGGGTCCAACAGGTTTCTGTGGAATACAGGGATCCCTTGTGGGAGCCAGCCTGCTGGCGATGGCGGTGGCTCAGCCAGCAGAGATGTCGGCAGTGCCGGCCTCATCGCTGGCAAGCCAGCTCCCACAGGTTTTGGCGGTGTACATGAATCTTGCGAACGCTTGGGATACTTGTGGGAGCTGGCTTGCCAGCGATGGCGGTAGGTCAGGCAACGGAGATGTCGGCTGAACTGGCCTCATCGCTTGCAGGCAAACTCCTACAGGTTTTGTGGTGTGCCTGGATCCTGCGGACATCGGGGATCCCTTGTGGGAGCCAGCCTGCTGGCGATGGCGGTGGCTCAGCCAGCAGAGATGTCGGCAGTGCCGGCCTCATCGCTTGCAGGCAAGCTCCTTCAGGTTTTGGCGGTGTACATGAATCCTGCGGACACCTGCGATACCTGTGGGAGCTGGCTTGCCAGCGATAGCGGTGGCTCAGCCAGCAGAGATGTCGGCAGTGCCGGCCTCATCGCTTGCAGGCAAGCTCCTACAGGTTTTGTGGTGTACCCGCGAAGAGGACCTCGCTGATCAGCGGCGATCCAACCACACGGTCTGCGCGTTGCAGAACTCGCGCACGCCGAAGTGCGACAGCTCACGGCCGAACCCGCTTTTCTTCACGCCGCCGAAGGTCACGCGGGGGTCGCTGGCGGAGTAGCCGTTGATGAACACGCCGCCGGTCTCCAGCTCACTGGTCAGTTGCTGGGCCAGCGGGACGTTGGCGGTGTAGATCGTCGCGGTCAGGCCGAACTCGCTGTCGTTGGCCAGGGCCACGGCGTGGGCGCAGTCGCGGGCGGTGATGATCGACGCCACCGGGCCGAACAGTTCCTGCCTGAACGAGGTCATGCGGTCGGTGACGTTGGCCAGCACGGTCGGCTCGTAGTAGTTGCCGGCCCCTGGGGCCTTGCCGCCGCCGAGCAGCAGGGTGGCGCCTTCTTCGAGGGTGGCGCGCACTTGCCCGTCGAGCTCGTCGCGCAGGTCGAAGCGGGCCATCGGACCGATGTAGGTGTCGGCCGCCAGCGGATCGCCCATCACCAGTTGGCGGGTGGCCTCGACGAACCGGCGGGTGAATTCCTCCACCACGCCTTCTTCGACGATCAGGCGTTTGGCGGCGGCGCACACTTGCCCGGAGTTCTGGTAGCGGCCGATCACGGCGGCCTGCACGGCTTCGTCGAGGTCGGCGTCGTTGAGCACGATGAACGGATCGGACCCGCCGAGTTCCAGCACGCATTTCTTCAGCGCGGCACCGGCCTGGGCACCGATGGCCATGCCGGCGCGCACGCTGCCGGTGAGGGTGACGGCAGCGATGCGCGGGTCGGCGATGGCTTTGGAGACGCCTTCAGGGGTGACGTTGATGACTTCGAACACACCGTCGGCGAAACCGGCGCGGGTGAACGCATCACGCAGCAAGTAGGCGCTGCCCATCACGTTCGGCGCATGCTTGAGCACGTAGGTGTTGCCGGCGATCAGCGCCGGCACCGCGCCGCGCAGCACTTGCCAGATCGGGAAGTTCCACGGCATCACCGCCAGGATCGGGCCCAGCGGACGGTATTCGATACGCGCCTTGCCGCCTTCGACCAGGGTCGGCTCGGCGTCGAGCATGGCCGGGCCGTGTTCGGCGTACCACTCGCAGAGCTTGGCGCATTTCTCGATTTCGCCGCGGGCCTGAGCGATCGGCTTGCCCATTTCCTGGGTGATCATGGTGGCCATGGCTTCGGCGTTGTCGCGCAGGGCGCAGGCCAGGGCGGTCAGGGCGCGGGAACGGTCCTGCAGCGGCTTGCGCTTCCACTTGCCGAAACCGAAGGCGGCGCGGGTCAGGGCGGCGTCGAGGGCGGCATCGGATTCGAACGCGTAGTGGCCGATCTGCTCGCCCGTGGCGGGGTTGACGGAAATGGCGTGGGTCAGGCTGGAAATCGGGCTCATGGCATCGTCCTGCGAGGTCAGTGATGGGCCCAAGAGTAGGGTGGCATTCGTTTTCTGGAAACTGAATAATAAAGATCGTTTCTTTCACGATTGGAGAATGATCATGGATCTGGTGCAGCTGGAAATCTTCAAGGCCGTGGCCGAGCACGGCAGCATCAGCGCTGCGGCGGCGCAGATCCATCGGGTGCCGTCGAACCTGACAACCCGGATCAAACAGCTCGAAGAGGATCTGGGCGTCGAACTGTTCATCCGCGAGAAAAGCCGTCTGCGCCTGTCGCCGGCGGGCTGGAGTTTCCTGGAGTACGCCCGGCGCATCCTCGACCTGGTGCAGGAAGCCCGGGCCACCGTGGCGGGTGAGGAGCCCCGAGGTGCGTTCCCGCTGGGGTCGCTGGAGAGCACGGCGGCGGTGCGCATTCCCGGGTTGCTGGCGGCCTACAACCAGCAGTACGCCAAGGTCGATCTGGACCTGTCCACCGGGCCTTCAGGGACAATGATCGATGGCGTGCTGGCCGGCCGGTTGGCGGCGGCATTCGTCGACGGCCCGGTGCTGCACCCGGCCCTGGAAGGCGTACCGGCCTTCGAAGAAGAGATGGTCGTGATCGCGCCGTTGCACCACGGGCCGATCCGGCGGGCGGCGGACGTCAACGGCGAGAGCATCTACGCCTTCCGCGCCAACTGCTCGTACCGCCACCACTTCGAGAAATGGTTCAGCACCGACGCCGCGGTGCCCGGCAAGATCTTCGAGATGGAGTCCTACCACGGCATGCTCGCCTGCGTCAGCGCCGGGGCCGGCCTGGCCTTGATGCCGTTGAGCATGCTGCAGAGCATGCCCGGTTCCGCGACGGTCAGCGTATGGCCGTTGGCCGCGGATTTCCGTTACCTGACCACCTGGCTGGTGTGGCGGCGGGGGACGGTGTCGCGCAGCCTGGCGATGTTCGTGAAGCTTCTGCAAGCGCAGGGCGGCGACGTCCCGCCGGGCGGGGCAGGCTAGAACAGAGGGCCGCCGGTCCACACCGGCGCGTTCTGGAACTTTTGTTGGCCAGCCACAGCGTTGTTGTACTGCTCGACCAGGTCGTAGGCGCCCAGGTCGATCATCTCGACCGAACTGCCGTCGATCACCGATTTGGTCATGGGCTGGATGACCAGGCCCTTCACCTCCGGCGGGCCCGGATTGATCATCGCATCGAGGATCTTGTTCACCATGGACTTCTTGGCGAATACGTCGGTGGTCGACGTGCTGGCCAGTTTGCCGTTCGTGCCCAGCAGGCCGATCAGGCAGTGGAACACCCACGCGGTGGACATCTGCCAGCCGTAGCTGGCTTCACCCAGTTCGGCATCCACGCTGCCCTTGCATTCGACGATGATGTATTGCTCGATGACCCCGCTGACCAGGTTGCGCTTGACCCAGATCTGGTCGATCCCGTTGGTCCGCCCTGACGACGACTTGCCCAGCTTCATCTGGTAGTCCTCGCCCAGAACCGTGATCAGCAGTTTGGCGGCGGCGTATTCGCCCCGGGTTTCGCTGGCGAAATGCTGGGCGTTGGAGTTTTCGAGGTTCTGCAGGTGATTTTTGATCCTGTCTCCGGATCTTTGGTCATGCCTGGCGAATTTGTCTGACGCCCAGCCGTATTTTCCCAGCCAGTCGTAGACCTTGGCCTGTGCGGCAGGGTCGGAACCCAGCAGGTTCCAGTAGTTCAGCGCCGTTTGGTCGGGTTGGGCCTGGCACAACGCGAGCCTGCGCTCGACGACTTGCTGGGCGGCGTAGGTGGTGATGGCGTGGGTCGTTCCGAACGCGCTGGCGGCGTCCGGAATGAGTATGCTGCCGCCGGTGAACTGCCTGTCGCGCGCGACCGCTTCCTTGATCTTCACGGCGTCCAGCGTGTCGAGCAGCACCAGTTGGTCGGCCCGGTCAGGATTGCCGATGTCGGTCGTCAGGCCATGCCGGTTCTTGAACTGATTGAGGATGTACAGCCATTGCTTGCCGGAGATGTCGACCGATGAAGTGCCGATGCTACCCAGTGGCGTGAAGGGATAGACGCCGCCCGTGAGGGTCAGCGGCGGTGCGTTGTACTGGGGCTGGGGCGAGAAGTAGAGCGTGGTTTTTTTTCCGTCGCGCCGTTCCTTGGGCGCCAATTCCATGATCTTGGCGTTCAGCGCATCTGTCGGGTCGGTGTAGCTCGTCAAAGTGACCATCGCCGCATTCCCTTCCGGTGAGAGCGGATTTGACTCTAGCCAAGGCTGTCTTCAACGTCCAGGCGGCCCGGTGCCTTTCCATTTGGATGCTCGCAATATAAAAATGTATATAGCGCATGGTGTGTGCGTTCCGGCAAAGGGAGTCAGCGATGGATATGGCATTGAGCGGCAAAGAAGCGGTAGGCGAACGGTTTGCGCTGGAGTCGATGGGGCAGGCGCAGCGCTTGACCTGGGAGGCGGTCGACCGGATCGCGCAGATCATCAGGCCCGGCATGCCGGAGTCCGAGGCGCTGGCGCAAGGCAAGCGGATCCTGGCGGACCTGGGCATGGAGCGGATCTGGCACCCGCTGCTGATCCGCTTCGGCGTCAACACCCTCAAGACCTTCAAGCAGCGCTCCGACGGCGACCCGGTGCTGGGCGAGAACGACATCTTCTTCATCGACATGGGCGTGGTCTGGCAGGGCCACGAAGGTGATGCCGGGGCAACGTTCACCACCGGCTCCGATCCGCAGATGATCGCCTGCGCCGCGGCCGCCAAGGAGTTGTTCGACCGGGTCGAGGCCTACTGGCGCGAAGGCGTCGCCGGCACTGAGCTGTACCGGTACGCCGCCGATCAGGCACAGGCCATGGGCTGGACACTGAACCTGGACATCAAGGGGCATCGGGTCAGCGATTTTCCCCACGCGATCCATCGGGGCGGCGATCTGGGCCATTTCGATGGGGCACCAAGCCCCGGCGTGTGGATCCTGGAAATCCAGATCGCCCACCCCGAGCTGCCTTACGGAGCGTTCTATGAGGATCTGCTGATCTGATCCCTCTCCCTTCAGGACGCTTGTTTCCGGCGTTCGGCCTGACCGGATGCGAAAAAGCCCGATCCGACTCTGCGTCGGACCGGGCTTTTTCATGGCTGGGAATTAAAGGCCGCCGGCCAGCTTCGCCCCCGACAGCCGCCGACGGTACGCGCTGTCCCGCGTCGCCAGCCAGAAGTACAGCGGCGACGTCACCAGTAGCCCCACCAGCCACGACAGATCCGCGCCGTCGATGTGCACCGACACCGGGCCCACGTACAGCGGCGTGTTCATGAACGGGATCTGCACCGCGATGCCGATGGCGTAGGCCAGCAGCGCCTGGGGGTTGTAGCGGCCGTAGCGGCCGCCGTCGACCCGGAAGATCGAGCCGATGTCGTACTGGCCCTTGTGGATGGCGTAGAAGTCGATCAGGTTGATCGCCGTCCACGGCACCAGTACCACCAGCAGCACCAGCACCATGTCGACGAAGTGGCCGATGAAGTCCGCCGAGGCGCCGACGGCGGTGAAGCAGCAGGCCGACAGGACGATGACCGAAATCACCGCACGGCTGCGGGCGGTGGGGATCCAGCGCCAGGCGAAGGTCTGCACCAGGGTGATGATCGACAGCACCGCGCCGTACAGGTTGAGCGCGTTGTGGCTGATCACGCTGAGCAGGAACAGCACCAGCATCAGCGGGCCGATGGCGCCGGTGGCGAGTTTCACCGCGTCCATGGTGTCCATGCCGGCCGGCGTCGCCAGCACCGCGACGGCGCCGAACACGAACGACAGGCTGGAGCCCAGCGCCGACCCCAGGTAGGTGGTCCAGAACGTGGCGGCCACCGGCACGTCGGCCGGCAGGTAGCGCGAGTAGTCCGACACATAGGGCGCGAATGCGATCTGCCACAGCGCCGCCAGCGACACCGTGGCCAGCCAGCCGGACAGGTTGAAGCCGCCGCGGGTGAGGAAGTCGTCGGTCTGGATGTGGGTCAGGATATAGCCGAAGCCGACCATGATGCCGATCCCCAGCACCCAGGTGCCGATGCGGTTGAGCACATGGATGAAGCGGTAGCCGATGATGCCGATGACGCCCGAGCCGAGGGCGCCGATCACGATGCCGACCGGCACCGGCACGCTGTCGGCCACGCCGTGCAGGGACTTGCCGGCCAGGACGATGTTGGAGGCGAAGAAGCCGATGTACATCACGCCGGCGATCACCACCACCAGTAAGGCGCCGAGGGAGCCGAACTGGGCGCGGCTCTGGATCATCTGCGGAATGCCCATCTGCGGGCCCTGGGCCGAGTGCAGCGCCATCAGCACGCCGCCCACCAGGTGGCCGACCAGGATGGCGACGATGCCCCACACCAGGTTCAGGTGGAACAGCTGCACGCCGAGGGCGCCGGTGACGATGGGCAGCGGCGCGATGTTGCCGCCGAACCAGAGAGTGAACAGGTCGCGCACCTTTCCGTGGCGGTCCTGCGGCGGCACGTAGCCGATGGTGTGCTTTTCGATGAGCGGTGCGGCGGTTGTTGCTGAGGTGGCCATGACGAACTCCAAGGCAAGGACGAGTACGTGGACGTACTTCGGTGAGCGACGGCGCGGCCGGCGCATTTCTTGTCGGGTCGATCATGTGCAATGGCGCGGGGGAGATAAATTAGTAGATTTGTTGCTTCAGACCTTAAAAAAACTGGCCCCGCAGATCGGTTCACGAGGCTCTGGGCCGGGGCTTTCAGGCGCACAAGCGACAACGCAGCCGGCCCCGGGCGGAGGCGGCTGTCGCTTGTGCGTCACGCGGTTCAGCCGCGCAGGGAGGCCAGCATCCGTTGCAGCATCGCGTCGCAGGCGTCGAGCTGCGCGAGGCTGACGAACTCGTCCGGCTTGTGCCCCTGATCCATGCTGCCGGGGCCGCACACCACGGTGGGGATCCCGACCGCGTCGAACAGGCCGCCCTCGGTGCCGAACGCCACCGTGCCGAAGTCCCCAGAGCCGCAGAACGCGGCGATCAGTTGCGCGGCCTGGCTCTGCGCGTCGGTGGCCAGGCCCGGATAGGCCGACAGCTCGCTGAAGCGGATGTCGCTCTGCGCGCTGACCGCCCGCATGCGGGGCAGCACCTGCCGTTCGGCGTAGGCCTTGAGCTGCGAGGCGACCTCGGCCGGATCCTGCGAGGGCAGGGCGCGGATCTCGAAATCGAAGCGGCAGTCGGCGGGGACGATGTTCAGTGCCTTGCCGCCGCTGATCACCCCGGTCTGCACCGTGGAGAAGGGCGGGTCGAAACGCGGGTCGTTGTGCTCAGGCGCCTTGAGCCCCTGGCCGATGCGCCCCAGTTCGCCGATCAGCTCGGCCGCGCACTCGATGGCGTTCACCCCCTGCGGCGCGTAGGCCGAATGGCAGGCGTGGCCGTGGACATCGCAGCGCATCGCCAGTTTGCCCTTGTGGCCGAGCACCGGTTTGAGCTCGGTGGGTTCGCCGATGATGCACAGCAGCGGTTTGACCGGGCGTCGCTCCAGCACCTTGAGCAGCGAGCGCACGCCGAGGCAGCCGACCTCTTCGTCGTAGGACAGGGCGATGTGCACCGGTTTGCTCAGCGGCGCCTCGACCAGCGACGGCACCAGCGCCAGCACGCAGGCGATGTAGCCTTTCATGTCAGCGGTACCGCGCCCGTAGAGCTTGCCGTCGCGCCGGGTCAGCTCGAACGGCGGCACCGTCCAGGGCTGGCCGTCGGCGGGCACCACGTCGGTGTGCCCCGACAGTACGATCCCCGGTCGGTCACAAGGCCCGACCGTGGCGAACAGGTTGGCCTTGCTGCGCTCGTCGTTGTAGACCAGCTCGCAGGGCACGTCGAAGCGCGCCAGGTAATCGCGCACGAAGCCGATCAGTTGCAGGTTGGATTCGCGGCTGGTGGTGTCGAACCCCACCAGCGTCGCCAGCAACTCGGCGCTGGCGCTCATCGGTCGTCTCCGGCCACGCCGTAGCCCGGCGCCTTCGCAGGATCCAGGGCGCGGTCGATGTAGTCCTGCAGCTGCGGGCGATAGGCCTCCCACAGGTTCTGCAACTGGCCGATGGGGTCTTCGTCGGCCCAGTCCACTCGCAGGTTGACGATGGGCCAGGTCAGTTCGCCGACCACAACGACCGCCGCCGAATGCACCGGACCCGCTTCGCCGCCCAGGGCCTGGCCGGCCTGCAGCGCGCCGATCAGCCGGTCGGCCAACTGGCCTTCGCCGTCCTCGAACGCCCGCACCATGGCTTCGATCACCGAGGGGCCGGCGAGCATGTTGCCGGCGGCCACGCATTGCTCGCCCGCCACGGCGTTGTGGGTGCCCAGGGTCTGCCCGCCGCTGAAGTGGGCGGTCTGTCCGAGGTGGTTGATCGCGGTGATCTGGCGGTACTGGCTGTAGCCGTTGCGGGTCAGCGCCTTGTCCAGCGCGGCGTCCGGCATCAGCCCCTGTTCCATCAGCGCGAGGACTTCAGGGCCCAGGGACGGCAGGGTGATGTTCTGGGTCGATACCGCGCCCACGCCCGGCAGCAGCCAGGGGCAGCGGGCGCCGACGGCGATGCTCGACGAGCTGATGGCGATGCCGAACTGGCCGGTCTCCGGGCAGCGGGCGGCGATGGAAAATGTCATGTCTCTAACTCCTGTTCGACTTGAGAGCGGGGGGGGCAGGCAAACCCGCTCCCGCAGGGTTCAGCGGTGGCGGTCTGTCGTCTTACTCGGGGATCACCGCCACCACGTCGATCTCCATCAGCCACTGCGGCTGCCCCAGCGCCGACACCACCAGCCCGGTGGAGATCGGGAACACGCCCTTGAGCCACTTGCCGACTTCCTGGTACACCGGCTCGCGGTAGCGCGGGTCGATCAGGTAGGTGGTGGTCTTGACGATGTGGCTCAGGTCGCTGCCGGCCTCTTCGAGCAGTTGCTTGACGTTGCGCATCGCCTGCTCGGCCTGGGCGCGCGGGTCGCCGAGGCCGATCAGGTTGCCGTCGAAGTCGGTGCCGACCTGGCCGCGCACGTACACGGTGTTGCCGGCGCGCACGGCCTGGCACAGGTCGTTGTCCAGGGTCTGGTTGGGGTAGGTGTCCTTGGTGTTGAACATGCGGATGCGGGTGTGGGTGGGCTGGGCCATGTGAAACTCCTGACGAAAAGGGGCCCGGCGCGACGGGCGCCGGGATGCGAAGGCAAGGTCAAGCGTCGACGGTGTCGGTGTTCTTGCGGGGGGCCGCCGCGCGCTGGTCGGCGTCGCGGTAGGCCAGGTACTTGCGCTGGGTGGCGATGTGGTCGGCCACGTGCTTGGCGTCGTGCCACACGCCCCAGATGAACGAAGAGCCGCGCCGGGACTGCCACGGCAGGCCGAGGAAATACACGCCCGGTTCGCTGGACACCCCGCGCTGGTGCTGCGGCTTGCCCTTGTCGTCGAACGCGCCGACCTTCAGCCACGAGTAGTCCACGGCGAACCCGGTGGCCCAGATGATCGAGGTGACGCCGGCGGCGGCCAGGTCCAGGTTCGCCAGCGGGTGCTTCACGCACTCGGGATCCGGATAGGTTTCCCGGGCCTCGGGCTCCGGCGGCAAATCCAGGCCGTTGCGTTCGATGTAGGCGTCGGCGGCGTCGAGCAGCGCCAGGTAGTTCTCGTCGCCGCGCTTGAGGTTGTCCGCCAGATCCTGCCTGAACGTCACCACGCCGTCCTTGAACGACTCGGTCACGCCCACCAGGGTCATGCCACGGTGGGCCAGGCCCCGGAAGTCGATGGTGCGCCCGCCGTGGGCGCCGCTTACGGCAATCGTCACGTGCTCGCGGCCCGGTTTCATGGCGGCCTGATCCCATTCGCCGAGCACGCCCAGCCACCAGCAGAAATCACGGTTGCGGTAGGCCCGGGGCGGGCGGTCGTGGGCGCCGACCGACAGGAACACCTGCCGGCCCGAACGCTGCAGCTCATCGGCGATCTGCACCCCCGAGGAACCTGCGCCGACCACCAGCACCGCGCCGTCCGGCAGTTGCTGCGGGTTGCGGTAGTCGGCCGAGTGGATCTGCTGCAGGCGTGGGTCCTGCGGGGCGATCGGCGGGATCACCGGGCGCTGGAACGGGCCGGTGGCGGCCACCACGCGGGCGGCCTCGATCACGCCCTCGGAGGTCTCGACGGTGAAGCCCGGACGCCCGACATTGCGCACCACGCTCTTGACCTCGACGCCGGTGCGGATCGGCGCGTTGAATTTTTTCGCATAGGCCTCGAAGTAATCCGCCACGCGATCCTTGTGGGCGAAACCGTCAGGATCCACATCGTCGAATTCCATCCCCGGAAAGCGGTCGTGCCAGGCCGGGCCGTTGGCCACCAGCGAGTCCCAGCGCCCGGTGCGCCAGCGTTCGGCGATGCGGCTGCGCTCCAGCACCAGGTGCGGGATGCCGAGCTTGCCCAGGTGTTCGCTCATGGCCACACCCGCTTGACCGGCACCGACGACAAGCGTGTCTGTTTTTATTGTTTCAGTGGTCATCTCTCATCCCTTTTCACGAGGCAATTGGATTCAGGCGGCGTGCGGCCTGCTCTCTGTGCTTGGGATCAGACTAGGGTCGGGGTGCCCATCGGTAAAATATTATTAAGCTGGGATCTGAGCATAAATTGCTGATGCAGCCGCTCGCCCGCCACGGCCCGAAACGCCGAAAGTGTTCGGTGATCGACCGTTCGACGGGCCGCCGATTGTCGCTGCCGCCACGCCGGCGTACTGTGGACGGCATCCGTGAAAACCTGACAAGAACGAGTGCCCTCCATGGACAGCCGCCTGCTGAGCGAGCGCAGCAGCGTGTTTCACCACGCTGACCCGTATGCCGTGTCCGACTACGTCAACCGGCACGTCGGTCAGCACCTCATCGGCCTCGCCAAGACCGCCCATCCCCAGGCCAGCCTCAACCACCGCAAGTTCGCCGACCTGGACCTGTGCCGCATCAGCTACGGCGGCAGCGTACGGGTCACCTCCCTGGCGCTGGAAACGGTCTACCACCTGCAAGTGCTGCTGCAGGGCAACTGCCTGTGGCGCGGGCACAAGCGCGAGCAGCATCTGGTGCCGGGCGAGCTGCTGCTGATCAACCCGGACGATCCGGTCGATCTCACGTATTCCGACGACTGCGAGAAATTCATCCTCAAGGTGCCGGTCAGCGTGCTGGAGTCGGTGTGCGACGAGCAGCGCTGGCTGCGTCCGTCCGGCGGCATCCGCTTCCGGCGCAACCATTACCGACTCGACGACCTGGAAGGCTTCACGCCGTTGCTCGGCATGATCTGCCAGGAAGCCGAAGCCAGCGATCCGCTGCTGCGGGTGCAGGAGCACTATGTGCAGATCATCGGCAGCAAGCTGCTGTCGCTGCTCGACACCAATGTCAGCCGCGAATCCTTGAGCGCGCCGTCGGCCAGCCTGGAGCGGATCCTGGAGTTCATCGAACGCAACCTCAAGCAGGACCTGAGCGCCGAAAGCCTGGCCGCGCAGGCGTGCATGAGCCCGCGTTCGCTGTACGCGCTGTTCGAACGCCAGTTGGGCGTCACGCCGATGCAGCACATCCGCCAGCGCAAACTGGCGCGCATCCACGCCTGCCTCACCGACCCGAGTTGCCCGGTGCGCAACCTCACCGAACTGGCGCTCGACTACGGTTTCCTGCACCTGGGCCGCTTCTCCGACAGCTACCGCCAGCAGTTCGGCGAGCTGCCGTCCCACACCTTCAAGCGCCGCCACTGAGTCCCCGCACCCTCTGAAACACCTGCCGCGCCGTCCTGCGCAAAACGGATAGCGATGTGCAGGAATCGGCTATTGCGCCCGCCGTCGCCTCCCTAACCTGACCTGGCCTGAACAATAACAATGGAGGCCCTGGCCATGTCCCTGGGAATCGACTACCTCACTGCCTTGCTCGAAGAAGACAAGGAGCAGGGTGCCTACCGCTGCAAGCGGGAGATGTTCACCGATCCGCGGCTGTTCGAGCTGGAAATGGCGCACATCTTCGAAGGCAACTGGATCTACCTGGCCCACGAAAGCCAGATCCCCCGCCACAACGATTACCTGACGCTCACCATGGGCCGTCAGCCGGTCTTCATCGCGCGCAACAAGGACGGCGTGCTCAACGCCTTCCTCAATGCCTGCAGCCACCGCGGCGCCATGCTCTGCCGGCACAAGTCCGGCAACCGCTCCAGCTACACCTGCCCGTTCCACGGCTGGACGTTCAACAACAGCGGCAAGCTGCTCAAGGTCAAGGATCCCGCCGAGGCGGGCTACCCCGAAGGCTTCAACTGCGAAGGCTCCCACGACCTGACCCGGGTGGCGCGCTTCGAGTCCTACCGCGGCTTCCTGTTCGGCAGCCTCAACCCCGACGTGAAGCCCCTCGCCGAACACCTGGGCGAGTCGGCGCGGATCATCGACATGATCGTCGACCAGTCCCCCGAGGGCCTGGAAGTGCTGCGCGGCTCCAGCTCCTACATCTACGAAGGCAACTGGAAACTCACCGCCGAAAACGGCGCCGACGGCTACCACGTCAGCTCCGTGCACTGGAACTACGCCGCCACCCAGAACCAGCGCCAGCAGCGCGAGGCCGGCGAAGAGATCAAGACCATGAGCGCCGGCAGCTGGGCGAAGAAGGGCGGTGGCTTCTACTCCTTCGACCACGGCCACCTGCTGCTCTGGACCCGCTGGGCCAACCCCGAGGACCGTCCGGCCTATGAGCGCCGCGACGAACTGGCCCGGGACTTCGGCCAGGCCCGCGCCGACTGGATGATCGAGAATTCGCGCAACCTGTGCCTGTACCCCAACGTGTACCTGATGGATCAGTTCAGTTCGCAGATCCGCATCGCCCGGCCGATCGCCGTGGACAAGACCGAGATCACCATCTATTGCATCGCCCCCAAAGGCGAGAGCGCCGAGGCCCGGGCCAAGCGCATCCGCCAGTACGAGGACTTCTTCAACGTCAGCGGCATGGCCACGCCGGACGACCTGGAAGAGTTCCGTTCCTGCCAGACCGGCTACGGCGCCGGGCGCGGCTGGAACGACATGTCCCGCGGGGCGGCCCATTGGGTCGACGGCGCGGATGCCGCCGCCGAAGAGATCGGCCTCAAGCCGCTGCTGTCCGGGGTGCGCACCGAGGACGAAGGCCTGTTCGTGCTGCAGCACAAGTATTGGCAGGAAACGATGCTCAAGGCCGTGTCCGCCGAACCGCAGCTGATCCCTGTGGAGGCCGTGCCATGAACAGCCTCTACGACACCGTGCGCGATTTCCTCTACCGCGAGGTCCGTTATCTGGACGACGCCGAGTGGGACCGTTGGCTTGAGCTCTACGCCGCCGACGCCAGCTTCTGGATGCCGGCCTGGGACGACAACGACACGCTCACCCAAGACCCGCAGAGCGAGATCTCGCTGATCTGGTACGGCAACCGCGGCGGCCTCGAAGACCGGGTGTTCCGGATCAAGACCGAGCGCTCCAGCGCCACCGTTCCCGACACCCGCACCTCCCACAACCTGAGCAACATCGAGATCGTCGAGCAGGGCGAAGGCCAGTGCCGGGTGCGCTTCAACTGGCACACCCTGAGCTTTCGCTACCAGGTCACCGACAGCTATTTCGGCACCAGTTTCTACACCCTCGACCTGCGCGGCGAGCAGCCGCTGATCAAGGCCAAGAAGGTCGTGCTGAAAAACGATTACGTCCGTCAGGTCATCGACATCTACCACATCTGACCGAGACGGCGCGGGCCTTGGCCGTTGGCCGGACCGGCGCCGTGAGCGAGGTGCAACATGGGTTTTCGCATCGCATTGAATTTCGAGGACGGGGTGACCCGCTTCATCGAGGCCGACGGCCAGGAAACCGTCGCCGACGCGGCGTACCGCCAGGGCATCAACATCCCGCTGGACTGCCGCGACGGCGCTTGCGGCACCTGCAAGTGCTTCGCCGAATCCGGGCGTTACGCCCTGGGCGACAACTTCATCGAGGACGCGCTGAGCGAGGATGAACTCGCCCAGGGCTACGTGCTCACCTGCCAGATGCGCGCCGAAAGCGATTGCGTGGTGCGGGTGCCGGTCGGCTCCCAGGTCTGCAAGACCGGGCAGGCCAGCTTTGAGGCGGCGATCAGCGATGTGCGCCAGCTCTCCGAGAGCACCATCGCCTTGTCGGTCAAGGGCGAGTCCCTGAGCCGGCTGGCGTTCCTGCCGGGCCAGTACGTCAACCTGCAAGTGCCGGGCAGCGACCAGAGCCGGGCCTATTCCTTCAGCTCGTTGCCGAAGGACGGTGAAGTCAGCTTCCTGATCCGCAATGTGCCCGGCGGTCTGATGAGCCGCTTTCTCACCGGGCTGGCCAAGGCCGGCGACAGCATGACCCTGGCAGGCCCGCTGGGCAGTTTTTACCTGCGCGAGATCAAGCGGCCGCTGCTGCTGTTGGCCGGCGGCACGGGGCTGGCGCCGTTCACGGCGATGCTGGAGCGGATCGCCGAGGAGGGCAGCGCCTACCCGGTGCACCTGATCTACGGCGTCACCCATGACTTCGACCTGGTCGAGCTCGACCGCCTCGACGCCTTCGCCGCGCGCATTCCCGGCTTCAGCTACGGCGCCTGCGTGGCCAGCCCCGAGAGCCGGCACCCACTCAAGGGCTACGTCACCCAGCACATCCAACCGCGCCACCTCAACGATGGCGACGTCGACGTGTACCTGTGCGGCCCGCCGCCGATGGTCGAGGCGGTCAGCCAACACATCCGCGAGCAGGGCATCACCCCGGCCAATTTCTACTACGAGAAGTTCGCCGCCGCGGCGGCCTGAGCCCTGCGCCGAACCTGAGCCTGATGCTGGAGAACACCATGAACAACAGATTCGCCGACAAAGTCGCGCTGGTCACCGGCGCCGCGCAAGGCATCGGTCGCCGGGTGTGCGAGCGCTTGCTGGAGGAGGGCGCCCGGGTGGTGGCCGTCGACCGTTCGGAGTTGGTCCATGAATTGCAGGGCGGGCACGTCCTGACGCTGACCGCCGACCTTGAGCAATACGCCGATTGCGCCCGGGCGATGGCCGCCGCCATCGATGCCTTCGGGCGTCTCGACATCCTGGTCAACAACGTCGGCGGCACGATTTGGGCCAAGCCGTTCGAGCACTACGAAACCGCGCAGATCGAAGCCGAAGTGCGCCGCTCGCTGTTCCCGACCCTGTGGTGCTGCCACGCGGCGTTGCCCCACATGCTCAAGCAGGGGCGGGGCGCCATCGTCAACGTGTCGTCGATCGCCACCCGCAGCGTGAACCGCGTGCCCTACGGCGCGGCCAAGGGCGGCATCAATGCGCTCACCGCGTGCCTGGCGTTCGAGAACGCCGAGCGCGGCATTCGCGTCAACGCCACCGCCCCCGGCGGCACCGAGGCGCCGCCGCGGCGCATCCCGCGCAACGCCGCGCAGCAGTCGGCGCAGGAGCAGGCCTGGTATCAGGAGATCGTCGCGCAGACCCTCGACAGCAGCCTGATGAAACGCTACGGCACCCTCGACGAACAGGTCGGCGCGATCCTGTTCCTCGCCTCCGACGAGGCCTCCTACATCACCGGCGTGACCCTGCCGGTCGGTGGCGGCGACCTCGGTTGAACACGTTGAAACGGACATTGAAATGAACCCAATCCTGATCGAAAGCCTGACGGCGGTGATCGTCGACCTGCCGACCATCCGCCCGCACAAACTGGCGATGCACACGATGCAGAACCAGACCCTGGTGATCCTGCGCCTGCGTTGCAGCGACGGCATCGAGGGCATCGGCGAGGCCACCACCATCGGCGGTCTGGCCTACGGCAACGAGAGCCCGGAAAGCATCAAGGCCAACATCGACGCGCACCTGGCGCCGGCCCTGACCGGCCTGGACGCCTGCAACATCAACGCCGCCATGCAGACCCTGGACAAAGTCGCCAAGGGCAACACCTTCGCCAAGTCCGGCATCGAAAGCGCCTTGCTCGACGCCCAGGGCAAGCGCTTGGGCCTGCCGGTCAGCGAACTGCTCGGCGGCCGGGTGCGCGACAGCCTGGAAGTGGCCTGGACACTGGCCAGCGGCGACACCGCCCGGGACATCGCCGAAGCCGAGCAGATGCTGGAGGCGCGCCGGCACCGCATCTTCAAGCTGAAGATCGGCGCCAACCCGCTGGAGCAGGACCTGGCCCATGCGGTGGCGATCAAGCGGGCCCTGGGCGACCGCGCCAGCGTGCGGGTCGATGTCAACCAGTACTGGGACGAGTCCCAGGCGATCCGTGGCTGTCGGGTGCTCGGCGACAACGGCATCGACCTGATCGAACAGCCGATCTCGCGGGTCAACCGCGCAGGCCAGGTGCGCCTCAACCAGCGCAGCCCGGCGCCGGTCATGGCCGACGAATCCATCGAAAGCGTCGAGGACGCCTTCAGCCTCGCCGCAGACGGCGCAGCCAGCGTGTTCGCCTTGAAGATCGCCAAGAACGGTGGTCCCCGCGCGGTGTTGCGCACCGCGCAGATCGCCGAGGCCTGCGGCATCGCCCTGTACGGCGGCACCATGCTCGAAGGTTCGGTCGGCACCCTGACCTCGGCCCACGCGTTCCTCACCCTGCGGCAGCTGACCTGGGGCACCGAGCTGTTCGGCCCGTTGCTGCTGACCGAAGACATCGTCACCGAAGCGCCGCAGTACCGCGATTTCCACCTGCACATTCCCCGCACGCCGGGCCTGGGCCTGACGCTGGACGAAGCGCGCCTGGCGCGGTTCCGCCGTGCCTGAACCGAAGGAGAGAGCACCATGCTGTTCCACGTAAAGATGACCGTGAAACTGCCCGCCGACATGGATCCGGCCGTCGCCGCGCGGCTCAAGGCCGACGAAAAGGAGCTGGCCCAGCGCCTGCAGCGCGAAGGCCTGTGGCGGCACCTGTGGCGCATCGCCGGGCACTACGCCAACTACAGCGTATTCGACGTGCCCAGCGTCGAGGCGCTGCACGACACCCTGATGCGCCTGCCGCTGTTCCCTTACATGGACATCGAGATCGACGGGCTCTGCCGCCATCCGTCGTCGATCCACGAGGACGACCGCTGACCCTGAGCGCACCAGTTCCCCCCTGTGGGAGCGGGCTTGCCCGCGATTGCGGTGGACCTGTGACGAATACTTCGACTGACACGCCGCCATCGCGGGCAAGCCCGCTCCCACAGGGGGCGGTGCACTGCTCCGGGACTTTTGCGACCCGCACAACAACAAAATGAGGTGAACCCCATGACCGTGAAGATTGCCCACACCGCCGAGCTGCAAGCGTTCTTCGAAGAGGCCGCCGGCTTCTCCAACGACCTTGGCAGCACCCGTTTGAAGACCATCGTCCTGCGCGTGCTCCAGGACGCCGCCCGGCTGATCGAAGACCTGGACATCACCGACGCCGAATTCTGGAAAGCCGTCGACTACCTCAACCGCCTCGGCGACCGCTCCGAGGCCGGGCTGCTGGTGGCGGGGCTCGGCATCGAGCATTTCCTCGACCTGCTGCAAGACGCCAAGGACGCCCAGGCCGGCCAGACCGGCGGCACGCCGCGCACCATCGAAGGGCCGCTGTACGTGGCGGGTGCGCCGCTGTGCGAAGGCACCTGCCGGATGGACGACGGCAGCGAGGAGGGCAGCGCCACGGTGATGTTCCTCGAAGGCCGGGTGTTCGACCTGCACGGCGAGCCGCTGGCCGGCGCCACCGTCGACCTGTGGCACGCCAATACCCGAGGCACCTACTCGTTCTTCGACCCGAGTCAGTCCGAGTTCAACCTGCGCCGACGCATCGTCACCGACGCCCAGGGCCGCTACCGCGCCCGCAGCATCGTGCCGTCGGGCTACGGCTGCGATCCCCGAGGCCCGACCCAGGAATGCCTGAACCTGCTCGGCCGTCACGGCCAGCGTCCGGCCCACGTGCATTTCTTCATCTCGGCACCGGGCCACCGGCACCTGACCACCCAGATCAACCTCGCCGGGGACCGCTACCTGTGGGACGACTTCGCCTACGCCACCCGCGAAGGCCTGGTCGGCGAAGTGACGTACCGCGAGGACGGCGCCCGGGGCGTGGCGGGGCGTTACGCCGAGCTGAACTTCGACTTCCGGTTGCAGCCGGCCACCGATGCGGCGGCCGAACGGCGCAGCGCCCGTCCGCGGGCATTGCAGGAAGCCTGATCGCGTTCGATGCGGCGCTAGGTTCGCGCCCGTCCGACAGGTAGCATGGGTGCATCCATGTCACAGAGCGGACCGCAAATTGATCGAGCGTCGCCACTTCAGCGGAGGCATGAAAGGCAAGAACCTCCGCTACCTCAACGAAAACCCGGACGGGCCGGTCTCCCGGCTCCGCACGGGTTTTCTGTTGCTGGAGCATTTCTCCCTGCCGGCGTTCACCCAGACGCTGGACACGATCGTCACCACCAACCTGCTGCGCCCCGGCCTGTTTTCGTCCCGCACGTTCGGCCTGAGCGACGGCGAAGTGATCAGCGACCTGGGCCTGGTGATCCGCCCGGACGAGCGTCTGGACGCCTCGTCGATCCAGGCGCTGGACCTGTTGGTGATCTGCGGCGGCTACCGCACCGAACTCAAGGCCGGCGAAGAACTCATCCAGCTGATCAAGTCCGCCGCCGCCCAAGGGGTGGTGCTGGCCGGGCTGTGGAACGGCGCGTGGTTCCTCGGCAAGGCCGGGGTGCTGGACGGCTACCGCTGCGCCATCCACCCGGAACACCGCCCGGCGCTGGCGGAAATCAGCAAGGCGACCCAGGTCAGCAGCGAACCCTACGTGATCGACCGCGACCGCCTCACGGCCTCCAGCCCCTCCGGCGCGTTCCACATGGCGCTGGACTGGATCAAGGGCTTGCACGGCAAGGCGCTGGTCGAGGGCATCGAAGACATCCTCGCGTTCGAGGAATCCCGTTACCGGCGGATCAAGCCGAGCGAGAACATCTGCGTCAGCGCGCCCCTGCGCGAAGTGGTCAAGCTGATGGACGCCAACCTGGAGGAACCGCTGGAGCTGGAGCAACTGGCGGCCTACGCGGGACGATCGCGGCGCCAGCTCGAACGCCTGTTCAAGGAGCAACTGGGCACCACCCCGCAGCGCTATTACCTGGAACTGCGCATCACCGAGGCCCGGCGTCTGCTGCAGCACACGGAGCTGTCGCAGATGGAAGTGTTGGTGGCCTGCGGTTTCGTGTCGCCGAGCCATTTCAGCAAATGCTACAGCGCGTTCTTCGGCTACCGGCCGTCCAAGGAAAAGCGCCTGGTCAAGTAGGCAAAAAAAGGCCGGGAGCACCCGGCCGAAAAGGAAGGAAAACGGATCAGTCGCAGACCGCACTCAGCGGTTGAGGAACGCCAGCAGGTCTTCGTTCAGCGCTTGGGCGTGGGTCACCGCAAAGCCGTGGGGCGCGCCGGCATAGACTTTCAGTTCGGCGCCCTTGATCTGCTCGGCGGCCAGTTTGCCGGTGGTCTCGAACGGCACGATCTGGTCGTCGTCGCCGTGGATCACCAGGGTCGGCACATCGATCTTGGCCATGTCCGGACGGAAGTCGGTTTCCGAGAACGCGGTGACGCAATCCACGGTGCCTTTGAGCGAGGCCAGCAACGCGATGTTGAGGGTCTGGGTCAGCACGCCGTCGGAGACCGTCTGGCCCTTGTTGGTGCCGTAGAACGGCGCGGCGAAATCGGCGATGAACTGCGCACGGTCCTTCAGCAGGCCGGCCTTGATCCCGTCGAACACCGGCTTGCCGACGCCGGCGGCGAAGTCAGGCTTCTGGCCGAACAGCGGCGTCACCGCGCCGAGCAGCACCAGCCCGGACACCCGCGCGCTGCCATGGCGGGCGAGGTAGCGGCTGACGTCGCCGCCACCCATGGAGAAGCCGACCAGGGTCACGTCACGCAGGTCCAGGTGGTTGATCAACTGCGCGATGTCGTCGGCGAAGGTGTCGTAGTCGTAGCCGTTCCACGGCTGGTCGGACCGGCCGAAGCCACGGCGGTCGAACGCGATCGTGCGGTAGCCGCGGCTGCTCAGGTACTCCATCTGGTATTCCCACATGTCGGCGTCCAGCGGCCAGCCATGGCTGAACAGGACGGGCCGGCCGCTGCCCCAGTCCTTGTAGTAGATCTCGGTGCCGTCTTGGGTCAGGAACGTGCTCATGGAAACTCCTTGTGTTCGAGGGGAGGGGATGAAGGCAGCGATCACTATCCACGCAAAGCGCGGCGGCTTCTTGTACGCAGGTGCTAAGTTTCCGGCGGGAAGGCTCCTCGCCGGAAAATTCGCAGTCCCGAGGGACCGTTTTTCCCCGTTCTATCCGGGAAACATCCTGCATCCCTGTCGGAGTCGGACGATTTCGCCGCAACCGTTCGTCGGCGACACTGAGGCGGTGAATCGATTAATTGACGCCAGAATAGTGGCTCCTTATGATGCGCCACCATTTTGATATCATTCTCCGTCTCGAGGGATCGAACATGTACCCATCTGCCCTCGCGGCGAGACTGGGCGTAGCGTTGCTGTGCCTTTCTGCGCTGAATCTCGCTCATGCAGCGCCCACCCCCGGCGACACCGACCTGATCCGCGACCGCCAGAACCGCCTGCTCGAAGAGCAGCAGCGGCGCCTGGAGGAGCTCAAGGACCTGCCGGGCAAGGCGGCCGAACCGGCCAAGCCCGCCGCGCCCGCCGACACCCGCTGCTTTCAGATCGACGACATCGAGCTCAAGGGCGCCGACAGCCTGTCCGAGGGCGAGAAGGCCGGGCTGCTCAAGCCTTACATCGGGCAGTGCCTGGGCGTGCCGCAGCTCAACGAGCTGCTCAAGGTCATCACCGACCGCTACATCGAGAAGGGCCTGGTGACCAGCCGCGCCTACCTGCCGCAGCAGGACCTGTCCGGCGGGCACTTGAAGGTGCTGGTGGTCGAGGGCCGCCTCGAAGGCCTGAAGGGCGCCGAGAACAGCCGGCTCTCGGAACGCGAGCTGGCCATGGCGTTTCCCGGCAAGAGCGGCGAGCTGGTCAATCTGCGCGAGATCGAGCAGATGGTCGACCAGCTCAACCGCCTGCCGTCCAACCAGGCCAAGATGGAGCTAGCGCCGGGCAAGAGCGTCGGCGGCAGCGAGGTGCTGGTCACCAACACGCCGCAGAAGCCGTGGCGGGCGGGGCTGTCGCGCAGCAACGAGGGCCAGCGCAGCACTGGCGAGCAGCAGTGGGGCACCACCTTCGACTGGGACAGCCCCCTGGGCCTGGCCGATCAGCTGTCGCTGCGCGGCGGCCACGACGCGATGACCGACCACCAGCACACCTCCAACAACGCCATGCTGTCCTACAGCGTGCCGTGGGGCTGGTGGAACTTCAGCTACACCTACAGCCAGAGCGAGTACCGCTCGCAGATCGCCGCCAACGGCTACAACTTCAAGCAGACCGGCGACAGCGAAAACCATCAGTTGCACGCCGAGCGGGTGATCCACCGCGATTCGGTGAGCAAGACTTCCCTCAGCGGCGGCCTGTCTTACCTGCGCAGCAACAACTTCATCGAAGACAGCAAGCTGCGCCTGAGCAGCAACCGCATCAGCGAGGCGCAACTGGGCTTCAACCACGGCCGGCGGATCGGCGGCGCCTTCGTCAACTTCGACGCGGGCGTGCAGCAGGGCATCGGCGCCTTCGACGCCCAAGGCAGCCACGACCCGGGCCCCGGCGAGCCGGACGCCCGCTACCGCAAGTACACCGCGACCCTAAGCTACCTGCAGCCGTTCAAGCTGTGGGGCGAGTCCCTCAGCTTCAGCAGCCTGATGACCGGCCAGCGCAGCGAAGACGTGCTGTTCAGCCCGCAGCGCACCAGCCTCGGCGGGCTGTCGTCGATCCGCGGCTATAAGGATCAGTCGCTGTCCGGCGACAGCGGCGGCTACTGGCGCAACGACCTGCGCTGGACGCGGCCGGTCGACGTCGAATGGCTGCGCCCGGTGTTCGCCGAATACGGCACCAGCCTCGGCTACGACCAAGGCGTGATCCGGCGCGACCGCTACAACGGCGACCAGCACGGCCGCATGTCGAGCAACTCGCTGGAGCTGTTCGCCCGTGGCCAGCACGTCGCCGCGACGGTGACCTTCGCCCATTCCCTGGAACGCCCGGACGCGCTGCCCGAGCGCGAAGCGCCGATCTGGTTCCGCCTGGACTTCTTCATCTGATATTTGCCTGACCCCGAGACTCCAATATGAACATTCGTCAACCGGCCTTCCTGGCCGGTCAGCCTACTGCTGCCGTCAATCCGCGCGAGCGCTTCCTGGGCATGCCCAAGCGCGGGCTGGCGTTCCTGCTGGCGAACGTCATGTTCTGGCAGCCGTTGTGGGCGCAGGCGGACGGGATCGTGGTGGCCAACCCCGGCACCGGGCTGGACCGGGCCGGCAACGGCGTGCCGATCGTCAACATCGCCACGCCCAACGGCACGGGGCTGTCGCACAACCAGTTCAACGACTACAACGTCGGCGCCCAGGGGGTGATCCTCAACAACGCGGCCACCCAGACCGCCGCCACCCAACTGGGCGGCCACATCATCGGCAACCCGAACCTGAAGAACAGCGGCTCGGCCCAGACCATCCTCAACGAAGTGGTCGGCGGCAGCCCGAGCCAGCTGCGCGGCTACACCGAGGTGGCGGGGCAGTCGGCGCGGGTGATCGTGGCCAACCCCTACGGCATCACCTGCAGCGGCTGCGGCTTCATCAACGCACCGCGGGTCACGCTGACCACCGGCAAGCCGGTGCTGGACAACGGACGCCTCGACCGCTTCCAGGTCGACCAGGGCAGCGTCGCCATCGAAGGCGAGGGCCTGAATGCGGGCAATGTCGACCGCTTCGAGATCATCACCCGCAGCGCGAAGATCAACGCCCAGATCCAGGCGCAGAACCTGGCCATCGTCGCCGGACGCAACGACGTCAACGCCGACAGCCTCAACGCCACGGCCCGCGCCGACGACGGCAGCGCCAAGCCGCAGCTGGCCATCGACAGCTCGGCCCTGGGCGGGATGTACGCCGGGGCGATCAAGCTGGTGGGCACCGAGGCCGGGGTCGGCGTGAAGCTCGACGGCAAACTGATCGCCAGCGGCGGCGACATCCAGCTCGACGCCAACGGTCAGCTGAGCCTGGCCGAGACTTCGGCCACCGGCGCTGTCAACGTCAAGGCCGCCGGCCTCGATGCGCGCGGCGCGGTCTACGCCGGCACCGCGCTGAACGTGCAGACCCAGGGCGACCTGACCAGCCGGCAGACCCTCGCCGCCCGAGACAGCATCGCCCTGACGGCGGGCGGTCAGCTGAGCAACGCCGGCATCGTCGAGGCCGGGGTCAATGCCGACAACAGCCGCAACGCCAACGGCGATGTGAGCCTGAGCGCGCAGAGCCTCAGCAACAGCAAGAGCGTGGTCGCCAGCCGCAACCTGACCGTCACTGTGGCGCAGAACCTGAACAACCAGGGCGGCACGCTCAGCGGGCAGCGCACGGCGGTCACGGCCGGAACGCTCGACAACCGCGACGGCGCGCGGGTGCTGGGCGGCCAGTCCCTGAGCCTGAATGCCGGCCAGGTGCTGAACGGCAAGGGCGTCATCAACAGCGGCGGCAACTTCAACGGCAACGTCGGGCAGTTCAGCAACTCCGGCGGCGAGTTCTCCAGCCAAACCGACAGCGTCCTGGTCGTCACCGCGCTCGACAACGTCGCCGGCCTCATGACCGCCGGCCGCTTGCTGGACCTGAGCGCATTGGGTGCGATCAACAACAGCGCCGGCAAGATCGGCGCAAAGCAAAATGTGATCGTTCGCGCGCAGCGACTCGACAACAGCCAGCAAGGCCAGTTGACCAGTGAAGGCACGCTGACCACCCGGATCGGCGGCCAGCTCGACAACCGCAAAGGCTTGATCCAGGCCAACGGCGCGATGGATGTGCAGGCCACCCGCCTGGACAACGGCGCGGGCAAGGTATCGTCGCTCAACACCCTGATCCTCAACAGCACGAACACCGACAACCGAGGCGGCTTGATTCGTGCCGATCTGGCGACGAAGCTGACGGTCGGAGAACTGGACAACCGTGAAAAGGGACGGATATCCGGCAAGGGCGACATCGAGGCGAACATCGACGTCCTGAGCCAACAGGGCGGTGAACTGGTCGCCGAAGGCAACCTGACGCTGACCGGCAAGCAGCTGGGCAACCGCGAGGACAGCCTGGTCGCTTCGCTCAAGGCCCTGACCGTGAACGTCGATCAGATCGACAACCGGGGCGGTTCGCTGTCCGGCGGGCAGGGCCTGCTGATCAGCGGTGCGCGCCTGGACAACAGCGACAACGGCAAGGTGCTGTCCGATACGACCCTGGGCCTGAAGGTCGCGCAGATCATCAACGCCACCAACGGCCTGATCTTCGGCAAGGGCGCCGTGACACTGAGCGGCATCGGCCTGAGCAACGTGGGCGGACGGATCGTCACCCAGAAGGACCTGAAGCTGGCCTTCGACGAGGTCATCGACAACCAGAACGGCCTGATCAGCAGCGACGGCCGCTTGACCCTCGATGCCGGGCGCCTCGACAACCGCTTGGGCAAGCTGTCGGGCCTTGAGGCGATCGCGCTGACCAGCGTCGGCGCCGCGCTGAACCAGGGTGGCCTGATCGTTTCGCAAAAAGGCCTGACCTTCGCCAGCGGCAGCCTCGACAACAGCGACGCCGGCCTGATCAGCGCCAAGGGCGACTCGACCCTGAGCACCGGCGAGTTCAAGAACCGCCGGGGCGGCAGCCTGGCCACCGACGGCACGCTGCTGCTGACGGCCGCGCACCTGGACAACGGCGGCGGCAGGATCGGCAGCCAGCAGCAGATGACGGTATCGCTCACGTCGCTGGAGCAGGACGGCGGCGAACTGTTCAGCAACGGCGACCTGACGCTCGACATGAACCGGGGCCTGCTGGACAACCGGCGCGGCAACCTCCGCACGCCTGGCCAGTTGTTGCTGAAGAACCTCGGCGAGGTGAACAACGGCGCCGGCGAGATCGCCGGGGCCAAGGCCTGGAGCCTGACTGCGCAGAGCCTGAGCAACGACGGCGGCAAACTGCTGAGCAACGAAAAGCTCACCCTGGTCGTCGACCGGGCGCTGAGCAACGTCAAGGGGCTGATCGCCGCCGCCGGCCTCGACAGCCGCAGCGCCAGCCTGGACAACACCGACGGCGAAATCCGCATTCGCGGGGAGGCGGGGCTCACCGTCAGCGACACCTTCGGCAACCAGGCCGGGGTGGTCATCGCCGACGCCGGCCTGACCGTCGACGCCGCCAGCCTGGACAACCGCCGCGAAGGCCTGGTGGGCGCCGCAAAAGCGCTGAAACTCACCGTCGGCCGCCTCGACAACCGCACCGGCGAGCTGTCGGGCAAGGCCGATGTGAGCCTCACCGGCGCCTGGCTCGACAACAGCGACAGCGGCTACATCCTGGCCGGCGGCAACCTGGCGCTGACCGTGGGCGAGGTGTTCAACCGCAACGGCGGCGTGCTGTCCGGCGATGCGGGGCTGACGCTGACCGGGGCGACCCTGGAGAACAGCGGCCGGCTGAGCACGTTGCGTGACTTGTCGATCAACCTGTCGTCGGCCCTGAACAACGATCAGGGGCGTCTCAACAGCGAAGGGGCGCTGTCGGTCAACGCCCAGAGCCTGAGCAACGACAAAGGCGTGGTCTCCAGCGCCAAGGCCCTGAGCGTTAACACCCGTGGCGCCGTGAGCAACAAGGGCGGCCAACTGCTGACAGACGCTGCGCTCACCCTCAACAGCCAGTCGCTGGACAACCAGGACAAGGGCGTCATCAGCAGCAAGGGCAATTTGAGCCTCACCACCGGCGCGCTGAACAACAGCCGGGGAAGCCTCTTCTCCGACGGCCGGCTTGAGCTCGATGCGGGCCAGGTGACCAACACCGCCGGCAGCCTGGGCGCCACCACCGAGTTGGCGGGCAAGGTCCGCGGCCTGGATCAGCAGGGCGGCAAGTTCTTCAGCAAGGGCAGCCTGAGCCTGGACCTGCAAGGCGGCGCGCTGAACAACGAAGACGGACTCATCAACGCACCGGGCGTGTTGTCGTTGACGAACCTCGTCGGGATCGACAACCGCAACGGTGAGATCTCCAGCGGACAGGCCTTCGACCTGATCGCCGCCTCGCTGGACAACAGCGGCGGCCAGGTGCTGAGCAACCAGAAGCTGACCCTGACGCTCGACAAGGCCCTGACCTCGGTCAAGGGCAAGATCGCTGCAGCGGCGCTTAAGGTCCGTGCCGCGAGCCTGGACAACAGCGACGGCGGGGTGCTGCTCAGCGACAGCGACCTGAGCGTGACCGTCGACGGCCTGCTGGACAACGGCAACGGCACGGTCAAGGCCGCACAGCAGTTGACGCTCAACAGCAGCGGCCTGAACAACCGGGGCGGCATGCTGCTGGGGAAAACCGGCATCAACATCGATCTGGGCACGACGGCGGCGGATCTCAACAACCAGAACGGCCTGATCAACACCAAGGGCGTGCTGAGCATTGCGCACCTGCGCGACCTGGACAACCGTAAGGGCGAGATCTCCAGCGTCAACGGCTTCAGCCTGACCGGCAACCGCCTGGACAACCGTGGCGGCAACCTGATCAGCAACGACCGACTGCACCTGACGGCAGCCGAGATCCTGAACCAGGGCGGCCTGGTGTCCGGCTGGAACGGCGTGACCGTCGACGGCGGCAGCCTCGACAACAGCCAGGAAGGCACGGTCTCCAGCCAGTTCGGTGATCTGGCCATCGGCCTCAGCGGCGCGTTGGTCAACCACAGCAAGGGCGGTCTGGGCGGCAAGGGCGAGGTGACCATCAAGGCGGCCAGCCTCGACAACACCGCCGGGATCATCACCAGCGGCGACCGGCAGTCGCTCACCCTTACTGACGGCACCCTGATCAATTCCTCGGGCGGTCTGATCGAAAGCAGCGGCACTCTCGATATTCGTGCAACCGACCTGAACAACGCCGGCGGCCGTATCACCGCCGCCAAGACCATGACTGTCACCGGTTCGCGACTGGACAATACCGGTGGCCGTCTCGTAGGCGACGGCAGCGTTGCCCTCGACCTGCTCGGTGCGCTGACCAACATCAACGGCGTTCTGGGCAGCGCGGGCCCGCTGGAGATCCTGCGCGCCAGTGGCGTCTACAACCAAGGTGGCCAGTTGATCAGCCAGTCTTGGCTGAAACTGCTGACCGCAGGCGAGATGAACAACAGCCAGCAGGGGACGATTTCGGCCGATGGCCGGCTTGAGATCGCCTCCGCCGGCACGCTTCGCAACGATGCCGATGGCCTGATCAACAGCCGTGAGGGCGATGTGATCCTTACCGTTGGCGGGCTGAACAACGGCAACGGTGCCGTGCAGGCCGGCAACGCGTTGACCGTTGACGCGGGCACCGGGGCCATCGACAACCAGGGTGGCAAACTCATCGCCCGCAATGGCGACCTGACCCTGAACGCCAGCAGTCTCGATAACCGTGGCGGGATGCTGTCGAGCCTCAAGGGGCTGATGCAAAGCCGCCTGACCGGCGTGCTGCGCAACGGTCAGGGCGGCAAGATCGAAGGCGGCCGGATCGATCTGCGTGCTTGGGGCGGCATCTACAGCGGCGCGGGGCGAATCGCTGCCAACACGGGCGATATCCTGCTCGATGCAGGGAGCAATCTCCTGGATAACAGCGGCGGCGGGATCTACGCCAAAGGCCTGCTCAACGCCACCGCCGGCTCGGTGAACAACGATGGCGGCCAAATCAGCGCCAGCAAGATCGACGTCGTCAGCAACGGCAATTTTTCCAACCGCGGCGGCCTGATCGAAAGCGCCAGCACCCTGGCCATCCGCGCCGCCAACCTCGACAACCAGGGCGGCAAGCTACGGGCGCTGGGCAACGCCGGCAAGACCGACTTCCAGATCGGCAGCCTGTTCGACAACCGTAACGGTCTGGTGGAGACCGCCAACACCGATCTCATTCTCACCACACCGGGCTTCCTCAATGCGGGCGGCACTGTCACCCACGTCGGAACGGGCGAATTCGGCATCTCCACCGCGAATGTCATGAATGCCGGCGGCTCGCTGGTCACCCTGGGTGGCTTGACCTTGGCCGCCGACAGCTGGACCAACAGCAGCGTCATTCAGGCTGGGCGCCTTACGGTCAACGTCAACAATTTCACTCAGACGGCGAGCGGACAGCTGCTGGCGACGACCAAGCTGGTCGGGCGCGGCGGGAACTGGAACAACGATGGGTTGATTGCCGCTGGCGGCGGATTGGACATTCAGCTGAGCGGCCGTTACTACGGCAATGGCCGACTCAGCAGCGTCGGGGACTTGGGCCTCACTGCTGCGCAGATCGAATTGCCTTCGGCCGCCAGCATCACGGGAGCCTCCAAGACCACGCTCACCAGTCGCGGCAGCCTGACCAATCTGGGACGGCTCACATCCGTTGGCGACCTCAACGTCAATGCAGACGCGCTGATCAACAACGGGACGCTTGGCGGCAGCAGTAAAGTGACGATCACCGCCAACTCTCTGCTGAACCAGAACAGCCTGATTTTCAGCGGTGCTGACATGCAACTGCGTGTCGGCACACTGACCAATCGCTATGCCGATATCTACGGCATGGGTGACATCAGCGTCTCGCGGGACGGCATCGGTGGCTGGAGCTCATCGATCGAAAACCTTTCAGGGACTATCGAAAGCGTCGGCGACCTGAACTTGGCGGCGGATCGCATCGAGAACCGCAAGGATGTGTTTGAGGTGGCGGGGGGCGGGCTGGTTTCCGGAACGATCGGTGTTCGTTGCGAAACCTGCACCTCCTTCCAGGACATTCGTTATGAGAGCCGGATTCCCAGTCACATCGTCTGGGTCGAGAAGTACCAGTCATCCATCGTCAAGGATTCGGCGTCGGGCACATTGACCGCCGGCCGCAACTTGACAGGAAACGGTCGCGAATTCATCAACAACGCGTCGGTGGTCAGTGCCGGTCGTGATCTGACGCTCAACGTACAGAACTTCACCAACCAGGGAGCCACTGTCGGTGACTACACCGTCACGCGTTGGTTGGACGCGCCTCGCGAATCGAAAACCTTGAGCTTCTGGCAGGCCGTTCTGAACTACAACGCTGCCAACGATCCCGATTATGACTCCGGCAAAAAGGGTGTCTTGAACGGCAAAATTGTCATGGTTCCCAATATTCATACCTGGGACATGAATGAAGTCGAAACACTGTCCACCATTGGAGGACGTCAAGGTGGCGGCGAAGCCATCAGGTATCTGTCCTTTGGTTCGATCGTTGCCGAATACAGCAATGGTCAGATTTTCTATGCTCCGCCGAGTTACGACAGCGGTGTGCGTAGCGAAGCGCCGGATATCGTAAAGAACGCAACATTCACCAGAAACACAACCGTCGAGAGCGGCGCGACCGCCAGTGCCAACGCCGTCGTGCAGGCCGGCGGCACCGTCTACATCAATGCATCGAACAAACTGGACAACGGAGTCGTGCGCAACGGCAACGCGACGGCAGCCGGTACGTCCCGTCTAGGATCCACGCAGCTGGGCGGACAGGTGACGCCGACCGTCATCCGCATCAATTCGCAGTTGCCTCCCGATCTGGCCCAGCAACAGGTCAACCCTCTGACGTTGCCGGGTTTCACCCTGCCGGCTGGTGAAAATGGCTTGTTCCGCCTGAGCCACAAGGAAGGCGCCGATCCGACCCCAGCAGTGGAGCACGACTGGAGCATCGGCACGATTGCCGCCGCTACCAGCTCGCGCACCGACGGTATGCCGGTCAGGTCGGCCACTCCGTTGCAGTTCGATCAAAACGGCCCGGTATCGACAGGTAAGCGTGACTTGAGCCTGGCAGAACGTCCGTCGTTGAGCCTCGGTGACAAGACTGTTCCGGTCAGCGTGAACGCCGGCGCCGACAAGCCGGTGGGCGTGCTGTCGCCAGGCGGCAAAGCCACCTCATTTTACGTACAGCGTGTTGAAGGGCTACCCGACACCAGTGTGAGTTCCAACCCGCACAAGTACCTCATCGAGACCAACCCGGCGCTGACCAACCTCAAGTCGTTCATGAGCTCGGACTACTTGCTGGGCAAGCTCGGCTACGACCCCGACACCAGCGCCAAGCGCCTCGGCGACGGCCTGTTCGAGCAGCGTCTGGTGCAGCAGGCCGTGGTCGCCCGCACCGGCCAGCGCTTCATCGACGGCCAGACTTCCGACGAAGCGATGTTCAAGTACCTGATGAACAACGCGGTGGCGAGCAAGAACGAGCTCAACCTGTCCGTCGGCGTGACCCTGACCGCCCAGCAAGTGGCGGCGCTGACCCACGACATCGTCTGGCTCGAAGAGCACGAAGTGAACGGCGAAAAGGTCTTGGTGCCGGTGCTGTACATGGCCCAGGCCAACAACCGCCTGGCGCCGAACGGAGCGCTGATCCAAGGCAACGACGTGACCCTGATCGCCGGCGGCGACCTGAACAACGCCGGCACGCTGAAGGCATCGAACAACCTGTCGGCCGAAGCTGGCAACAATCTCACCAACAGCGGCCTGATCGAAGCCGGCGAGCGCCTGACCCTCAAGGCCGGCAACGACATCGTCAACAAGTCCGGCGGCATCATCTCCGGACGTGACGTCACGCTCACCACGACCCGCGGCGACGTGATCAACCAGCGCGACGTGAACAGCATCGACGGCAGTCGCGGCACAAGCCTGTTCCACCGCGACGTGCTCGACAACGCGGCGCGAATCGAAGCGGTCAACGACCTGAAGATCGATTCCGGGCGCGACATCAACAACATCGGCGGCGTGCTGCAAAGCGGCCAGGATATGACGCTGGACGCTGATCGCGACATCAACATCACCTCGGTGCAGGATCGCAGCACCACTGGCCGTGGAAGCAGTTTCCTCAACCAGACCGTGACTCAGCAGGGGGCGGAGGTGAAGTCCGGGCGGGACCTGACGATCAATGCCGATCGCGATGTGGCGATCATCGCCAGTCGCCTCGATGCCAAGCGTGATCTGAAAATCGATGCCGACAAAGACATCGTCATCACGTCTGCCGCCAACGAAAGCGACTATGTCTCGCGCGGCAAGAAATTCGCCAACGAAACCCACAGTGTCACGCAACAGTCATCCGTCTTGAATGCCGGGCGTGATGTTGCCCTGAGTGCGGGCAACGATCTGGGCATCATCGCGAGTCGAATCAAGGCTGACGACAATGTGAGTCTGAACGCCGTGCAGGACATTGCTGTCGCTTCTGCGCAGGATGAAAGCTCTTCCTATTACTACAAGAAGAAAAATGGATCGTTCGGACGCAGCAAGACCACCCAAAGCGAAAGCTACGACAGCAGCAACGTGGCCTCTGTGGTGGAGGCAGGGCACGATCTGACGGTAAACACGAGTCAATCGGAAAAGGGTGGTGTAGCGCTGAAAGGAGGGCACGATCTCACCGTCATCGGCAGTCAACTGAAAGCCGGGAACAACCTTGTCCTGGGGGCTCTCAATGATGTCTCGGTGCTTTCCGGCATCGAAGAACAAGGTGCTTACAGCAAGACAACGAAGAAGGGCTCCTTCGGCCTCTCCAAAAGCGGTAACAGTGAGTTTTGGACAAATTCCAGTCAAGTAGCGAGCCAGTTGGACGCTGGCCACGATCTGGTCATTGCTGCGGGCAAAGATGTACTTTTTCAAGCCAGTACTGCTTCGGCTGGCAACGATGTCGAGTTACGCGCCGGCCTGGTGAACAACAATGGCGACATCAATCTGATTTCGGCCAGCGATACGGCGTACAGCCACAGTGAGTCCTATAAAAAGAAGGCCGGCCTCTCTCTCTCCGGCGGATTTCTGTCCATTGCTTCAGCCTCGGAGGCGGGACGAGAAGGGCAAAGCAGCACCAGCGTGGGCAGCCTGGTCAGTGCTGGGCGTGACGCGATCTTGAGCGCGGAGCGTGACATCAACGTGTTGGGCAGCGCCATCGTGGCCGAACGTCACGTGAGCATGAATGCCGGCCGGGATGCCAATGTGCTGGCGGTATCAAATGAGGATGCCGAGCGGTCATGGTCGAAGTCCAAGCAGTCAGGCATTGGAGTCTCCAGTAACGCCAACGGCGTGAGCTTTTTCGCCGGCACAGACAGCCTCAATACCAGGAACCGGCTCGAGCATCAGACGGCTGGAGCCAGCCAAATCAATGCAGGTCAAGATCTTTCCATTACCGCAAAGCGTGACATCAACCAGGTCGGTTCGGATCTGCAGGCTAACAACGACATCGATTTGAGCGCCGGGCACAACATTAACATTGATGCGGCTCGTGAAACGTTGTTGGTAGAACAGCAGCGCGAATTCGGACGTAATGGATTGGGGGTAAGTTTCAACCACAACTATGGCCAGACCAAAGATGCGGTCAAGGGAATAGGAAAGGGCGAGGATGGTATCAGCCAGGTCTCAAGTGGCCTGAAAGGCGTGGACGCTGTGGGTCAGTTCCTTTCGGGGCCGACCGCAGATGTCAAGTTCGGCAGCAGTAAGCAGACCAGCAATCAACAGACCATTGAGCAAGGCAACAGGTCGTCGACATTGGGCGCCGGTCACGATCTGAACCTGACTGCCCAGAACGACGTATCAGTCAAGGGGGCAAAGTTTCAGGCTGGGCGCGACATCAATGTGGTGGGCCGCGACGTCACCTTCGATGTAGCAAAGGGCAGTGTCAGTCAGGACAGTACTCAGCGCGAGAGCTGGGGGGGCATCCATGGCGGCACCAGCGGTGGTTTCAAGATCGGCGTCGGCGGTAGTTATGGCATAGCGACCCAAGACGGAACGCATGGTGCATCAACGCCCACTCAGCTCGGAGCAGGCAGAGACGTCAATCTTCAAGCCAGCCACGACATGAACCTGGTGGGCACCCAGGTCATTGCCCATCGCGACATCGAACTCAACGCCTTCAACGATCTGAATATCCGTTCGGCACAAAACGACAGCAGCAGCGAGAGCAACCGGCACAACGGTGGTGGTGAGGCTGGACTGGTCTTTGGTTCTGAGGGGATTGGTATTTATGCCAGCGTCAACATAGGCAAGGGCAACCTGGAGCGGGACGGCGAGCGTCAGCAGGAGGCCTATCTCTATGCCGGGGATCGACTGGGGTTCACCAGTGGCAAGGATACCAACATTGCCGGCGCCACGTTGCGTGGCGATGAGGTGAATGGCCGAGTGGGTGGAGACCTCAATGTTTCTTCCGTGGCCGATACCGGAAAGGTAAAGGGTAAAGAGTTCGATGTCAGTGTAACCGGCACCTATGGTGCGGGAGGCATAAGTGGTTCAGTCGGTTACGGCCAGACCACCGGCAAGACTAACTGGATTGAACAGCAAACCTCTATCACAGGTAAAAGCAAGGTCGATATCCGCACAGGAAAGCACACCCAACTGGACGGGGCACTGGTCGCAGCTGACAACGGCAATTTGAAATTGGACACCGGAACATTGGGCTTCCGGAATATTGCCGGCGAAGACAACGAACACGGTTACTACCTGAACGTCGGTGGCAGTTATACGGCCGGGAAAGGCAAGGAGGGTGAAACCGGCTGGAGCGCCAGTGGCTGGAAGCATGACAAGGAACGGGAGCAAACCGTACGGGCGACTGTCGGGGCCGGCGAGATCGTTGTGCGCAACGATGCCGAAACAGGCAACGATTCCACTGTCGGACTGAACCGCGATGTGGACAAGGCGTATGACATCACCAAGGACAAGGAGTCCCGCACGGATCTGTACGTGACCAAGTCCTCGCTTGATGCGGTGTTGGATACTCCCGGCACACTTCAGTCCTGGAAAAAAAGCATAGAGAACTATGCGGACAATACACAGGGTGCCTATGAGTCGGCACTGACCTTGATCTCTGGTCCGATCAAAGTCGTGGATCAAACATGGAACAATATTCAGGCTCAGCGCGTAACACTGGATGAAGTGCCCGCTTCGGCGCGTGCCGAGCTGGGAGATGAGTTGGCTCTCAACATCGCCAAGAATCTGGTGCGAAACGGCAGAGATCCACGCGATGTTAACAACCTGAAGCCCGAAGACATCGTCGCTATCCGACAGTATGTAGAGGTCTTTTCCAAATTTTCCGCGGCGCAGGAAGATTGCAGTATTTCTGGAGGTTGCGGCTCGGGCGATGCCAAACCCGATAACTGGGATCCCAATCACTATCGCGACAATGACCCAAAGAACCGGATCTCTTGGCTGGGGAGTTCGGCAGCGGGCACTCCAGGTGGCGAGTTGCTGCTTCGTGCTGACATGCTGCAGACCTACATGGATGGACTGCCCAAGGAGCAGGCTCAACTGCTGGCATTAGGTATCCAGGCTGTCATGGGGCCGGCAAAGACTGCCCTTGGTCTCGCAGGTAATGTCCTGATCAACAAGTTGTTCGGCGACAAAATTGAGGCAATCAAAGACCAATTGGCCAAAAACTTGGCCAGTAAACTTAGCGGTGAGGACAAGGGGCGACTGGAGGATAACGACAACCTACTTAAGCAACTGCACCAACTTGATGTGATTCCGCGTGAGGGCGGCGACGCTTATGTTCGGGGTGCCGCAACTCTACTGAACATCGCTTTGGGAACAGCGAGCAACATGGCCGGTGCCGTGGCCGGTAAAGTCTTCAGCGTCGTGGCTGGCAAGGTGACCGGTGACGGAAAGACTACCGATCCTATAACGCTTGACCCGAAGCATCCCGATTGGTCTAAGGAATTCGGGGATAAGGAAAAGGGATGGGTGGATGGCCCGAATGACAAGCCACCTGTCCATGGTGGACTAGATTCGCCTCGCGTCGATTCGGTGGTCAAGATCCAGACGACTAACTCCGTCAAAGGCTCCCAAGAGTATGAGATTCTCAACAACCCGAGCGCGAGGAGCCCCTACACCCGCTATGAGCTCGATAATGGAAACACCTTCACGACCAATAGCAAGGGTATGGTGGAGGAGTTGACCTTTACGCCTAATAAGGAAAAAATTCCTCGAGATTCGAGACAGACCGAGGCTGGCAAGGAAGGACGTGACACAGACGTGGGCGGACATGCTCAAGCTTGTAGTCAAGGCGGGACATGCGACAAATATAATCTGTTTCCACAGGACAGGAATTTTAATAACTCTGCTTTCAAAGTGTTCTATGAAAATAGAATTAGAGAGGCGCTTGATGATCCTTCGAAAACAGTAGGGATGACGACAATTAGATTTGAACGTGAGGATCCAGGTTCTGTTCGGCCTGATTCGTTGCAGGTGTTTTATACTATTGATGGTAAAGTAAAGTCAGTGGTTTTTGAAAATGAACCAAGACAAATTCCGGAGGTGATTGAGTGATTGCAGAAGATTTTGAAGTTTTTAAGAAGATTTTTCAGATGGTAGAGGGCGGTATTGTTCACGGCTATGACTCATTTCGATATGAGGTTGAGGTCGGTAAAGGTTATATGGAGGCCGAGCTAACAGTCGAAAAAAATGGTGTTGAGACAACTCATGTGGAAATAGACTTTAATATTTCGGATGTTTATTTTTTGGTGAAAGAGCTTAACGGCAATGCCGCGCGGCGCGGTGAACCATGGAAATCATTTGTCCTCACCTATCGCGAGGGAGAGCAGGCGAAGATAAAGTTTAACTATTGAGGGAATAACCTTCTATAGGGGGCAATGCTGGAGGGCATGGACTGCTGTAGGAGGATGCTCAGAGTACTGCGGCGATAATGTTGAGGTTGTAGAGAAAGGGGCATATCTATTTGAAGCAGGAAGCAATTTAATAGGTGTGTCCACGTTCTTAATAAGCCTTGATTGTCGAGAATGTTCATGAAGCTCAAGTTTTATCATCAGCCAGGCGGAACCTATCCTGAAGTCGGGCAGATGTTCCATGCGGTGGCTGAAGTGGTCTCAACGGATGAAGAGGCGTCGCGCTACGAGCTCTATGTCTGCAGTGTTCTCGGTGCGATCGCTCAGATCCCAAAGGATTGCGATCGATTGCTGACTGCCATTGAGTCGGTAGAGACAGGCGAGCAGGAGTCCGTCAGCGATGGTGGCAATGATGTTCTGTTGAACATTGATGCGAGCGCTGTGCAAGTCGATATTCTGGTCAACGATGACTGGGTTGGTCAGCCTGAGGGCAGGTTTACTCTTCAGGAGTGGCGTAAAGTGCTCGAAGGATGGAAATATCTTTTGGAGCTACCCAAAGGTTCCGCGCAAGTTGTGATGGTCGAGTTGCCATAGGCAAACTTGATTCAGAGCAGGTGTGCGGCGGAAGGGCGATCAGTCGGGTTTGTTGGATGGCCGCCCGGACATTCTTGTTGCCGGAAGGCGCTGTCAGCCAGCAATGACAGCGAGGTTCTTTGAGTAGTCCGGGCTATTTGAAAGAAAGGGGACGAATCTATTTAATGCGATGATCAATTCAATAGATCTGAACCTTTTTTTACCCTTGATTCGTTAACCCAACCACGATCTGAATCGCCGACCTTGACCAGAGCAAACGGAACTCTCTCATTGCATCATTCGAACTACCCCCGCCTAAAGGTATTCCTGGCCTTTCTTCTGTGCCCGTTGGTCCCTGGCTTCATCGCCGGGATCGTCAAGACCGTTGCGACGGTTGCCCATCTGGCCATGAACCCGAGGCTGATCGGCGAGGTGGGGCCGGAGTTGATGATGATGCCGTTCCTCGCGCCCGTGCTGGCGCTGTTGATTTTCATCGTGCCGTTTCTGCTGTTCTCTTCGGCGATTGCGGGGTTGAAAGTGGCGAGAACGGTGCGGGCCTGCGCGACGGTTGCCCTGGTGGGCGCTTGTGTCGCCACGTTGTGGGTCGTTCCGTTTGTGGTCGCCGTTTTCCGTGATGACCCACGCGGGAATGGCCTGGAGTATGCCTTGGAGTTGACCGTGCTGTTTGCTGTGTCGATGGCCACGTGCTGGCTGACCGCACGTTTCTTTTTGCCGGAGCCGGTCAGTCTTGAGGTCGATTCCGGTCAGCGCGCCGATTGATTTCAGCGCCGCTGATTCAGGCCCCCTACGCAAACGCCCCGAACGATGTCGGGGCGTTTTCATGTGTCGGGTTCAATAGCCGGGGTGTTTAGCGGAACGCCGGCACCACGTGCTTGATGAACAGCTCCAGCGATTTCTTTTTCTCCGCGTGGGGCAGGCTGTTGTCGCACCAGAAGCTGAACTCGTCCACGCCCAGTTCCTGGTAGTACTTGATCCGCGGAATGATTTCTTCCGGCGTGCCGATCATTGCGGTCTTGTGCAGGCTTTCCAGTTCGAATTCCGGGCGGCCGGCGAATTTCTCTTCCGGGCTGGGGGCGAGGAAGCCGTTGACCGGGACTTCCTTGTTGCCGAACCACGCATCGAACGTGCGGTAGAAGCGTGAGATGGCCTTGGCGCCGACTTTCCAGCCGTCCGGATCGTCAGCGGTGTGCACGTGGGTGTGGCGCAGCACCATCAGTTGCGGGCGCGGCACGCCGGGGTTGTTGTCCAGGGCGGCCTGGAATTTGTTCTTCAGGTCGACGACTTCTTCGTCGCCCTTCATCAGCGGCGTGACCATCACGTTGCAGCCGTTGGCCACGGCGAAGTTGTGGGAGTCCGGGTCGCGGGCGGCGATCCACATCGGCGGGTTGGGCTTCTGCACCGGTTTCGGCACGCTGGTGGAGGTCGGGAATTTCCAGATGTCGCCGTTGTGGGCGTAGTCGCCTTGCCACAAGGCGCGCACCACCGGAACCATTTCCCGCAATGCCTGGCCGCCGGCCGATGCGGGCATGCCGCCGGCCATGCGGTCGAACTCCACCTGATAGGCACCGCGGGCCAGGCCGACTTCCATCCGGCCGTTGCTGATCACATCGAGCAAGGCGCATTCGCCGGCCACCCGCAGCGGGTGCCAGAACGGCGCGATGATGGTGCCGGCGCCCAGGTGGATGGTGGTGGTCTTGGCCGCCAGGTACGCCAGCAGCGGCATCGGGCTCGGCGAGATGGTGTATTCCATGGCGTGGTGTTCGCCGATCCACACGGTGCTGAAACCGCCGGACTCCGCCATCAGGGCCAGTTCGGTCAGGTCTTCGAACAGTTGGCGGTGGCTGACGCTTTCGTCCCAGCGTTCCATGTGTACGAACAGGGAAAATTTCATGACGCTACCTCGGATCTCTTGTTGTTGGCCGGTCGCTGTCGGGCCTGTTTAACGGCAACCGGTTGGGGTCAGGCGAAAACGGGCAGGGCGCCCATCTTGCCGTGGCAATACACCAGCGGTCCTGCGTCTTGCTCGGGCACGATCAGGTTCTTCACCGCGCCGACCATGATGGCGTGGTCGCCGCCCTCGTATTCGCGCCACAACTCACATTCGATGATAGCCGTGGCGTTGGCCAGGATCGGGTTGCCCAGCTCGCTCAGCGTCCATTCGATGCCATGGGCCTTGTCCTTGCCTTTGCGGGCGAACGCGTAGGCCTCGCTCTGCTGACCGCCGGACAGCACGTGGATGGCGAAGCGTTTGTTCTTGATCAGGACAGGGTAGGAGTCGGAGCTGTAGTTGGGGCAGAACAGCACCAGGGCGGGATCCATCGACAGCGAGCTGAAGGCGCTCGCGGTCAGGCCGACGATCTGGCCGTCGTCATCCAGGGTGGTGATGACGGTTACGCCGGACGGAAACGAACCCATGACTTGTTTGTAGAGGGCGGCATCGATCATTGGACGATCCTCGGATGGGGTGACGCGGTTTTTATGTGTTTGTGGGTCTGATGGTATACCGTAATACATCGTTTGCAAGCGCTTTTTTGATGAAACGATAAACGCGGCGCTTTCGTCGGAAACTCAGGGTTTACGGGGCTTTTCCGTAGCCGCAGGGGTTTGGGATCAGGGAGGATGGCGGATCAGATGACGCGCCGAACAGCGGATCAGTCTTGTGTAAATGTTGGAATACCATAATATGGTGTTCGCTCAGGATGGGCGGCGAATCCCTCCTGGTTTGGCTTCATACAAAGATAAAAACAGACAAGCTCGAGTTCATGCATATGTCCCAGATGTCCCGGCAAGATCCGTTGATCGAGAATCACACGGTCGACTACGTCCCACTCGCGGAACGCCACGGGAAGGCCCGCGACCTGTTCACCCTGTGGTTCAGCACCAACATCGCGCCGCTGCCCATCGTCACCGGCGCCATGGTGGTTCAGGTGTTTCACTTGGATCTGTTCTGGGGGCTGCTGGCGATTGCGCTGGGGCACCTGATCGGCGGCCTGGTGATCGCCCTGGCGTCGGCCCAGGGGCCGCGCATGGGCATCCCGCAGATGGTGCAGAGCCGCGGCCAGTTCGGCCGTTATGGCGCGCTGCTGATCGTGTTCTTCGCGGCAGTCATCTACATCGGTTTCTTCATTTCCAACATCGTGCTGGCCGGCAAGTCCATCGTCGGCATCGCGCCGTCGGTGCCGGCGCCGCTGAGCATCCTGATCGGGGCCCTCGGCGCCACGGCCATCGGCGTGATCGGCTACAACTTCATCCATACCCTCAACCGCATCGGTACGTGGGTGATGGGCAGCGCGCTGCTGGCCGGGTTCCTCTACATCTTCGCCCATGACCTGCCGGCGGACTTCTTCACCCGCGGCAGCTTCAACCTGTCCGGCTGGCTGGCCACGGTGTCGCTGGGGATCATCTGGCAGATCAGCTTCTCGCCGTACGTGTCCGACTATTCGCGTTACCTGCCGGCGGACATCGGCATCGCCAAGCCGTTCTTCGCCACCTACCTGGGGGCGACGCTGGGCACGATCCTGTCGTTCGCCTTCGGTGCGGTGGCCGTGCTGGCGGCGCCGGAAGGCACCGAGGCGATGGCGGCGGTCAAGCTCTCCACCGGTTGGCTGGGGCCGATCCTGATGGTGCTGTTCCTGCTCAACATCATCAGCCACAACGCCTTGAATCTGTACGGCGCGGTGCTGTCGATCATCACCTCGATCCAGACCTTCGCCAGCCAATGGACGCCGAGTGTCAAGGTACGTGTGGCGCTGTCGAGCGTGGTGCTGGCGGGCTGCTGTGTGGTGGCGCTGGGCGCGTCGGCGGACTTCATTTCCCAGTTCATCGGCCTGATTCTCGCGCTGCTGTTGGTGCTGGTGCCGTGGGCGTCGATCAACCTGATCGACTTCTACCTGATCAAGCGCGGCCGCTACGACATCGCGTCGATCTTCCGCGCCGACGGCGGCCTCTACGGGCGCTTCAACCTGCACGCGATCATCGCCTACTTCATCGGCATCCTGGTGCAGCTGCCGTTCGCCAACACGTCGCTGTACGTCGGGCCTTACGCCAATCTGGTGGACGGCGCGGACCTGTCGTGGCTGGTGGGCCTGGCCGTGACCTGCCCGCTGTACTACTGCCTGGCGACCCGCAGCCAGCCACAGCGCAGCGGGCGGGCGCAGTTCAGCTACACGGACTGATCCGCAAGCGCCTCACCCGCAATGCCCGGCCCTACGCCGGGCATTGTCGTTTCCGCACTGCGGCGGTCACTCAAATTGGCCGTTTCGATCCCCTTTTGGCCAACCGGCCACTGTGCCCGGCCAGCGCCGTCGGCAAGAATCGGACGCAACCGACAAAAACAACAGGACGCCTTAGCACCTTGCCCTTGGCTGACGATCAGCCGCTGCCGTGTACAGAACAACAAAACCATCGAACTCACGCCGCTTCAGGGGAAACAACCATGGTCACGATCAAACGCATGCTGGGCGCCACCGTGTGCGGGCTGACGCTGCTGGCCAGCGCCGTCCAGGCCGAACAGCGCGAATTGCGGGTCTACAACTGGGCGGACTACATCCTGCCGTCCGTGCCCAAGGATTTCGCCGCCAACAGCGGGATCAAAGTGACCTGGGACACCTTCGACACCAACGAATCCCTGGAGGCGAAACTGCTGACCGGCAACTCCGGCTACGACCTGGTGGTGCCGTCGAACCAGTTCCTCGACACCCAGATCAAGGCCGGCGTGTTCCAGAAGCTCGACAAGTCCAAATTGCCGAACTGGCAACACCAGGATCCGGCGCTGCTCAAGCTGCTGGACGCCAACGACCCGGGCAACCAGTACGGCGTGCCCTACATGTACGGCACGGTGCTGATTGGCTTCAACCCGGCCAAGGTCAAGGCCGCGCTGGGTGAGAATGCGCCGGTGGACAGCTGGGATCTGGTGTTCAAGCCCGAGAACATGGAGAAGCTCAAGTCCTGCGGCGTGGCGATGCTCGATTCGCCGTCGGAGATCCTGCCGCTGGCCCTGCATTATTTGGGGCTGGACCCGAACAGCCAGAATCCGGATGACTACGAAAAGGCTAAGGCGCTGATGCTGAAGGTTCGGCCGTATGTCACCTACTTCAACTCGGCGAAGTACATGACCGACATCGCCAACGGCGACATCTGCGTGGCCATCGGCTACTCGGGCAGCTTCTATCAGTTCGGCAACCGGGCGAAGGAGGCGGGCAACGGCGTGGTGGTCGACTGGCGCCTGCCGAAGGAGGGCGCGCCGATCTGGTTCGACACGTTCGCCATTCCGAAGAGCGCGCAGAACGTGGCCGAGGCCCATGAGTTCCTGAACAACCTGCTCGATCCCAAGGTGATCGCGCCGATCAGCGATTTCCTCGGCTACCCGAACGCCAACAAGGATTCGATGGCCCTGATCAACAAGGACATCACCGAAAACCCCAACCTGACGCCGACCCCGGCGGCGCTGGCGAAGCTCTACGTGGTGCAGCCGCTGCCGCAGAAGCTGGAGCGGGTGCGCACGCGGGTGTGGACGAGCATCAAGTCCGACAAGTAAGAGCGGGGCTTGCGTGTGGTGAGGGAGCAAACGCCCTCACCGCAACGCGAATCAGCGGGCATCCGGCTCGGCAGCCTTGTTCCGGCTGACGATCAGGCTCAAGACCACCGACAGCAGGATCACCCCGCCCACCACCGCCAGCGACCATTCCACCGGCATGTGGAACCACGGCATGAGCGTCATCTTGCCGCCGATGAACACCAGCACCAGCGCCAAGCCGTACTTGAGCAGATGGAAGCGGTCGGCCATGTCCGCCAGCAGGAAATACAGCGCCCGCAGGCCCATGATCGCGAAGATGTTCGAGGTGAATACGATGAACGGGTCGGTGGTGACGGCGAAGATCGCCGGGATGCTGTCGACCGCGAACATCAGGTCGCTGGCCTCGATCAGCACCAGCACCAGGAACATCGGCGTGGCCCAGCGCACGCCGTTCCGCACCACGAAAAAGCGCTCGCCGTGAAACCCGTCGGTGATGCGCAGATGCCCGTGCACCCAGCGCAGCAGCGGGTTCTTGTCCAGATCCGGCTGGTGCTCGGCGAACATCAGCATCTTGATCCCGGTGACGATCAGGAATGCGCCGAACACATACAAGAGCCAGGCGAACTGCGACACCAGCCACACGCCGGCGAAGATCATCGCCGCGCGCATCACGATGGCCCCGAGCACGCCGTACAGCAGCACCCGACGCTGCAGCTCCGGCGGCACGGCGAAGTAGCCGAAGATCATCACGAACACGAACATGTTGTCGATCGACAGCGATTGCTCGATCAGGTAACCGGTGAGGAACTCCAGGGTTTTGACCTTGGCGATTTCAGGGCCGAACTCGCCGTTCAGGTACCACCAGAGCAGTCCGGCGAAGGCCAGCGCCAGTGCGCACCAGGCGATCACCCAGCCTGAGGCTTCGCGCACCGACACCCGATGGGCCTTGCGCCCGCCGAACACGAACAGGTCCAGGGCCAGCATGGCGAGGACGAAGACAATGAAGGCGCCCCACATCCAGGGCTCGCCGATGTTGATGGGTTGCATGCCGTTCTCCCTGTCTTTATGTTTTTCGGGGTGGACGGGGCCATGCTAGTAGGAGCCTTCCGAGAAAGAAAAATCGTTTATTTCGTGGGTATTGTTCGTAAATAGCGAAGTGTCGGAATACAACACTTCTTTGCTAACCTCGCTGTCGAGCCAGTCCACCACTCCGGGAGCCAAGATCATCGACACGCCAGATCCTCAAGCCGTCTGCAGCCCGATCACCAGCGCCGCCATATTCATCGTGGCGACCCTCAACGCCGGGGCTGAGGCCGCCGAGACCGTGCGCGGTTGGTGCGCCGACGTCGCGGGGCTGACGCGCTCGGTCGGCAAGCGCGTTCCCTCGGGCAACCTGTCTTGCGTCTGCGGGTTTTCCTCCAACGCCTGGGATCGTCTGTTCGGCGGTCCGCGCCCGGCGTCCTTGCACGGTTTTCGTGAGTTCGGTGTAGAAGGGCGGCGTGCCGTTTCCACGCCGGGAGACCTGCTGCTGCACATTCGGGCCGACCAGATGGATCTGTGTTTCGAGCTGGCGACGCAGTTGATGTCCGCGCTGGACGGCGCCGTGACGGTGACCGACGAAGTGCAGGGTTTCCGTTATTTCGATATGCGCAGCATCATCGGGTTTGTCGATGGCACGGAAAACCCGGTCGGCCGCAAAGCCGAGCATTTCGCCCTCGTGGGCGATGAAGATCAGGCGTTCAGCGGTGGCAGTTATGTGCTGGTGCAGAAGTACCTGCACAACATGAAGGCGTGGAACGAGTTGTCGGTCGAGGCCCAGGAGCGGGTGATCGGTCGCACCAAACTGTCCGATATCGAGCTGGACGATTCGGTCAAGCCGAGCAATTCCCACAGCGCGCTGACGACAATCACTAAGGATGGCGAAGAGGTGAAGATCCTGCGCGACAACATGCCGTTCGGTCGGCCCGGCGCGGGGGAGTTCGGTACTTACTTCATCGGCTACGCGCGTTCGCCGGAGCCGCTGGAGCTGATGCTGGAAAACATGTTCGTCGGCAAGCCGCCCGGCAACTACGATCGGTTGCTGGACTTCAGCACGGCGGTCACCGGCAGCCTGTTCTTTGTGCCTTCGGCGGATCTGCTGGAGGCGTTGGCGGAGCGATAAAAAAGGCGGGATCGAATGATCCCGCCTTTTTTCTTACTTGCCGGTCGCCAGGGCTGGCGTACGCGGCGGCACCAGACGTTTCGAGCCGGTTGCCTCAAACGCCGCGGCCAGGCGCAGCAGCGTCGAGTCGTCGTAGGCGCGGCCGGCGAAGGTCAGGCCCACCGGCATGCCGATGTCCGCCATGACACCCATCGGCACGGTCACGGTCGGCACGCCGAGGTGACGGATGGCGAGGTTGCCGTTGGCGACCCAGATGCCGTTGCTCCAGGCGATGTCCGCCGACGCCGGGTTGACGTCCGCGTCCGCCGGGCCGACGTCGGCGTTGGTCGGGAACAGCACGGCGTCGAGGCCGAGGCGGTCCATCCAGTCTTCGAGGTCGAGCTTGCGGGTCTGCTCCAGGCCGCGCAGGCCGTCGGGCAGGGTCGGGATCTGGTCCCACGGCTTGATGCCGCGCTCGGCCATGCGCACGTATTCGTCCATGCCGGCGGCCAGGTCGCCTTCGCGGTTGGGCAGGGTGCCCGGATCGTGGGGGAAGATCTTCGGCCCGTCGACGTCCGCCAGGCGGTTGAGTTTCGGATCGCCGTTGGCCCGCAGGAAATCATCGAACGCCCAGGCCGACAGATCCCACAGCTCGTCGTGCATGAACTCCTTGGACACGATCCCGCGGTTGAACACGGTCGGCGCGCCCGGGCGGTCGCCTTCGCAATTGGACACCAGCGGGAAGTCCACCTCGATCACTTCGGCGCCGGCGGCTTCCAGCGCCTTGCGCGCCTGGTTCCACAAGTCGATCACCGAAGGGCGGGTGTTGATGCGTTGGCCGGTCGGGCCACCGATGCCGGGCGCTTCGCTGGTGCCGACCTCGGCGTCGGCGTTGATGTACATGCGCGGCACGCCCAGGCGCTTGCCGGCCAGGGCCGCAGCGCCGACGGCCAGTTCCGCGTAGGAGGCTGGACGCACCGAGGCCACGCTCGGGATCGGCACCCACGGCTGCAGGCGCCACAGGTCGCCGCGGGTGTCGGTGTCTTCGGCCACCACCACGTCGAGCACTTCCAGCAGGTCGGCCATGGTGCGGGCGTAGGGCACGACCACGTCCATGGTCGGCGTCAGCGGCCAGTTGCCGCGCACCGAAATCACCCCGCGCGACGGTGTGTAGGCGCACAGGCCGTTGTTGGAGGCCGGGCCGCGGCCGCTCGACCAGGTTTCCTCGGCCAGGCCGAACGCCGAGTAGCTGGCGGCGGTGGCAGTGCCGGCGCCGTTCGACGAGCCGGAGGCGAAGGGAGCGGTCAGATAAGCGGCGTTGTACGGGCTTTCGGCGCGGCCGTAGACGCCGCGCTGCATCCCACCGTTGGCCATCGGCGGCATGTTGGTCTTGCCCAGGCAGATCGCCCCGGCGGCGCGCAGGCGTTCGATGGTGAACGCATCGCGGTGGGCGACCAGGTCGGCGAAGGCCGGGCTGCCGGACGCGGCGGTCAGGCCCTTGACCAGGTAGCTGTCCTTGGCGGTGTAGGGGATGCCGTCCAGCGGGCCGAGGGTCTTGCCGGCGGCGCGGCGGGCGTCGGAGGCCTCTGCTTCCTTCAGGGCTTCAGGGTTGCGCACCACCACGGCGTTGAGGGCGGTGGCGGTCTGCGGGCCGTCGTAGGCGTCGATCCGCGCGAGATAAGCCTGCACCAGCTCGACCGCGGTGGTCTCGCCCGATTCCAGGGCTGCGCGCAATTGGGCAATGGAAACTTCAGTGACTTCGATCATGCTGTTACCGCCGACAGGTTCTCAGATGGGTTGTTCGTCATGGTTATCGTGGCACGGTGTCAAGAATCCTTGATGAGCGAGACTCTACCCTGAAGTGATGCGGATGGGGTATTCAAATTCGATAAATATCGGCATTTATCATCGAAAAAATTCACCGGGCGTCTCTCCGAACTGTTGCCGGAACGCGGCGATGAAGGCCGAAGTTGAATCATAGCCGCAGGCCAGCGCCACATCGGTGACCCGTTCGCCCCGTTCCAGCGGCGTCAGGGCGCCGAGCAGGCGAAGGCGCTGGCGCCAGGCCCGGAAGGTCAGGCCGGTGTCGCGCAGGAACAGGCGGCTGAGGGTCTTTTCGGTGACGCCGAATCGGTCGCTCCAGTGCTGCAGCGTGGTCGACTGATCGGGATGCTGCTCAAGGCTGCGATAGATCTGCTGCAAGCGGCTGTCCTGGGGCAGTGGCAGCATCAGGTCGATTTGCGGGGCTTCGGCCAACTGGTCGAGGATCACCTGAGCGAGCCGACCGTGGGGGCCGTCCAGGTCGTACTCCACCGGCACGCCGCTGAAGGTGCGGATCAGCTCGCGCAGCAAGTCGTTCACGGCCAGCACATGACACCGTTGCGCCGCCCGGCCTGCGACGCTGCAATCGATGTACAGGCTGCGCATTTCCGTGTGCGGCGAACTGAACACCCGATGCGGCACGCCGGCCGGGATCCACACCGCCCGCTCCGGCGGGGCGACGAAGCGCCCGGCGGCGGTCTGCACTTCCAGCACGCCCTGGATCGCATAAGACAACTGCACCCACGGGTGGCTGTGGCGGCGGGTGAGGGCGCGGTTGGGCAGCGATTCGGTACGGCCGTAGAGCGGTCGCGGCAGGCTGGGCAGGCCGGGAATGCTGCGTCTGACGCTTTTGTCGTGTCCTTTAGGCGGCATCTGTGGGCTCTTCGGCGTTAGTCGGTCATTGCCGATCACGTTAGAGTCGCCTTCACGTACTGGCAACCCCCGGAAGACCGCTTATGACCCGCCCACGCTTGTTACCCGACAACTTCACCCTGACCCTGATCGGCGTGGTGCTGCTGGCCAGTTTCCTGCCCGCCAGCGGCCAGGTCGCGGTCGGCTTCGGCTGGCTGACCAACATCGCCATCGCGCTGCTGTTCTTTCTGCATGGCGCCAAGCTTTCGCGGGAGTCGATCATCGCCGGCGCCGGCCACTGGCGCCTGCATTTGCTGGTGTTCGGCCTGACGTTCGTGCTGTTCCCGTTGCTGGGCCTGGCGCTCAAGCCGCTGCTGTCGCCGCTGATCGGCGACAACCTGTACATGGGCATGCTCTATCTGTGCGCGCTGCCGGCCACGGTGCAATCGGCGATTGCGTTCACTTCGCTGGCCCGGGGCAACATTCCGGCGGCGATCTGCAGTGCGGCGGCCTCCAGCCTGTTCGGGATCTTCCTGACGCCGCTTTTGGTGACGCTACTGTTGAACGTCCATGGTGACGGCGGTTCGACCCTCGATGCCATCGTGAAGATCAGCGTGCAACTGCTGTTGCCGTTCATCGCCGGACAGATCGCCCGGCGCTGGATCGGTGCCTGGGTCGGGCGCAACAAGCATTGGCTCAAGTTCGTCGATCAGGGTTCGATCCTGCTGGTGGTCTACGGCGCCTTCAGCGAGGCGGTGAACGAAGGCATCTGGCATCAGATCCCGGTGCTGGACCTGTTCGGGCTGGTGGTGGTGTGCTGCATCCTGCTGGCGCTGGTGCTGCTGGCGTCCACGGTGCTGGGCAAGGCGTTCGGCTTCAGCCAGGAAGACCGCATCACCATTCTGTTCTGCGGTTCGAAGAAGAGCCTGGCAACCGGTGTGCCGATGGCCCAGGTGCTGTTCGCCGGCAGCACGATCGGCGTGCTGATCCTGCCGCTGATGCTGTTTCATCAGATTCAGTTGATGGTGTGTGCAGTGCTGGCGCAGCGATATGCCAAACGGCCGGAGTCGATTCCTGAACTGATGGCTCAGGTGGATCCATAAGGGAGTTGGCTAAGTAAGGGAGGGTGAAACGAGGAAGAAAATGGCAGGGGCGGCTGGATTCGAACCAACGCATGGCAGGATCAAAACCTGCTGCCTTACCGCTTGGCGACGCCCCTGTATTCGGTTGGCCTGTCTGGCTTCCCGGAAAGTGCGCGAAATTTAACAACATTTTTTCCGTCTGGGAAGCCCCGAACGAAATAATTTTCTTGGAAAACAGCCTGTTATCTTTTTTGCGCCGCCCGTGACGGCTCATTTCGCCGCTTTTCCTACAGCGTCCCCGAGTATTTCACCGCCGCAGCGGCACGGGAGGGGACGTTCAGCGTGCGCAGCAACGAAGACACATGAATGCGCACGGTAAACGGAGATATATCGAGTTCCCGGGCGATTTCCTTGTTCGTCTTGCCTTGGGCGATCAGCCGCAGCACTTCCTGCTGACGGGCGGTCAACGCCGTGCCGGATTCCAGCGGCAACAGGCCCGAAGGCGCAAACCTGACCAGCACTTCACCCTCGCGGATGGCCAGGATCGCCTGGCCGATCTCGTCCGGGGCGATGTTCTTGCCGATGAAGCCGTCGATCCCGGCGGCCATCACTTCGCCGATCAGCGTTTCGTCGTCCACCATCGACACCACGATCAATGTGGTGCGCGGCCATTGCAGGCGCAGTTGCGCCAATTGGTCGAGGCTGGTCAGGCCGGGAAAGCGCAGGTCGAGGATCAGTGTGTCCGGCTCGTCGCCTGACCGGAGCAAGCGCTGCACGGCCTCGAAATCGCCTGCCTCGTCGACGGCGGCCTCGGGCAACAGGCGCTGGACGGTGCGCAGCAGCGCTTCGCGAAACAGCGGGTGATCGTCGGCTATGATGATTCGGCAAGCCATGGCTGCACCCTCCCTGGGTCTGGCGTTCCGTTGGCTTGCACCTTAGCACCGGGCAAAGGCGTTGCCTGTTGGTTCGTGCTGGATCTGACGACTGCCGCACAAGGACGTTCCCATGAAGTTCGAAAAGAACACCGAGCTCGACCAGGCCAACCTGCGCATCATTCTGGCGAGCGTGGCCCTGGCCTACATCAGCGTGCTGGGCTTTCTGCCGGGGCAGCGGGTGGACACCTACCTGCCGATCATCGCTTACATCAGCGTGTTCCTGCTGGCCTCGGCGGTGCTGCGCCAGGCCATTGTGCGTTGGCCCGGGCATTATCCGGCGCGGCGGATCTTCGGCATGGTCAACGACTACACCGGCACCTCGTTCGGGCTGGTGATGGGCGGCGCCACCGCGTTGCCGCTGTATGCGGTAATGGTCTGGGTCAACCTGGGCAACGGCATGCGCTACGGCTCGCGCTACCTGGCGATCGCCACGGCGCTGGCGTTGGCGGCGCTGGTCGTGGTGTACAGCCTGACGCCGGTGTGGCAGGCGCAGCCGTTCATGGTGCTGATGCTGATGATCACCAGCACGGTGATTCCGTTCTATGCGCACCTGCTGCTGGAACGCACGCGCAAGGCGTCGGAAGAGGCGGTCGCGGCCAATCTGGAGAAGTCGCGGTTCCTGGCCCAGGCCAGCCACGACCTGCGCCAGCCGATCCACTCCATCGGCCTGTTCACCGCGTGCCTGCGCGAGTCCCGCCTGGGTGACGAAGAGCGCCGGCTGGTGGACAACATCGACCGTTCGCTGCTCAACGTCTCGCAGCTGTTCCGTTCGATCCTCGACCTCTACACCCTCGACAACGGGCGGATCCAGCCCAAGCTCCAGACGTTCGAACTGGGCGAATGGCTGGCCGACCTGATCCGCCAGAACGCCGAAGCCGCACGCTGGGCCGGCGTGGAACTGCGCCTGCGTCCGTCCCGGCACTGGGTTCGCACCGACCCGGCGCTGCTGGCGACCATGGTGCAGAACGTCCTGTCCAACTGCTTCAAGTACGGTGCGCACCGGCCGGTGCTGATCGGCGTGCGCAAGCGTGCCGGCGGGCTGGCCATCGTCGTGTACGACCGCGGCAACGGCATCGCCGAGGAACATCTGCCGAAGGTCTTCGAGGAGTTCTACCGGGTTCGCCAGTTACGGGACAAGGATGTGGAGGGCGTGGGGCTGGGGCTGTCGATCGTCAAACGGTTGGGGCAACTGATCGGTGTCGGGGTGACGCTGCGCTCGCGGCTCGGGCATGGCACGGCGGTGACCCTGTTCGGATTGCCGTTGGCGACGGCGCCTGCGTTGCCGGCGGTGCGCGATGAGGCGCGTCAGGCGGGCATGCTGACCGGGCTGAAAGTGTGTCTGGTGGAGGATGACCGCAACGTGCTGCTGGCCACGTCGGCGTTGCTGGAGCGTTGGGGATGCGTGGTGCAGGCCGAGACGACGGGGCAGGGGCTGGTGACGGACTGCGACATCATCGTCGCCGACTACGACCTGGGAGCCCACGGCACCGGCATCGAGTGCATCGACGACATTCGCCGGCAGCGCGGTCAGGCGGTGCCGGCGATGATCATCACCGGGCATGACATCGAGAAAATCCAGGCGGCGCTGCATGACCGTCGGATCGCCATCCTGTCAAAACCGGTGCGTCCGGCCGAGCTGCGCGCGACCTTGCGTGCGCTGCGCGAGCGGCGGGACGAGCCGGTGGGCGCCGGCAGCGACAGCCTGGCGTGAGGGCGGATCCGGTTACCGGTACGGGATCGGCGAGGCGCCTTTGGGCAGGCAGGTCAGCGGCGGCGACATGATCCCCATGCTGGCCACGGCGACGATCGCGCCGCTGGGCAGCTCGCAGTTGTACTCGCCGCCGGCGGTGTAGGCCGTGTAATAGGTGAGGGTGCTGTCGCTGCGCACGTTGGCGATCTTGGTGACGGGCTGGCCGATCACGGTCTGGGCCCGTTCCTTCATGCTGTCTTCGGTGGGTTTGGCGGTCTGGCAACCGGCGGCGCCGGCCAGCAGGGCGCCGATGACGGCGAGTTTGCAGAGGCGTGAGTGCAGTTTCATGGTGTGTCTTCCTTGGTGTTGTTCTTTTTCCGGGCGCGACGGTGCCGTGCACGGTGCAAGGGCCGTGTGGGGAAGCGTCGGGGGTTGCGGGGACTATAGCGCCGGGCGACGCAGCGGTCATTAGCACAAATGTGCTAGCGGGGACGAAACGGGCGGTCGGATGGGACCGCCCGTTTTACCTGGCTGGGCCGGTTATTGAGGGCTGTTGAACTGGTCGGAATAGCTGCCGGTCATGAGCGCCGAGGCGACCCGGTCGGAGCCGACGCCGACGCGGGAGTAGGCCAGCCGGTTGGCGCCGACCTTGTCCGCGCCATCGGCGGCCAGGGCGCCTGCACCGACATGGTCGGAACCGTCGGAAGCCACAGCGCCTGCGCCGACATGATCGGAACCGTCGGAGGCCACAGCGCCCGCGCCGACGTGGTCAGAGCCATCGGAAGCCACAGCGCCCGCGCCGACATGATCGGAACCGTCGGAAGCCACGGCGCCCGCGCCGACGTGGTCAGAGCCATCGGAAGCCACGGCGCCTGCGCCGACGTGGTCAGAGCCATCGGAAGCCACAGCGCCTGCGCCGACATGATCGGAACCGTCGGAGGCCACAGCGCCCGCGCCTACATGATCGGAGCCGTCGGAAGCCACAGCGCCTGCGCCGACGTGGTCGGAACCGTCGGAGGCCACAGCGCCCGCGCCTACATGATCGGAGCCGTCGGAAGCCACAGCGCCTGCGCCGACATGGTCGGAGCCGTCGGAAGCCACAGCGCCCGCGCCGACATGGTCAGAACCGTCAGAGGCAACGGCACCCGCACCGACATGATCCGAGCCATCGGACGCCAACGCCTGCGGCTGCGCCGCCCAGGCCACCGGCACCACCACCGTTGCGGCCACCGCAAGAACGACGCCTGTCAAAAGCTTGTGTTTCATGATCTTCTCCACGACCCATCAGCCACAACGCGTCCGAGCGGCGTCCGTCGGCTGCACCGGCGGCAGGGCTCGTTGGCCCGGGGTTAACCAGATTGGCGATTGGCACGGGCGCACCGCCAGGTGCACGGGTGTCGACGTACTGCATGAAACTTCGTTAGCGAACTGAAAAGTATAGTCGGCCAATCGTCGGCGACGGAGGCCGCTCGGCCCGGGGCGATAGTCGGTTAACGTCCTTGCGCGCGGGCGCTAGAAGGAAATCGGTCTAAAAAGGGCGTTTCGGATTTCAAAGCCTTTGCTAGGCTCATAGGTGTAGGCGAACACGCAGACTGATGCGCAAGCGGATAGCGAGGAAGCGTTGGGCGCGTTCCGAAGGGTACACGGTTAGAAAGATCCCCGCGCTGGGATCCAGCCCTTACGCCGTGTGAAGCAGCAGAGCACATTGCCTGTACTGTGGGAGTCCTGATAAACCTCGTAAGCCAGAGACCAGCACTGGCCGCCTACTCGAACACCAAAGCCCGCCTTGTGCGGGCTTTGACGTTTCTGGGCCTATATCTTCGCCAACGCCTGCGCCAGGTCGGCGCGCAGGTCCTCGACCTCTTCCACGCCCACGGACAGGCGCACCAGCGTGTCGCCGATGCCCAGCCGCGCGCGGGTCTCTGCCGGGATGGTGGCGTGGGTCATGATCGCCGGGTGCTCGATCAGGCTTTCCACGCCGCCGAGGCTTTCGGCCAGGGCGAAGATCTTCACGTTCTCCAGGAAGCGTCGGGCGCCGGCCAGGTCGCTGTTCACGTCCAGGGAGATCATCCCGCCGAAACCGCGCATCTGCCGTTTCGCCAGTTCATGCTGCGGGTGCGACGGCAGGCCCGGGTAATAGACGCGCTTGACCTGCGGCTGGCGCTCCAGCCACTGCGCCAGTTCCAGGGCGTTGCTGCAATGGCGCTCCATGCGCAGCGCCAGGGTCTTCACGCCGCGCAGGGTGAGGAACGCGTCGAACGGCCCGGCGATCGCGCCGACCGCGTTCTGCAGGAAGCCCAGGCGCTCGGCGAGTTCCGCGTTCTGCCCGACCACGGCGATGCCGCCGATCACGTCGGAGTGACCGTTGAGGTACTTGGTGGTCGAGTGCAGCACGATGTCGAAGCCCAGCTCCAGCGGACGCTGGATGTACGGGCTGGCGAACGTGTTGTCGGCCACGCACAGGATGCCCCGCGCCCGGCAGGTGCGGGCGATGGCCGCGAGGTCGACCAGACCCAGCAACGGGTTGGTCGGGGTCTCGACGATGACCATGCGGGTGTCGTCCTGCAGCGACGCTTCGAAGGCCGACAGGTCGCTCAGGTCGACATAGGTGAAACGGTGTCCGGCGCTGTGCTGGCGCACCTTGTCGAACAGGCGGAACGTGCCGCCGTACAGGTCGTTGCCCGACACGACGTGCGAGCCGGCCTCAAGCAGTTCGAGCACCGTGGAAATGGTCGCCAGGCCCGAGGCGAAGGCGAACGCCCGGGTGCCGCCCTCCAGGTCCGCCACGCAGCGCTCCAGGGCGAACCGGGTCGGATTGTGCGAGCGGCCGTAGTCGAAGCCCTTGTGCACACCGGGGCTGTCCTGCAGGTAGGTGGAGTTGGCGTAGATCGGCGGCATCAGCGCCCCGGTGGTCGGGTCCGGCGTTTGCCCGGCGTGGATCACGCGGGTGGCGAAGCCCCGTGGCGGGGCGTTTTCATCGTGCTGGCTCATGCCAGGGATCTCCGTAGTTGGTTGAGCATGTCGACGCGGGTGATCAGGCCATGGAAGCCCGAGGCGTCGGCGATGATCGCCACCAGGCCGCGGTTGAGGACCTTCTCCAGCTCGGCCAGGTCGGCGTTCGGCGCCAGGGTCTGCAGCTTGTCGGTCATCGCGCTGGCGACGGTCTTGCGAAAATGCGCAGCGTCCTCATGGACGCCGAGCAGGATGTCGGATTCATCGATCACACCGACCAGCTGGCGGCCTTCGACCAGGACGGGCAGTTGCGACACATCGGCCAGGCGCATGCGCTGGAAGGCCGTGAGCAGGGTGTCTTCCGGGCCGACGCTGATCACCCGGCCGTCCTCGAAACGTCGGGCCACCAGGTCGCGCAGGTCGCCGTAGCGCTTGCGCGCCAGCAGGCCCTGATCGTTCATCCACTGATCGTTGTAGACCTTGGACAGGTAGCGGGTGCCGGTGTCGCAGACGAAGCTGACCACCCGTTTCGGTTCGGTCTGCTCGCGGCAGTAGCGCAGCGCGGCGGCGAACAGGGTGCCGGTGGAGGAACCGCCGAGAATGCCTTCGACCCGCAGCAGTTGGCGGGCGTGGTCAAAGCTTTCTTCGTCGCTGATGGAATAGGCGTGGCGCACGCTGGAGAGGTCGGAGATCGACGGGATGAAGTCCTCGCCGATGCCTTCCACCGCCCAGGAACCGGCGGTGCCGAGGTGGCCGCTGCGGCTGTATTCGGCCATCACCGAGCCGACCGGGTCGGCCAGCACCATTTCAAGGTCCGGCTGCACGCGCTGGAAGAACCGGGTCAGGCCGGTGAGCGTGCCGGCGGAGCCGACGCCGACGACGATGGCGTCCAGATCATGTTCGGTCTGCGCCCAGATTTCCGGGGCGGTGCTGCATTCGTGGGCCAGCGGGTTGGCGGGGTTGTTGAACTGGTCGGCGAAGAAGGCGCCGGGAATGTCCTTGGCCAGGCGTGCGGCGACGTCCTGGTAGTACTCGGGGTGGCCCTTGCCGACGTCGGAGCGGGTGATGTGCACTTCGGCGCCCATGGCCTTGAGGTGCAGGACCTTTTCGGTGGACATCTTGTCCGGCACCACCAGCACCACCCGGTAGCCTTTGGCGCGGCCCACCAGGGCCAGGCCCAGGCCGGTGTTGCCGGCGGTGGCCTCAACGATGGTGCCGCCGGGCTGGAGGCGGCCGTCGCGTTCGGCGGCGTCGATCATGGCCAGACCGATGCGGTCCTTGATCGATCCGCCGGGGTTCTGCGATTCGAGTTTGAGAAACAGCGTGCACGGCCCGGTGTCGAAGCGGGTGACACGAACCAGCGGTGTGTTGCCTATCAGCCCAAGCACTGCAGGGCGTGAATCCTTTGACATCTCTTCACCTCGTTTGTGGTGATTGATCGCGATCCATTCGCGGGGAACAAGCTCGCATGCAACATAGGCCCGGATGGTCTGCGCCGCAACCTTTCGCTGGTTGGGCCAATGGTTTGGGGCGTGGGTGCGGCAAGGTCCGATTGCGGTTTTCGTTCGAACGCCGCTAATATACGTTCCATATGCATTTCATATCAGGTATTGCCGTGGGCATCGTAAAAATCTCCGAGGACATGCACGAGAACCTGCGCATCTCCAGCAGCGCGCTCAGCCGTTCGATCAACGCACAGGCCGAGCACTGGATGCGCATCGGCATGCTTGCCGAGCTGCACCCCAACCTGGATCACAGCGCCATCTGCCGCTTGCTGATCCGCGCCGAGCAGGCGGGCGGTCTCGATCTGCAGCGTCTGTGCACGTTGGCGGATGCCTCGTCTGCGGCCTCGTCTGCGCAGAGGACCGAAGCATGAGAAACCCGATCAAGATCAACACCGCCGCCGACATCGCCCAATCGCGGGAGGCGGGCCGTTTGGCCGCCGAAGTGCTGGCCATGCTGGTGCCCCACGTCAAGGCCGGGGTCTCCACCGACGACCTCGACCGTCTGTGCAACGACTATATCGTCAACGTGCAGAAGGCGATTCCCGCCAACGTCGGTTATCACGGTTTCCCGAAGACGGTGTGCGCGTCGGTCAACGAGGTCGTGTGTCACGGCATTCCGTCGGGCCGCAAGCTGAAGGACGGCGACATCGTCAACCTCGACATCGCGGTGATCAAGGACGGCTGGTTCGGCGACACCAGCCGCATGTACGTGGTCGGCGAGCCGACGCCCGAGGCCCGGCATCTGATCAAGACCACCTACGACGCCATGTGCGCCGGCATCCGCGCCGTGCGCCCGGGCGCGACCCTGGGCGACATTGGCTTCGCGATCCAGAGCCTGGCGGAGCGGGAAGGCTTCAGCGTAGTGCGCGAGTACTGCGGGCACGGCATCGGCAAGGTCTATCACGATGAGCCGCAGGTGCTGCACTACGGGCATCCGAACCAGGGCCTGAAGCTGAAGGCGGGGATGATCTTCACCGTCGAACCGATGCTCAACGCCGGTAAGCGCCATGTGAAAAGCCTGGCCGACGGCTGGACCGTGGTGACCAAGGACCAGTCGCTCTCGGCGCAGTGGGAGCACATGGTGGCGGTGACCGAGGACGGCTTCGAAGTGCTGACGGCGTGGCCGGACGAGATCGCAGGGTTTTCGCCGATCCTTCGGTCGTAAAAAAGGGCCGGCACCGCCCGACGCGATGCCGGCCCGAAGGTGACATTTCCTAGACGCCGCGATCCCTGTGGGAGCGGGCTTGCCCGCGATGGCGGTGGGCCAGGCAACATGGATGTCGGCAGTGCCGGCCTCATCGCTGGCAAGTCGAGTCGTCGCACCGCAGCTCCCACAGGTTCTGTGGTGTGCAGGGATCTCTTGTGGCGATGCCGGGCTCAGTGAGCGCCGGCCGCCTTGTTCAAGTCGCTTTCCGCCCATTCGGTGTACACGCAGGCGTCCGCCGTGGCCCAGCGCACCTGCACCGGATCGCCGGCCTTGAGCGGCATGCCGGCAGCGGACAGGGCCTTGACCGTCATTGCGGTGCCGCCCGGTGTGACCACGCTGCACGTCTGGCTTTCGCCGAGGAACAGCACCTCCACCACCTTGGCCGACACCTCGTTCCAGCCGGCGGCCAGCGGTTCGTTGACCGCTTGCTGCACGCTCAATGCCAGGGCCTTTTCCGGGCGCACCATCAGCAGCACGTCCTGCCCGCTGTGCAGGCCGGCGGTGAGGCGGATCGACAGCGCTTGCCCTTCGAAATCCGCCGCCCCGTTGCCCTGGGCCTTGAGCCGCAAGAAGTTCGAGTTGCCGAGGAACGACGCCACGAAGGCGTTCGGCGGGTTCTGGTACAGGTCGTAGCCGCTGCCCAGGCCGACGATCTTGCCGTGGCTGAAGATCGCGATGCGCTGGGACAGGCGCATGGCTTCTTCCTGGTCGTGGGTCACGTAGACGATGGTGATGCCCAGGCGCCGGTGCAGCTGGCGCAGTTCGTCTTGCAGGTCTTCACGCAGCTTCTTGTCCAACGCGCCGAGAGGCTCGTCCATCAGCAGGATGCGCGGCTCGTAGACCAGCGCCCGGGCGATGGCGACCCGTTGCTGCTGGCCGCCGGACAACTGCGAAGGGCGACGGTGGGCGAACTGCTCCAGCTGCACCAGCTTGAGCATCGCATCGACGCGCTTGTCCCGCTCGGCGGCGGCGAGCTTGCGGATCGCCAGGGGGAAGGCGATGTTGTCGCGCACCGAAAGGTGCGGGAACAGCGAGTAGCGCTGGAACACCATGCCGATGTCGCGCTTGTGCGGCGGCACGTTCACCAGCGACTGGCCGTTGACCAGGATCTCGCCGCTGCTCGGCGTCTCGAAGCCGGCGAGCATCGACAGCGTGGTGCTCTTGCCCGAGCCGCTGGAGCCCAGGAAGGTGAGGAATTCGCCGTCCTTGATGTCCAGCGAGATGTTGTCCACGGCGGCGAAATCGCCGTAGTGCTTGTTCAGGTGGCGCAGGCTGACCAGGGGTTTGTCGCTCTGCTGGGATGCGTCTTTGATCACGGCACTCATGTCGTACTCCTGGGCGCTCAGGCGCGGATTTCGTTGCGCCGGCGCAGGGCGGCGGCGATCACCATGACCAGCACCGACAGGCCGATCAGCAGCGTCGAGGCGACGGCGATCACGGGTGTCAGGTCCTGACGCAGGGTGGTCCACATTTTCACGGGAAGGGTCTGCAGGGTCGGGCTGGCCATCATCACGCTCAGCACCACTTCGTCCCACGAGACGAGGAAGGCGAAGAGGGCGCCGGCGACCATGCCCGGACGGATCGCCGGGAACGTCACCTTGAACACCGCCTGCAGGCGTGAGGCGCCGCAGATCACCGCCGCGTCTTCGATCGACTGGTCGAACAGCTTCAGCGAGTTGATGATCGAGATGATGGTGAACGGCAGGGCGACGATCACGTGGCTGACGACGAAGGCGAACATCGTCCCGGTGTAGCCGAGCTTGAGGAACAGCGCGTACACCGCCACGGCGATGATCACCAGCGGCACGATCATCGGCAGGGTGAACAGGCCGTAGAGCATTTCCCGGCCGGGAAAGCGCCCGCGCACCAGGGCGAAGGCGGTCGGCAGGCCCAGGGCCACGGCGCAGACGGTGGTCAGCACCGCGACCTTGAGGCTGGCCATGGCCGCGCTCATCCAGTCGGCATTGGAGAAGAACTGCACGTACCACTTCAGTGTCCAGCCCGGCGGCGGGAACACCAGCCACTGGGACGAGCCGAACGACAGCAGCACGATGAACACGATGGGCAGCAGCAGGAACAGGCCGATCAGCCCGGTCGTCGCGTACAGGCCCAGGCGCATCCGGCGGCTCATGGCATTGGGTGTCAGGAGCATGTCGGCTTACCTCGCGTTGCTGGCGCCAACCGGGGATTCCGGCTGAAGCTTCAGGTAGAAGTAGAACAGCACCAGGGTGATGACGATCAGCAACGCGGCGCCGGCGCTGGCCAGGCCCCAGTTGAGGAACGACTGCACCTGCTGAATGATGAACTCCGGCAGCATCATGTTCTGCGCCCCGCCCAGCAACGCCGGGGTGACGTAGTAACCGAGCGACATCACGAACACCATCAGCCCGCCGGACGCCAGCCCCGGCCGGCACAGCGGCAGGAACACCCGGAAGAAGTTGGTCCAGGGGCTGGCGCCGCAGATCGAGCCGGCCTGCAGGATCATCGGGTCGATGGCCTGCATGGTCGCCTGCAGCGGCAGCACGATGAACGGGATCATGATGTAGCTCATGCCGATCACCACGCCGGTGAGGTTGTGCACCATCTCCAGCGGCTGGTCGATGATGCCCATCGCCATCAGGGCCTTGTTGATCACGCCCGAGGCCTGCAGCAGCACCAGCCAGGAGTAGGTGCGCGCCAGCAGGCTGGTCCACATCGACAGCAGCACGATGTTGAGCATCCAGCGGCCCCAGCCGCGCGGCACCAAGGTGATCGCCCAGGCCAGCGGGAAGCCCAGCAGCAGGCTGAACAGGGTCACCAGCCCGGCCACCGAAAAGGTGTTGAGCAGCACCCGCGCGTAGGCCGAGTTGGCGAACAGCTGCTGGTAGTTGCCCAGGCCCGGCTCAGGCTCCAGCACGCCGCGCAGCAGCAGGCCGATCAGCGGCGCGAGAAAGAACAGGCCGAGGAACAGCAGCGCCGGGGCCAGGTTGCCGGCGCCGCGCCAGCGTTGTTTGAGGGACGGGGCTTGCGCCATGGCACTCGCCTTGACCGGGGCCGGGCCGGCAGCGCTGGCAGCGCTCCCGGCGGCAGTGGAGGGACGGGACGCGGTGGCCGCCATTTTCATTTGACCAGCCATTCGTTCCACCGTGTCGCGATGGCCGGACCGTTCTTGGCCCAGTACGCGAAATCAAGGGTGATCTGATCCTTAGCGTAGGCAGTCGGCAGGTTGGGGGCCAGCGTCGAGTCCAGACGCGCCACGCTGTCGACGTTGACCGGGGCGTAGGCGGTCAGGTTGGAGAAGTCGGCCTGGCCTTTGGCGCTGCTGGCGCTGGCCAGGAACTTCATCGCCGCGTCCTTGTTCTTAGAGCCCTTCGGCACGACCAGGATGTCGGCCATCACCAGGTTCTGCTTCCAGCTCACGCCCACCGGCGCGCCGTCCTGCTGCAGGGCGTAGGTGCGGCCGTTCCAGAACTGGCCGAGGCTAGCCTCGCCGGACGCGAGCAATTGCTGCGACTGGGCGCCGCCTCCCCACCAGACGATGTCTTTCTTGATGGTGTCGAGTTTCTTGAAGGCGCGGTCCAGATCCAGCGGGTAGAGCTTGTCCGCCGGCACGCCGTCGGCCAGCAGGGCCAGCTCCAGCACGCCGGGGCTCGGCCATTTGTACAGGGCGCGCTTGCCGGGGTAGGTCTTGGTGTCGAACAGGGCGCTCCAGTCCTGGGGCTTGTTGGCGCCGACCTTGCCTTCGTTGTAGCCGAGCACGAAGGAGAAGAAGAACGAGCCGACGCCGTGGTCGCTGACGAAGCGCGGGTCGATCTTGTCGCGCTGGATCTGCTTGAAGTCGAGGGGTTCGAGCAGGCCTTCGGCGGCGGCGCGCAGGGCGAAGTCGGCTTCGACATCGACCACGTCCCACTGCACGTTGCCGCTTTCGACCATGGCCTTGAGCTTGCCGTAGTCGGTGGGGCCGTCCTGCACGACGGTGATGCCGCTGGCCTTGCTGAACGGGTCGGCCCAGGCCTGCTTCTGCGCATCCTGGGTGCTGCCGCCCCAGCTGACGAAGTTCACGCTTTCGGCGGCCATTGCAGCGGGGCCGGTCACGCTCAGCAGTCCCGCAAGAAGGATTGCGGTTGCAGCTTTGTTCAACACCATTTTCACGCCCTCATTGTTGTGTTTTTCAGCGGGCTTGCGTTGTTGCCCGCCTGTCGGGAGCAGTAGAGGGACGGCTTCGTCAGCTCGTCCGGTCTATGGAATATCATATTATGGTATTCCAAACTTTGTGCAAGCATTTTGCCGTACCGGTTATCCGGCAAACGGCGTCACTCGGTGAAAGGAATGCTCTCGACCACTTCCAGGTCGTAGCCGGTCAAACCGGCATATTTCAGCGGCGGCCCGAGGTGGCGCAGTTTGCCGACGCCCAGGTTCTGCAGAATCTGCGCCCCGGTGCCCACTTCAGAATAGATCCGCGACTGCGAACGGCTGAACTGGCGCGGTGGCTGGGTCAGTTGCGGCACCCGCTCCAGCAGCGCCTGGGAGGACTCATGGTTGGCCAGCACCACGACCACGCCATGGCCCTCGGCCGCGACCCGTTGCAGCGCCGCCCACAGCGTCCAGTTGCGCGGCCCGTTGTACTCGGCGCCGACCAGGTCGCGCAGCGGGTCGATCACATGCACGCGCACCAGCGTCGGCTGCTCGCGGCGCAGTTCGCCCATCACCATGGCCATGTGCACGCCGCCCTCGATGCGGTCCTCGAAGGTGATCAGGCGGAAGGTGCCGTGCACCGTCGGCAGCTCGCGTTCGCCGATGCGCTCGATGGTGTGCTCGGTGCTCAGGCGGTAGTGGATCAGGTCGGCGATGGTGCCGATCTTGATCCCGTGCTTTCGTGCGAAGGCTTCAAGGTCCGGTCGGCGGGCCATGGTGCCGTCGTCGTTCATCACCTCGACGATCACCGAGGCGGGCGTGAAGCCGGCCAGGCGTGCCAGGTCGCAACCGGCCTCGGTGTGCCCGGCACGGGTCAGCACGCCGCCTTCGCGGGCGCGCAGGGGGAAGATGTGGCCGGGCTGCACCAGATCCTCGGCGCAGGCATCGGGCGCCACCGCGGCGGCCACGGTGCGGGCGCGGTCGGCGGCGGAGATCCCGGTGGTGACGCCCACCGCCGCTTCGATGGAGACGGTGAACGCGGTGCTGAACACGCTGCCGTTGCTCGGCACCATTTGCTCCAGGCCCAGCCGCTGGCAATGTTCGTCGGTCAAGGTCAGGCAGATCAGCCCGCGAGCCTCCCGGGCCATGAAGCTGATCGCTTCGGGCGTGCAGCGGTCGGCGGCCAGCAGCAGGTCGCCTTCGTTCTCCCGGTCCTCGTCATCGACCAGCAGCACCATTTTGCCGAGGCGGTAATCTTCGAGGATTTCTTCGATAGTGTTGAAGGGCATGCTGGACTCCCGGTGTCTGTTGGAAATTTGTGGTATACCATAATACAAATTCAACCGAGAGGTCACTATGAAGGCTTACTGGATTGCTCATGTGGATGTCACCGACCCGGACCGCTACAGCCAATACACCCAACGCGCGCCGAAGGCGTTCGCCGAGTACGGCGGACGTTTCCTGGCCCGGGGCGGGCGCAGCGAAGCGATGGAGGGCAGGGCGACGCCGCAGCGCAGCGTGGTGATTGAGTTCGACAGCTACGAACAGGCGGTGGCGTGCTATCGCTCGGCGGCGTATCAGGAAGCGAAAAGCTACCGGGAGGAATGGGCGAGGGCGGAAGTCATCATCGTCGAAGGCGTGGCACCACTCTGACCTGGTGGCAGCCAGCCTGCTGGCGATGGCAGTGTTTCCGGCACCGAGGATGGTGTGGCTGACGGCCTCATCGCAAGCAGGCTCGCTCCTACAGAGAGACGCGATCAGCGGATGAAATGAATCTTGCCGCTGTCGTCGTTGCCCACGTAGATGCCGTAGACGCCGGCCTGGCGTTCTTCGATGTAGCGTTCGAGGATCTGGCGGATCGCCGGGTAGTAGATCTTGTCCCAGGGGATGTCTTCGGGGGCGAAGAATTGGCAGTCGAGGGTTTCCGGGCCGTATTGGCCGGTGATCTCCAGGGCGATGGCGCGGAAGATGATGTACACCTCGCTGATCTTCGGCACGCTGAAGATCGAGTAGGGCGAGACGATCTCGGCGCGCACGCCGCTTTCTTCCCAGACTTCGCGCACCGCCGCCTGCTCGGTGGTCTCGCCGCTTTCCATGAAACCTGCCGGCAGCGTCCAGGTGCCCGGACGCGGCGGGATCGCCCGCTGGCACAAAAGGTATTTGCCGTCCTGCTCGATGATGCAGCCGGCGATGATCTTCGGGTTCACATAGTGGATGTAGCCGCAGCCGCGGCACATCAGGCGCTCGTGCGTATCGCCCGGCGGCACCTGCTGACCGAGGTCGGCGCCGCCGCATTTCGGGCAAAAGCTCGGGCTGAACATGTCAGCGGCCTATGCGCGGTTCTTTCAGCGCGATGGGCAGGGTGATCGCCGGGGTGGCGCCGGTCTCTTCCTGCTTGCGCTTGAGGTAGTCGAGGGCGACGGCCGCCGCGGCGCGCACGTGGTCGACCGACGCCTGGTGGGCGGCCAGCGGATCGCCGCTCTTGATCGCCTCGACGATCTTTTCCATTTCCTGGTTGCTGGCGCCGCGGCGGTTCTCCTGGGACACCGACGTCGCCCGCAGGTAGCTGATGCGCGCCTGCAACTGGCGCAGCTGAGTGGCGGCGATATGGTTGCCGGAGCCTTCCAGCAGCACGTCGTAGAAACCCTGCACCGAGTCGATCACCTGCTGCAGCTCGCCGTCCTTGAGGGCCTTGCGGTTCTCCTCCAGCGCTTTCTCCAGGGCCTTGATGTCCTTGGCCTTGGCGCGCAGGGTGAACAGCTGGACGATCAGGCCTTCGAGCACGCACCGCAGCTCATAGATGTCGACCGCGTCGGCCAGCGTGATGATCGCCACGCGCGGGCCCTTGGCGTCGGCGAATTCCACCAGGCCTTCGGATTCAAGGTGACGCAGGGCCTCACGCACCGACGTGCGGCTCACGCCCAGACGGTCGCACAGGTCGCGTTCGACCAGGCGGTCGCCTGGCAGGAGCTGGAAGTTCATGATGGCGCTTCGCAGCTTGTCCAGCACGATCTCGCGCAGGGTGACGGGGTTGCGATTGACCTTGAAGCTGTCGTCGAGTGGCAGGCGTTTCATGGAGTCCGCTCTAAATGTGGCTGTCCTTGCGGGGCGGTCAGACAGCCGAGTGTTGACTGGAGGCCTCGGCGTCGGCGTCGGCGAAGGCTTCACGGGCGAGCCGGAAACTGTCTACGGCAGCGGGAACACCGCAGTAGATGCCGACCTGAAGCAGAATTTCGCGTATTTGCTCACGACTCAAGCCGTTACGCAAGGCGCCGCGCACATGCAGCTTGAGTTCGTGCGGGCGGTTGAGCGCCGAGATCATCGCCAGGTTGATCATGCTGCGCTCCTTGAGCGACAGGCCGTCGCGGCCCCAGACATGGCCCCAGCAATATTCGGTGACCATTTCCTGCAGCGGGCGGGTGAAGTCGTCGGCGTTCTGGATCGAACGGTTGACGTAAGCCTCGCCCAGCACTTGGGTGCGAATCTTCAGGCCCTTTTCGTATTTTTCGTTATTCATATTCTCAACCTCACCTCAGGCCCTGTGGGAGCTGGCTTGCCAGCGATGACGGCATCACATCGACATCTATGCTGGCTGACCCACCGCCATCGCTGGCAAGCCAGCTCCCACAGTGTTTTGCATTGTTTTCTCAAGTCAGGCTCGGCAACGCGCCGAGCTTGCCCTTGTGATAAATCATCGGCGTCACCGGCTGCGCCGGCAGGATCAGGTTCTTCACCGCGCCGACGATGATCGCGTGGTCGCCGCCGTCGTATTCGCGCCACAGCTCGCACTCGATGATCGCCGTGGCCTTGTCCAGGATCGGGTTGCCCAGTTCGCTCAGGTGCCAGGCGATGCCTTTGGCCTTGTCCTTGCCCTTGCCGGCGAAGGCATAGGCTTCGGCGGTCTGGTCGGCGGACAGCAAGTGGATCGCGAAGCGCTGGCTGTCACGCAGCACCGGGTAGGTGTCGGAGGCGTAGTTGGGGCAGAACAGCACCAGCGCCGGGTCGATCGACAGCGCGCTGAAGGCGCTGGCGGTGATGCCGACGATGCCCCCGTCCGCGTCGAGGGTGGTGACCACCGTGACTCCGGACGGGAAGGAGCCCATCACGTCTTTGTAAATGCCGGGTTCGATCATGTCGCAGGACTCCTAGCGCATCACGAAGGGATCAGGCATCGGGGCCTGGGAAAGGTTGATCCACACCGTTTTCAGTTCGGTGTAGGCCAGCACCGAATCGATGCCGCTTTCGCGTCCGTAGCCACTGTTCTTGAAGCCGCCGATGGGCGCCATCGCCGACACCGCGCGGTAGGTGTTGACCCAGATGATCCCCGAGCGCACGTCACGGGCCAGGCGATGGGCGCGGCCCAGGTCGCGGGTCCAGATGCCGGCGGCGAGGCCGAACTGCGAGTCGTTGGCGATCGCCAGCGCTTCGGCCTCGTCCTTGAAGCGGATCACCGAGGCCACCGGTCCGAACACTTCTTCCTGCATGATCTTCATCGAGTTGCGGTCGCACTCGAACAGCGTCGGTTCATAGAACCAGCCGTCGCCCACGCCCGCCGGACGCTTGCCGCCGATGCGCAGGCGCGCCCCTTCGGCGAGGGCGTCGGCCACCAGGCCTTCGACCACGGCCAGTTGCTGGGCGGTGGCCATCGGGCCCATTTCGCTGCTGTCGTCCTGGGGGTTGCCGATGCGGATGCGCTGGGCGCGCTCGACCAAGCGGCCGACGAACTCATCGTAGATCTCGTCCTGCACCAGCAGGCGCGAGCCGGACACGCAGCTCTGCCCGGACGCCGCGTAGATCCCGGCGATGGCGCCGTTGATGGCGCTGTCGAGGTCGGCGTCGGCGAAAATGATGTTCGGCGATTTGCCGCCCAGCTCCAGCGACAGCTTGGCGAAGTTCTCGGCGCTGCTGCGTACCACGTGCCGGGCGGTCGCCGCGCCGCCGGTGAAGGCGATCTTGCGCACCAGCGGATGGCGGGTGAGGGCGGCGCCGGTGCTCGGGCCGTAGCCGGTGACGACGTTGACCACGCCCGGCGGGATGCCGGCTTCGAGGGCCAGGCGCGCCAGTTCCAGGATCGTCGCCGAAGCGTGCTCGGACGGCTTGATCACGATGGTGTTGCCCGCCGCCAGGGCTGGCGCGAGTTTGATCGCGGTCAGGTACAGCGGGCTGTTCCACGGAATGATCGCGGCGACCACGCCCATGGCTTCGTGCACGGTGTAGGCGAACAGGTCGGGCTTGTCGAGCGGCAGGGTGCCGCCTTCGAGCTTGTCGGCCAGGCCGGCGGTGTAGTGGAAGAATTCCGGCAGGTAGCCGACCTGGCCGCGGGTCTCGCGGATCAGCTTGCCGTTGTCGCGGCTTTCCAGCTGGGCCAGCTGCTCCTTGTTTTCGGCGATCAGGTCACCGAGGCGGCGCAGCAGCTTGCCGCGCGCGGTGGCGGTCAGGCCGCGCCAGGCCGGGCTGTCGAAGGCGGTCTGGGCCGCCTGCACGGCGCGTTCGACATCGGCCTCGTCGGCATCGGGCAGCTCGGCCCAGGGCTCGGCCAGCGCCGGGTTGAGGCTTTCGAAAGTCTTGCCGGAGAGGGCGTCGACCCATTCTCCGCCGATGCACATCTGGAAGCGTGCGAGTGTCATGCAACGATCCCCTTTATATGGTTTTGTCGGGCGTTTGCGGATTCGAGAAATTCCAGCAGCATCTGGTTGACCAGGCGCGGCGACTCTACGGGCATCATATGCCTTTGCTCGGGCAGCACGGCGACCTTCGCGCCGGGGATGCGCCGGGCCAGTTGCTCGGCCATCTCCGGGGTCGACCCGGGATCCAGCTCGCCCGTGGCGATCAGCGTCGGCACCTGGATGCTGCCCAGGTCGTCGGCGCGGTACATGTCCTGCGTGGCGAACAGCGAATAGGTGGTCAGGTAGCCCTGCGGGTCGTTGCCGGCCAGGGTCTGGCGGATCGCGGCGATCTGCGCCGGGTTGGCCGCCTGGTATTCGCGGCTGAACCAGCGCGACAGCGCGGCTTCGGCGTTGGCGTCCGGCCCATGCTCGGCGGCCTGGCTGGTGCGGGCGATGACGCCGGCGCGCTGCTCTTCGGTGCGGTTGAACACACTGTTGAGCACCACCAGCCCTTGCAGGCGCTGCGGGTAGTGCAGGGCGAAGGCCCGTGCCACCAGGCCGCCCATGGAAAACCCGATCACGGTGACCTGGGGCAGTTGCAGGTGCTCCAGCAGCTCCAGCAACTGATCGGCGTAGCCGAGCAGGCCGGTGTCGGCGGCCGGTCGCGGACTGGCGCCATGCCCGAGCATGTCGTAGGCGATCACCCGGTACTGAGAGGCGAGGCCGACGATCTGGCCGCCCCACATTTCTTTGTTCAGGCCCACGCCGTGGATCAGCACGACGGGTTGGCCGAGGCCGGTCGCCAGATAACTGGTGCCGGCGGGGGTGAGTTCAGCGGTGAGCCGAATCATGGAGCGCTCCTGCAATGCTTTCTTATTGTGGTCACTGGGCCTTTTCGGCGGCCAGCTCTTCCAGGTCGATGTAGCGGTTGCCGATGCGCGGGTGCAGGCGGCCGCCGTCGGCGCAACCGAGCACCACGACGATCTCGTCGGCGCGCGGCGCGTCTTCGATCTGCATTTCCAGGGTGATGTAGTGCGAGCGCAGGCCTTCGTCGTCCTTGTGCATCATCGGGATCTGGATCGAGGTGCCGGGACCGCCGCGCTTGTTGGTGAAGCTCAGGTAGCTCTTGGCCTTGACCGCTTCGCGGTAGTGATTGCCGAAGCGCAGGGTGTGGATCACCGCGGAGGCGTGTTCGATCTCGCCGTCGGCGCCGACCACGGCGGCCTTGCCGTAGGCTTCGATCTTCTCGGCGCCGCCGATGGCGGCCACCAGGCGTTCGACCATCAGCGCGCCGAGGTCGGAGCAGTTGGCGCGGATCTCCGGTTTCAGGTCTTCGACGAAGCCGCGGCCCAGCCACGGGTTCTTGATCACGACCGCCAGGCCGACCATGGTCACCGGGGTGTCGGTGGCCTTGCCGCCTTCGATGAAAGTCTCTTCGATGTAGCTGACGATCTTGCGGATTTCGAAACTCATGGGCTGCTCCGTAGGGGATAAGAGTGTCTGTGCGTCTGATGGTATACCATAATACCTATCGCGCAAGTCCCCTTCGCAAGTTTTGCGTCATCCATCCGGCGAATGGCCGTTCATTCGGCCGTCATCGCCAGCAGGCTGGCTCCCACATTGTTCTGCTGTGGCCACCGACTCTGCATTCACCCCAGATCCCTGTGGGAGCCAGCCTGCTGGCGATGGGGCCGCTCCGGCCTGCGTCTTTGTGGCCTGACCTGGCGCCTTCGTGAGCAAGCATTCGTCTGCAACAGACCGGTTTGGCGGTTAACAAAAGATAACGTGGCGCCGATTGTCAGACGTTTCCAAAGCCCGATAGGATGAGCCAGCATCCGAAGGGGCTCTGGACTGCGGGTTTCAGGACTATGCTGCACGCAGCGCAGCTGACCGGTCGGTCCCGGAGCACCCTTGCGGCGCCCTTGAAGGCCCGATGGCCCAACAATAATAAATAGGGGAAGGTCTATGGTTCGTTGCCGCCCGCCGGCGTTACGCAAAACCGCACTGCTGGCCACCGCCTGCGCCCTGCTGGGCCTGGCAGCCGTACCGGCCTGTGCACTGGCCGACGAAGCGCCCGCGGACGGGGTCTATTCCACCGCTTCGGCCAAGGCCGCCAAAAGCCTGATGCTCGATGTCGTCCATGCCGGCGCCCGGCTGGTGGCGGTCGGGGATCGCGGCCACATTCTCTATTCCGACGACCAGGGCAAGACCTGGACCCAGGCCAAGGTGCCGACCCGGCAACTGCTCACCGCCGTGTACTTCGTCGACGACCGGCACGGCTGGGCCGTCGGCCATGACGCGCAGATCCTCGCCAGCGAAGACGGCGGCCTGACCTGGACCAAGCAGTTCGAAGACCTCAAGCGCGAAGCGCCGCTGCTCGACGTCTGGTTCAAGGACGCCAGCCACGGCATCGCCGTCGGCGCCTATGGGGCGCTGCTGGAGACCACCGACGGCGGCCAGCACTGGGAAGACGTCAGCGACCGCCTCGACAACGAAGACCAATACCACCTCAACGCCATCGCCGCCGTGAAGGACGCCGGGCTGTTCATCGTCGGCGAGCAGGGCAGCATGTTCCGCTCCGCCGACTGGGGCCAGACCTGGGAAAAGCTCGAAGGCCCGTATGAAGGCTCGCTGTTCGGCGTGATCGGCACCGCGCAGCCGCAGACCCTGCTGGCCTACGGCCTGCGCGGCAACCTCTACCGCTCCACCGACTTCGGCGGCACCTGGGAACAGGTCGAGCTGAAGGCGGCGCGCGGTTCCCTGGAGTTCGGCCTGTCCGGCGCCACGCTGCTCGACGACGGTTCCATCGTGATCGTCGGCAACGGCGGCTCGGTGATCAGCAGCAGCGACAACGGCGAGACTTTCAGCGTGTTCAACCGGCCCGACCGCATTTCGCTGTCGTCGGTCACCGCCGCCGGCAACGGCGACCTGATCCTGACCGGGCAGGGCGGGGTACGCATCACGGCGCCCAACGGCGCCGAGCTGGGCAAATGAGCCGGATCAATAATAAGAAGGCGGGGCTATGACTTCCTTGAGCACTCATCATCAGGACAAGGCGACGTTCCTCGAACGCCTGATCTTCAACAACCGCCCGGCAGTGATCGTGATCTGCCTGCTGGTCAGCATCTTCCTGTTCTGGCAGGCCACGCTGATCCGGCCGTCCACCAGCTTCGAGAAAATGATCCCGCTCAAGCATCCGTTCATCGAGAAGATGATGGAGCACCGCAACGACCTGGCGAACCTGGGCAACACGGTGCGGATCTCGGTGGAGGCCACCGATGGCGACATCTTCTCCAAGGAGTACATGGAGACCCTGCGCCAGATCAACGACGAGGTGTTCTACATCTCCGGCGTCGACCGCTCCGGCCTCAAGTCGCTGTGGAGCCCGAGCGTGCGCTGGACCGAGGTGACCGAGGAAGGCTTCGCCGGCGGCGAAGTGATCCCGCAGAGCTACAACGGCTCCCAGGACAGCCTCGACCTGCTGCGCAACAACGTGCTCAAGTCCGGCCAGGTCGGGCGGCTGGTGGCCAACGACTTCAAGTCGAGCATCGTCGACATCCCGCTGCTGGAGTCCTACCCGGATCCGCAGGACCAGGGCAAGCTGCTGGCGCTGGACTACCGCAAGTTCTCCCATGAGCTGGAGGACAAGATCCGCAACAAGTTCGAGGCGCAGAACCCCAACGTCAAGATCCACATCGTGGGCTTCGCCAAGAAGGTCGGCGACCTGATCGACGGCCTGGTGATGGTGGTGATGTTCTTCGGCGTCGCCTTCGTCATCACCCTGATCCTGCTCTACTGGTTCACCCACTGCATGCGCAGCACCGTGGCGGTGCTGAGCACCACGCTGGTGGCGGTGATCTGGCAACTGGGGCTGATGCATTTCTTCGGCTTCGGGCTCGATCCGTATTCGATGCTGGTGCCGTTCCTGATCTTCGCCATCGGCATCTCCCACGGCGTGCAGAAGATCAACGGCATCGCCTTGCAGTCCAGCGAGGCGGACAACGCCCTGACGGCCGCGCGGCGCACCTTCCGGCAACTGTTCCTGCCGGGGATGATCGCGATCCTGGCGGACGCCGTCGGCTTCATCACCCTGCTGATCATCGACATCGGCGTGATCCGCGAACTGGCCATCGGCGCGTCCATCGGCGTGGCGGTGATCGTGTTCACCAACCTGATCCTGCTGCCGGTGGCGATTTCCTATGTCGGCATCAGCAAGCGCGCCGTGGCCAAGAGCAAGAAAGACGCGAACCGCGAGCATCCGTTCTGGCGCCTGCTGTCGAACTTCGCCAGCTCCAAAGTGGCGCCGGTGTCGATCCTGATCGCGCTGGTCGCCTTCGGCGGCGGCCTCTGGTACAGCAAGAACCTCAAGATCGGCGACCTCGACCAGGGCGCGCCGGAACTGCGTCCGGACTCGCGCTACAACAAGGACAACAACTTCATCATCAGCAACTACTCCACCAGTTCCGACGTGCTGGTGGTGATGGTCAAGACCAAGTCCGAAGGCTGCTCGCGCTACGAGGCGATGGCGCCCATCGACGAGCTGATGTGGAAGATGCAGAACACCGAGGGCGTGCAGTCGGCGATCTCGCTGGTGACCGTGTCCAAGCAGATGATCAAGGGCATGAACGAGGGCAACCTGAAATGGGAGACCCTGTCGCGCAACCCGGACGTGCTGAACAACTCCATCGCCCGGGCCGACGGCCTGTACAACAACAACTGTTCGCTGGCGCCGGTGCTGGTGTTCCTCAACGACCACAAGGCCGAGACCCTGGACCGTGCCGTGAAGGCGGTGCAGGCCTTCGCCGCGGACAACAACAAGGACGGCCTGGAGTTCATCCTCGCCGCCGGCAACGCCGGGATCGAGGCGGCCACCAACGAAGTCATCAAGCAGGCTGAGCTGACCATCCTGGTGCTGGTGTACATCTGCGTGGCGGTCATGTGCATGATCACCTTCCGCTCGTGGGCGGCGACCCTGTGCATCGTCCTGCCGCTGGTGCTGACCTCGGTGCTGGGCAACGCGCTGATGGCGTTCATGGGCATCGGCGTCAAGGTCGCGACCCTGCCGGTGGTGGCGCTGGGCGTGGGGATCGGCGTGGACTACGGCATCTACATCTACAGCCGCCTGGAGAGTTTCTTGCGTGCCGGCCTGCCGTTGCAGGAAGCCTACTACCAGACCCTGAAGTCCACCGGCAAGGCCGTGCTGTTCACCGGCCTGTGCCTGGCCATCGGCGTGTGCACCTGGATCTTCTCGGCGATCAAGTTCCAGGCCGACATGGGCCTGATGCTGACCTTCATGCTGTTGTGGAACATGTTCGGCGCGCTGTGGCTGCTGCCGGCGCTGGCGAAGTTCCTGATCAAGCCTGAGAAGCTGGCGGGGCAGAAGGGCAATTCGCTGTTCGCCCACTGATCCTTGGGGGCTGGAACGACAAAGCCGCAACCTCAGGGTTGCGGCTTTTCTGCATTTCACGATTCACACAAAACCCTGTGGGAGCTGGCTTGCCAGCGATGAGGGCTTAACATTCAACGTTGATGTTGGCTATTGGTCCGCTATCGCTGGCAATTCGAATCGTCGCACCGCAGCTCCCACAGGCTTTTTGGTATTTCAGGCGAGGTCGGTGCCGAGCACCACACTCAAGGCACTGCGCGCATCATCCAGCTGCACCAGCGTCGCATGCCGTGCGCCGAGGGCATCGCGGTTCTCGATGGCGGTCAGGATCGCCTTGTGCCGCGGCAGCGCCAGTTCGTGCAGGTTCGGCCGCTGGTTGGAGTGCTTGAGCGCTTCGGCGATCGCCACCGAGAGCATGTTGCACAGGTTGGCGAGCAGGTCGTTGTGGGTGGCGTCGGCGATGCGGCTGTGGAAATCCAGATCCGGCTGCAGCAAGGCTTCCGGCGTCGGCGCCGCCTCCATGCGCCGGTAGGCTTCGCCGATGGCGGCGATGTCGGCCTCGGTGGCGTGCTGGGCGGCGAGGGCGGCGGCGGCCGGCTCGATGATGCTGCGCACGCTGGTCAGCACGTTGAAGAACTCGTTCTGCGGGCTGCTCTGCATCAGCCAGTGCAGCACGTCAGGGTCGAGCATGTGCCATTCGCGGCGTGGCTTGACCACGGTGCCGACCCGCGGCTTCGAATACACCAGCCCCTTGGCCACCAGCACCCGCGTGGCCTCGCGCAGCACCGGCCGGCTCACCGCGTACTCCTCGCAGAGCAAGGCTTCGGCGGGCAGTTTGTCGTCGGGCGCAAAGCGTCCGGAAACGATCTGCAGGCCCAGTTCCTGGACGATGCGCGAGTGCATGCTTTTGCGGTCGGAGGGTTTGCGGTAATCCATGGGGAGCGGGGCGATCCTGTGGGGTGAACGGTGCCCGGCATCATAGCAGGCGTGGCATGGTCTTGAGGCAGGTGCACAAAGCAAATGTGGGAGCTGGCTTGCCAGCGATGGCGGCGTGTCAGTCAACATGAATGTCAGCTGAAAGACCGTAATCGCTGGCAAGCCAGCTCCCACAGGGGAAGGCGTTGTCAGTGGGAGTGGCGCGGGACTTCGGCACCCCGGCAGCCGACCAGGAAGTCGAAGTCGCAGCCCTGGTCTGCCTGCAGCACATGGTCGATGTACAGCTGACGGTAACCCCCCACCAGCAATGGCTGCGGCGGTTGCAGATCGGCCAGGCGCGCCGCCAGTTCGGCGTCCGGGATGTCCAGGTGCAAGCGCCCGCCGGCGCAGTCCAGCTCGATCCAGTCACCTTCTTTCACTGCCGCCAACGGCCCGCCGGCCGCCGCTTCCGGGGCGACGTGCAGCACCACGGTGCCGTACGCCGTGCCGCTCATCCGCGCATCGGAGATGCGCACCATGTCCGTCACGCCCTGGGCCAGCAACTTGGCCGGCAGCCCCATGTTGCCGACCTCGGCCATGCCCGGATAACCCTTCGGCCCGCAGTTTTTCATCACCAGAACCGAGTGGGCATCGACGTCCAGTTCCGGGTCGTTGATCCGTGCCTTGTAGTGGTCGAAGTTCTCGAACACCACGGCGCGGCCGCGATGCTGCATCAGTTCCGGCGTCGCGGCCGATGGCTTGAGCACCGCGCCGAGCGGCGCCAGGTTGCCGCGCAAGACACAGATGCCGCCGTCGGCGCGGATCGGGTTGTCGAGGGTGCGGATCACTTCGTCTTCGCCGTAGATCGGTGCGTCCTGGGTGTTCTCGCGGATGGTTTTGCCGTTGACGGTCAATGCGTCCGGGTTCGGAATCAGGTTGGCCTCACCCAGGCGCCGCAGCACTGCCGGCAAGCCCCCGGCGTAGTAGAACTCTTCCATCAGGAAACGCCCGGACGGCTGCAGGTCGACGAGGGTCGGCATGCCCCGGCCGATGCGCGTCCAGTCGTCCAGATCCAGGTCGACGCCGATGCGTCCGGCGATGGCTTTGAGGTGGATCACCGCGTTGGTCGAACCACCGATCGCCGCGTTGACCCGGATCGCGTTCTCGAACGCCTGCTTGGTCAGGATCTTCGACAGCCGCAGGTCTTCGCGCACCATCTCCACCGCGCGCATGCCGGACATGTGCGCCAGCACGTAGCGCCGCGCGTCCACCGCCGGGATCGCCGCGTTGTGGGGCAGGGAGGTGCCCAGCGCTTCGGCCATGCAGGCCATGGTGGACGCGGTGCCCATGGTGTTGCAGGTGCCGGCGGAGCGGGACATGCCGCCCTCGGCCGCCAAGAAGTCATCGAGCGTGATGGTGCCGGCCTTGACCTGTTCGCTGAGTTGCCAGACCACGGTGCCGGAACCGATGTCCTTGCCCTTGTGCTTGCCGTTGAGCATCGGCCCGCCGGTGACGACGATGGCCGGCACGTCGCAACTGGCCGCGCCCATCAGCAGCGCCGGGGTGGTCTTGTCGCAGCCGGTCAGCAGCACCACGCCGTCGATGGGGTTGCCGCGGATGGCTTCCTCCACGTCCATGCTCGCCAGGTTGCGGGTGAGCATGGCGGTCGGGCGCAGGTTCGACTCGCCGTTGGAGAACACCGGGAATTCCACCGGAAACCCGCCGGCCTCGATCACGCCGCGTTTCACGTGCTCGGCGATCTGGCGAAAGTGCGCGTTGCACGGTGTCAGCTCCGACCAGGTGTTGCAGATGCCGATGATCGGCTTGCCGTGGAACTGATGGTCGGCGATGCCCTGATTCTTCATCCAGCTGCGGTACATGAAGCCGTTCTTGTCGGCGGTGCCGAACCATTGGGCCGAGCGCAGGGCGGGTTTCTTATCAGACATGATCGGTTCTCTTATTGTAAGACTATTGTTTGCGAGCTTTGGCTTAAGCTAAGCGAAAAATGGCTGCTGTGGAAGTGTTGGCGTCTAATAAGTATTACTATATAGTCGATTTCAACGAGAGGATCGGCCCTGGCGAGGTTCGCCTGAGGCATCCCCCGAGGTTCCATAACAACAACAATCGGAGACCGACCCCATGAGCCAGGAACAGCGGCTTGTCCGGCGCATCACCTTGAAACTGATTCCCTTCCTGATCCTGCTGTACCTGATCGCCTACGTGGACCGCTCCGCCGTCGGCTTCGCCAAGCTGCACATGGGCGCCGACATCGGCATCGGCGACGCGGCCTACGGGCTCGGCGCCGGTCTGTTCTTCATCGGTTATTTCCTGCTGGAGATCCCCAGCAACCTGATGCTCGAACGCTTCGGCGCAAGGCGCTGGTTCGCGCGGATCATGATCACCTGGGGCGCCATCACCATCGGCATGGCGTTCGTCCAGGGCCCGTACAGCTTCTATGTGATGCGCTTTCTGCTCGGCGCGGCGGAGGCGGGGTTCTTTCCCGGTGTTCTGTACTACATCACCCAATGGTTCCCCGTGCGCCACCGCGGCAAGATCCTCGGGCTGTTCATCCTGTCCCAGCCCATCGCCATGATGATCACCGGCCCCGTGTCCGGCGGCCTGCTGGGCATGGACGGCATCCTCGGCCTGCATGGCTGGCAATGGCTGTTCATCGTCATTGGCACCCCGGCGATCCTGCTGACCTGGCCGGTGCTGCGCTGGCTGCCGGACGGGCCGGAGCAGGTGGACTGGATGGAACGGTCCGAAAAGGACTGGCTCAGCGGCGAGCTGAAAAAGGATCTGCAGGCATACGGCCAGACCCGTCACGGCAACCCGCTGCATGCGCTCAAGGACACGCGCGTCTTGCTGCTGGCGCTGTTCTACCTGCCGGTGACCTTGAGCATCTACGGCCTGGGCCTGTGGCTGCCGACCCTGATCAAGCAGTTCGGCGGCAGCGACCTGGTCACCGGGTTCGTGTCGGCGGTGCCGTACCTCTTCGGCATCGTCGGCCTGCTGATCGTGCCGCGCAGCTCCGACCGGCTGAACGACCGCTACGGCCATCTGGCGGTGCTCTACGTGCTGGGCGCGCTCGGCCTGTTCTTCAGCGCCTGGCTGGCGTTGCCGGCGATGCAGTTGGCGGCGCTGTGCCTGGTGGCGTTCGCGCTGTTTTCCTGCACGGCGGTGTTCTGGACCTTGCCGGGGCGGTTCTTCGCCGGCGCCAGCGCGGCGGCGGGCATCGCGCTGATCAACTCGGTGGGTAACCTGGGCGGCTACATCGGTCCGTTCGTGATCGGGGCGCTGAAGGAATACACCGGCAACCTCGCCTCGGGCTTGTACTTCCTGTCCGGGGTGATGGTGTTCGGACTGATGCTGACCGGTGTGGTCTACCGGGTGCTTGAGCGCAGACACGTGTTGCCGGCAGACCAGTTCGCAGCGAGCGCACGGGGCGCGACTCGCACCTGACGCTACCTGCCGGACACAGGTTTTCCGGTGTTCAGACATTTTGTTGAGAGGAGAGAACACATGCATCTGGTGCAATTCGAATTGAGCAACGGCGAACGCCGCGTCGGCGTGGTCGAGGGCGGTCTGGTGCGGGAGGTGCAGGACGTGCGCGCCGTGCGTGATCTGGCGTTGGCGGCCATCGAGGCCGGCGTCAGCCTCGCGCAGCAGGTGCAGGCCTTCGGCCTGGGCATCAGCCACGATTACGCCGAACTGCGGGAGCAGCTGCGTATCCTGCCGCCGCTCGACCATCCGGATCCGGCGCACCTGCTGGTCAGCGGCACCGGGCTCACGCACCTGGGCAGCGCCTCGGCCCGGGACAAGATGCACCAGCAGGCCGGCGACGAAGCGACGCTGACCGACACCCTGCGCATCTTCAAATGGGGCGTGGAGGGCGGCAAGCCGGCGGCTGGGCAGGCCGGGGTGCAGCCGGAGTGGTTCTACAAGGGCGACGGCAGCATCGTCGTGCGGCCGGGGCAGCCGTTCCCGTTGCCGCCGTTCGCCGAAGACGCCGGCGAAGAACCGGAGCTCACCGGGCTCTACGTCATCGGCCACGACGGCAAACCGTACCGCCTCGGTTTTGCCCTGGGCAACGAGTTCTCCGACCACGTGATGGAACGCAAGAACTACCTGTACCTGGCCCATTCGAAACTGCGCAGCTGCAGTTACGGCCCCGAGCTTCGGGTCGGTGATCTGCCGCCGCACCTGGCCGGCACCAGCCGCATCCTGCGCGACGGCGAAACGCTGTGGCAGAACGAGTTCTTGAGCGGCGAAGCGAACATGTGCCACAGCCTGGCGAACCTCGAATACCACCATTTCAAGTACGCCCAGTTCCTGCGGCCGGGCGATGTGCACATTCATTTCTTCGGCACCGCGACGCTGTCGTTCGCCGACGGTGTCCGCACCCGTCCGGGCGATGTGTTCGAGATCAGCCTGGCCGAATTCGGCGCGCCCCTGGTCAACGGCATCGCCCCGGCCGACGCGGTTTTCGCCCCCGGCAGCATCGGTACCCTTTAAGGAGATCCCATGACTCAGATTCTCGGCCTCAACTACATCGGCGGGCGCCGCAGCGCCGCCGGCAACGTCCAGTTGCAGAGCGTGGACGCCAGCTCCGGCGAACCGTTGCCTTACGGTTTTTTCCAGGCAACGGCGCAGGAGGTGGACGCCGCCGCCCAAGCGGCCGCCGCCGTGTACCCGGCCTACCGCAGCCTCAGCGCAGAGCGCCGGGCGCAGTTCCTCGATGCGATCGCCGATGAGCTCGACGCGCTGGACGACGAGTTCGTGGCCGTGGTCTGCCGCGAAACCGCACTGCCGGCGGCGCGGATCCAAGGGGAGCGCGCCCGCACCAGCGGCCAGATGCGCCTGTTCGCCCAGGTGCTGCGTCGCGGCGACTTCTATGGGGCGCGGATCGATCTGCCGTTGCCGGCGCGTCAGCCGCTGCCGCGTCCGGACCTGCGCCAGTACCGCATCGGCCTCGGGCCGGTGGCAGTGTTCGGCGCCAGCAACTTTCCGTTGGCCTTTTCCACGGCGGGCGGCGACACCGCCGCCGCGCTGGCCGCCGGCTGCCCGGTGGTGTTCAAGGCCCACAGCGGCCACATGGCCACCGCCGAGTGGGTGGCCGATGCGCTGATCCGTGCGGCGGAGAAGACCGGCATGCCGGCGGGCGTGTTCAACATGATCTACGGCGGTGGCGTCGGCGAATGGCTGGTCAAGCATCCGGCGATCCAGGCCGTGGGCTTCACCGGTTCGCTCAAGGGCGGACGGGCGCTGTGCGACATGGCGGCCGCACGCCCGCAGCCGATCCCGGTGTTCGCCGAGATGTCGAGCATCAACCCGGTGATCGTGCTGCCGCAGGCGCTGGCTGCCCGCACGGAGTCCGTGGTCCGTGACCTGACGGCCTCGGTGGTGCAGGGCTGCGGTCAGTTCTGCACCAACCCCGGCCTGGTGATCGGCCTGCGTTCGCAGCAGTTCAGTGGGTTCGTGGCACAACTGGCCGGGCTGATCGCCGATCAACCGGCGCAGACCATGCTCAACGCCGGCACCCTCGCCAGTTACGGCAAGGGCTTGCAGAAGCTGCTGGCCCACGCGGGCATCACGCACCTGGCGGGGAATCCGCAGCAAGGCAACCAGGCGCAGCCGCAGTTGTTCAAGGCCGATGCTCGGTTGCTGATCCAGGGCGACGAGGTGCTTCAGGAGGAAGTGTTCGGGCCGGCCACGGTGGTGGTCGAAGTGGAAGACCAGGCGCAGTTGCATGCGGCGCTCAACGGCCTGCACGGGCAACTCACCGCGACGCTCATCGGTGAGCCGCAAGACTTTGCGCAGTTCCCGGAACTGACGGCGCTGCTGGAGCAGAAGGTCGGGCGGATCCTGCTCAACGGCTATCCGACCGGGGTCGAGGTGTGCGATTCGATGGTGCACGGTGGGCCGTACCCGGCGACCTCCGATGCCCGTGGCACCTCGGTCGGCACGTTGGCGATCGACCGTTTCCTGCGCCCGGTGTGCTTTCAGAACTACCCCGACCACCTGCTGCCGGAACCGCTGAAGAACGCCAATCCGCTGCGCATCCAGCGCCTGGTGGACGGTAAGCCAACGCGCGAGGCCCTCTGACAGATGTCTGTTGTACCGGCCTCATCGCCAGCAGGCTGGCTCCCACAGGACTTGCGGTGATCTGCCATTTCTGCGAACACCGCTAAATCCTGTGGGAGCTTGCCTGCAAGCGATGAGGCCATCACAGCCGACATCTCTGTTGCCTGATCCACCGTCATCGCTGGCAAGCCAGCTCCCACAGGTTTTTGTGGTGTACCTAGATCCTGCAAACACCCGAGATACCTGTGGGAGATTGCCTGCAAGCGATGGGGCCGGCACTGTCGGCCTCTGTACCCACCTGCGTTCCCGCAGAGGATCCAGCCTCACATTGAGCTATCATTGCCGCTTTCCCCCTGAAAGACATGATTGCCATGACTGCCGTACCCAACTCCCTTCTCGACGCCCTCGAACATTGCGGGATGGTCGAAATCGACGGCCTGCACGCCTTCGAATTCGCCCTCGACGAAGTCGACAACCTGCACATCGAATGCATAGACGGGCGCTTGTCCAAACACTGGGAATTCACCCCGGCCCAGGTCAAGGCCGCGACCTTCGACGAATCCCTTCAGAGCTGGCTGATCGTCGGCGCCAGCGGCGAACACCGTCTGGTCTGCCTCGACGCCTTCGGCGGTGGCGACGATGAGGATGACGCTCATGAAGATGCGTAAGTTCTGGCCGCTGCTGATGGCCGGCAGCGTCGGCGCGATGGGCCTTTCCAGCGCCTCGGCCGAAACCTTCCAGTTGCTGGTGGGCTCCTACACGGCGGGCGCGAGCCAAGGCATCTACCGGATGAGTTTCGACAGCGCCACCGGCCGCATCGGGCCCAACCCGCTGCAAGTGGTCAAGAGCGCCAACCCGTCGTGGCTCACCTTGTCCAAGGATCAGCGCAAGCTGTTCGTGGTCAACGAAAACGGCCCCGGCCAGAAAGACCCGGTGGGTCGCGTCAGCAGCTACGCGATCAACCCGAAGACCCAGGCCCTGAGCCTGATCAGCCAGGTGCAGAGCCTGGGCAACGAGCCGACCCATTCGAGCCTCAGCGGCGACGCCAGCCACCTGTTCGTCAGCAACTACTCGGTGGCCGAGGATCCGGGCGGCACGCTGGCGGTGGTGCCGGTGGGCAGCGACGGCCGCCTGAAGCCGGTGGTGCAGATGAGCGCCCACCCGGCCAGCCGGGTGAACCCGGAGCGTCAGGCATCGAACCATGTGCATTCCACGGTCTCCTCGCCGGACGGCCGCTACGTGTTCTCCAATGACCTGGGCGCGGACAAGGTCTTCATCTACCGCTACGACCCGAAGGCCAACCCCGAGCTGCCGCTGACCCCGGCGAAAACCGCGTCGGTGGACCTGCCGCCGGGCAGCGGCCCGCGTCACCTGCTGTTCAGCGCCGACGGCAAGCACGCCTGGCTGACCATGGAAATGAGCGCCCAAGTGGCGGTGTTCGACTACCGGGACGGGGTGCTGACCCAGACCCAACTGGTGGACCTGGCGGCCGGCCAGCCGACCTCGGACAAGGCCGCAGCCGCTTTGCACGCCTCCGCCGACGGCAAGTTCCTGTACGTCAGCAACCGGGGCACGGCCAACCAGATGCTGGTGTTCGCCATCGACCCTGCCAGCGGCAAGCTCAGCGAGCTGCAACGGCGTTCGGTAGAGGGCGATCACCCCCGTGAGTTCAGCCTCGACCCCACCGGCAAGTTCCTGCTGATCGCCAACCAGAAGAGCAACGGCATCGTCGTGCTTGAGCGCGACGACAAGACCGGTCTGCTGGGCAAAGTCGTGCAGACGTTGCCGATGGATGCCCCGAGCGACCTCAAGTTCCTGCTGCGTCAATGAGCCGCAGGCCCCGGTTCGCGGGGCCTGCGCCTTTGTATTAATCGCGCTGATAACAGCTAATGCCATAAAGCATTTCAAGCGGCGGACCCTCGAGCGTTAAGTTTGCTTCACGGCCCGAACGGGCAAGCAAGCCAACCGAACACGAGGGTTACCGCCATGAACTTCAATCTCTTTTCCGTGATTGCCGCGTCCGCCATCTCCGCTTCCGTGGCCCTGCCAGCCAGCGCCAGCGTCGAAGTCAGCGACAAGAAATCCCACACCCAGAGCTACACCCAGAAGTACCTGCAACAGAGCGCCAACTTCTACGCCGCTCTGGACCACAAAGCCCAACACTGAAACTCTTCCCGCACTGCACCCGTTATGCAGGAGCGAAGTCATTGACGCCGCCGCAGTTTTCCAAGCGTTGGCCGCAACAGTGATGTCGCTCCTGCATAACCGTTTGCGACAGCATCTGCCGGATATCACTGTCCGCGCTTGATATCACATAGCCATGAACGTAAAGTTGACGCTGATTTTTTGACTCCTTCCCCGCATAAGGATCGACAGCATGGCGATGCGTCTGGCCGTGGTACTCCTGTTTCTCTATTCCACCCCCATCCTGTCGGCTGCCGAGCCTGTCGCCGGCGAGCCGGAAGCCGCGTTCGAACGCCTCATGAGTATTATTGAAGGCTGAGATAGACCGGTTTAATGATCAACGAAGCTGATGGTCACTATGGATAACCCTGAGTGGTTCCTTCGGCTTTTTTGATCGATTCTGTGGGCCTCGAAACAGGTTCACGGAGTCCACATCATGGCCAGTTCCCTCATCGCTTACGCCAAACGCGGCGCTTACCTGGCCATCGGTCTGTACCTGGTCATGGTGCTGTCCGTCAGCCTCGTCTCGCAGTCGCAGCACCGCTTCGACGCACCGGTCCAGGTCGCCCATCCCGGCATTCAGTTCGAGCTCCGTTCCCACGGCGCAACGGCGGACGCGGCTGAACTGGCAGGAGTCGGCGGAGCATGAAAGGCTACAGACTCTGGATCATCGCCGGCCTTGCGTTCATGACCAACGGCGCCTCGCTCTTGGGCTTCGGCCAAGGTTCGGTCGGCGGCCTGGCCCGGGCCATAGAGGCCAACCACACCATCGCCCACAACATCGAACGGGCCAACGCTTTGGGGCTGCTGGCCGGCAATCCGCCGGTCAAGTCCGAGCGTGATTTCCTCGGGCCGTTCGAAGTGGATTGCTCGGCCATCGGCATGTGTGAAGTGCTGGCCTGAACCCGGGATTACTTTTTCATGATGCCGGTGAACAGGTCGGATTCGAGAAAGCGCTGCAACCATCGCTGCAACCGCACGTAAGGCGTCTGCGCGAACCACTCGCGGTCGACGTGGGCGAACTGGCGCACGAAGGGCAGCAGCGCGATGTCGGCCAGGCACGGATGGTCGGCCAGCAAGTACTCGCGCTTGCCGAGCAGCTCGTCGAGCTTCTGCAGGAACAGCGTCCCCTCGGCGCGATAGGCCTCCATCGGCTGCTCCGGGTAGCGTTCGGCGTACTTGTACCGGTTCAGGTTCACCTTGAACACTTGGTCGTTGCCGTAGATCAGCTTCTCCATCCACAGGGCGTGGAACGAATCGTCCTTGAGCAGCCAGTCGTCCGGATCGTTCTGCGCCAGTGCCCAGCGCATGATCTCCAAACTCTCGTCGATCACCCGGCCGCCGGCGTCGAGCACCGGCACCGTGCCTTTGGGCGAGAGCTCCAGCATCCTCGCCGGCTTGGCCTTGAGGCTGACCTCGACGATGTCCACCGGCACCCCCGCATAGCGCAGCGCCATCCGCGCGCGCATGGCGTACGGGCAGCGGCGGAACGAGTAGAGCGTGTTCATTTCACCTCCACGGTGCTCAAGCCGTTGCCCTGGCGTCGCACCTGGATCTGCACCGGAATCCGTTCGTGCATTTCCTGCACGTGGGAAATCACCGCCACCTTGCGTCCCTGGGCCTGCAAGCCGTCGAGGGCATCCATGGCCAGTTGCAGGGATTCCGGATCCAGGCTGCCGAAGCCTTCGTCGATGAACAGCGATTCGATCTTCAGTGTGCTCGACGCCATCGACGCCAGCCCCAGCGCCAGGGCCAGCGACACCAGGAACGTCTCGCCGCCGGACAGCGAATGCACCGAGCGCAGTTCGTCGCCCATCTCCGTGTCCATCACCAGCAGGCCGAGCATGCTGCCGCCGCGCTTGAGCCGATAGCGCTTGACCAACTGACGCAGTTGCACGTTGGCGTGATGCACCAGCAGGTCGAGGTTGTAGGCCTGGGCGATCTTGCGGAAGGTGTCGCCGGTGGCCGAGCCGATCAGCGCATTGAGCCGGGCCCAGCGCTGGTATTCGGCGTAGGCCTCGGCGATCCGCTGCGCCAGCGCCTGATTGGCGTTCTGCCGGCGCTGGTCTTCGGCCTGCTCGGCACGCAGTTCGGCGCACTGCTGCTCGCTGACGGCGAGCTGTTGTAGCAGGTCGGCGAGGGCGGTCGCCAATGCGTCGGCCTCCAGGCCGCCGTTGCGCTGCGCCTGGTGCTCGAGCAGGCGCTGGTCACGCTCCTGCAGCAGGACGTTGGCCTGCTCGATGGCCTTCTCGTTGTGCTGCAGGCGCTGGCGCAGTTCGCTGACTTGCGCGTCGTCGATCCGCAGCAGGTCTTCGAGGCCGCCGTCGTCGAGCTCGGGGTGCCGCGCGCGCCAGTCGGCGATCTTGCCGGCCAGCTCCCGATCCTCGGTGTCCAGCGCTTGCCAGCGTTCTTGCTGCGCCTTGAGTTCCGCCGCCGTCTGCACCTGTTGCGTGCGCAGATCTTGCAGGGCGTGGGCGGTGTCGGCCTCGGCGCGGCGGGCCTGCTCCACGGCGTGCTCCAGCCGCTGCTGCCATTGCTCGGCGCTGGTGTGTTCGCCGAGCAACTGCGCCAGCTTCTGTTGGCTGGCCAGTTGCTGCTCGGCCAAGTCATTGAATTGCCGCTCGGCGGCCTGCGCCTGCTCGGCGCGGCTCCGCTGACGCTCCTGCTCTTTGTCCAGCGTCTGCTGGCGTTCCTGCTGTTCCTCCAACGCCTCCTTCTGCTGATCGACCTGCGCCAGGCGCTCGGCGATCTGGCGGTCAAGCTGCATGAAGGCGGCCGCCGGCTCGACGCGCAGCGCTTGCAGGGTGTCCGCCGGGAGCAGGTTGGCGAAGGCGTCGAGTTCTTCGTCGAGGCGTTGCCGGTCGCTGTCCAGTTCCCGCTGCTGATGGCTCAGGTGCTGCGCCGCCTGCTGATGGGCGGATTCGGTCTTGCGCAACTGCTGGGTCAGCCGCGCCGCGTCCTGTTGCAGGGTGAGCAGGTCGCTCTGGCGCTGTTCGTCCTGGGCGATGCTCAGGTTCAGCTGATCGTTCTGCCGCACGAGCCAGGCGTCACGCTTGTCGGCGTCCTGAACCTTCAACTGCGTAGCCAACGGATGCGCGTCAAGGGTCGGCGCCAAGGCGTGCTGTTGCGCGGTCAGTTGCTCTTGTTGCTGCAGCAGCTCTTTCTGCCGGGCGATGACGGCACCGACGGCCGTACGCAGTTCGATCAGCGATTCCTTGAGCCGCTCCACCGCTTGCAGCGCGTTGGCCTGTTCGCTCTCGTCATGCCGGCCGAGGCTTTGCAGCAGCGCCTCGGGCTGATGGTACGGATGCGCGTCGCTGCCGCAGACCGGGCAAGGCTGGCCGTCCTGCAGCTGCGCGCGCAGTTCCTCGACGCTGGCGCTGCGGGCCAGGCGCTGGCGTTCCAGCAGCTCGCGGGTGACCGTGAGGGTCTGTTCGGCGACGGCCAGTTCGGCCTTGGCCTTCACCCCGTCCTGGGTCAGGCGGTCGCGTTCCTGCTGGGCTTCGACCAGGCGTTGCTGCAGGTCGGCGCTGCGGGTGCCCAGTTCCTGATGGTGGCTCCACAGACGCGTCAGGTCTTCGACGGCGCGCAGCTGCTTGCGGTTGTCCTGCAGCAGGTTGCCGAGGAGGCCGATCTGTTCGGCGACCGCGTCCGGTTCGGCGCCGGCCTCCTTGAACAGCACGTCCAGCTCCTGTTTCTGCCGGGCGAGGTCTTCGGCGCTGCGGGTGGCGGCCTGTTCAAGGCTGGCCAGTTCGGCCTGGCCCTTGTTCAGGCGGTTGCCGATCAGCATCAGCTGTTGCAGGCGGTCGCGGTAGGCGTTCCAGGCATCGCTCAACGGCGCCAGGTGGGCGCTTTGCCCGAGCCCGCCTGCGATGTCCCGCAAGCGTTCGGCGACCTCGGCCTGTCTCTCCACCAAGGCTTGAATGCCGGCCTGGCCCTGGGCGCAGGCTTGTTCCGCGAGCTGCCTGGCTTCGGCGCTGAGGGCGGTTTCCTTGGCCAGGCGGGCGAGGGTGCTTTGCTCCTCGAAGGCGATACGCAGCAGCGGCGTGCTGTCGCCTTGCCGTTGTTGCGCCTCGCCCAGGGCGGCCTTCGCCGCGTCGAGACCTTGCGCAAGTTGCGATTGGCGTTCGGCCAGTTCGGTCTGCTGCTGCGTGTGGGCGGCGATCTGCTCGGCCAACGGCGTCAGCAGCGCTTCCAGTTCGGACTTGCGGGTGAACTGGTGCCGCTGCGGCCCGAGCTGTTCCAGCCGGGTCAGCCTCAGGCGCTCGGCGGCCAGGCCTTCCCACTGCTGTTGCGCGCTGTGCAACTGCTCGGCGGCGGCCCGCTGCGCTTCCTGCAAGCGGCTCAGTTCCTTCAGCCAGGCCTGTTGCTGGTCAAGCTGCTTGAGCTGCGCCTGTTGCCCCTTCAGGTGCTGTTGCGCCGCGTTGAAGCGCTCGTCCAGTTCGGCGCGAGCCTCCGGTGCCAGCGGCGTGACCCCCACGGCTTGTTCCTGCAGCAGCCTGTGCGCCTCGCGGGCCTCTTTGGCCTTGTCGAAGGCGCGCCGGCCCAGGCGGGTGTAGAGCGCGGTGTCGGTGAGCTTTTCCAGCAGTTCGCTGCGGTCGTTGTCGTCGGCCTTGAGGAAGGCGCTGAACTCGCTCTGGGCCAGCAGCACGGCGCGGGTGAACTGCTCGAAGTTCAGCCCCAGGGCCGCTTCCAGTTGGGTCTTGTATTCGCCTTTCTGGCTGGCCAGCAGTTGATCCTGGTCGATGTCGCGCAGGCTCTGGCGGCTGACCTGCAATTTGCCGGCGGCTTTCTCGCGGGCACGGTTGGCTTCCCAGCGGGCGCGGTAGCGGCGGCCGTCGACGCCGACGAAGTCCACTTCGGCGAAGCCTTCGCCGGTGCCGCGGCGCAGCAGGGTGCGCGGGTCGCCGGTGGCGATCTCGCCGTCGGCGTCCGGTACCTTGGCGTCGCGGCCGGTGTTGCTGAGCCGCGGCACCGCGCCGAACAGCGCCAGGCACAGGGCATCGAGCAGGGTGCTCTTGCCGGCGCCGGTCGGGCCGGTGATGGCGAACAGGCCGGCGCTGGCCAGCGGTTCGGCGGTGAAGTCGATTTCGAACGGGCCGGCCAGCGAGGCCAGGTTCTTCAGGCGGATGGCGAGGATCTTCATGGCTGGCCGACCTCCATCTGTACGTCCTGGAGCAGTTCGGCGAAGTCCTTGAGGGTCTGCTCGTCGGCCTCGTTGCCGTAGCTGTCGAACCAGGCCCGGCTGAACAGTTCCTGCGGGGTGAGCTGGTCCAGCTCGATCAGGGCATCGCCCTCGTCGGTGCCGTTCCGTCCGCCGCTGCCGGCGTATTCGGCAGCGATCCGCACCAGCCGCACGGCCTTGCCTTGCAGGGCGCTTTCCACTTGCTGGCGCAGGTCCGGCTGCGGCTCGTCGAGCTGCACGCGCACTTCCAGCCAAGGTTGGCGCTGGGTCTCGGCAAGCAGGTCGATGTTCGGCAGGTCCGCCAGTTGCAAAAGGATGTCGGCCAGCGGCGCCGGGCCGACGCGTTGCAGGTGCACGGAGCGGGGGATCAGTCGGGGTTCGACGCTGACCAGGGTTTCGCCGTCGAGGGTGACGTCGAGGATCTGGTGCTGATAGTTGATCTCCGAGAACGACAGGGGGATCGGCGAGCCGCTGTAGCGGATCCGTTCCTCGCCGTTGACCTTCTGCGGCTTGTGCAGGTGGCCGAGGGCGACGTAGCTGACGGTGGGCCCGAACAGGCTGGCCGGCAGGGCCTCGGCGTTGCCGATGATCAGGCTGCGCTCGGAGTCCTCCGACACCGAGCCGCCGGCCATGTGCGCATGGCTGACGGCGATCAGCGCCTGGCCGGGCGCGCGTTTGGCGTTCGCCGCATCGATCAGGCGCTCATGCACCTGGCCGATGCCGTGCAGGTAGTCGTCGCCCAAGTGCGGGCCGGTCACCTCGGCGGGCCGCAGGAACGGCAGCGCCAAGCACCACGCGGCGACCTCGCCCGAGGCGTCCGGCACCGGCAGCAACAGGCGTTCGGTGTCGAGCTGCCCGTCATCGAGCCACAGCACCCGGCCTAGCGCATGGGTGCGCAACCGTCGCATCAGCGGCGCGGGCAGTTCGATCCGCGAGCCGGAATCGTGGTTGCCGGCGATCATCACGATGGTCAGCGCGGGCTGTTGTTCGTGGGCGCTGACGATGAAGTCGTAGAGGCGCTCCTGGGCTTTGACCGGCGGGTTGACCGTGTCGAAGATGTCGCCGGCGATCAGCAGCGCATCCGGCTGCGCCAGCTGCAGTTGCTTGAGCAGCCATTCGAGGAAGCAGGCGTGCTCGAAATCGCGCTCCTGGCCGTGCAGGTTCTGTCCAAGGTGCCAGTCGGAGGTGTGAAACAGACGCAAGGCGGACTCCGCATCAGGATTGAGGTGATGGCCGCTGCAAAGTCGGGAGGCCAAAGAGGGGAGAGTCTACTGGCAAATGCGTCGATTGTGGTCGAACTCGCGTGCGTCCTCGCTTCGGGGGATTTACAAGCATCGGGAGGACAATCTATTAATTGACGCCAGAATAGTGGCATTTTAGTATTTCGATATTGTTTTGATATCACTTTTGCTTCGAGGGATCGGACATGCACTCACGCCTCTTTGCGGCGAGGCCGGGCGCAGGCTTGCCCTGTCTGCCCATGCCTGCCGTTGTCCTTGATGGAGCCGTTGCGCACTTCGATGCGCACTTCTTCTGACCTGTCTTCCTGGCGCCGTCTGCGCTGACCGGGCGCAAGGCGCCGCACTGCTGCATCTGCATTCTTCTAAAAACAATTATCCGAGATCATCGACATGGATGTTCGCCACCCGACCCTCCCGGCCGGCCAACCCGCTGCTGCCGTCAATCCGCGCGAGCGCTTCCTGGGCATGCCCAAGCGCGGGCTGGCGTTCCTGCTGGCGAACGTCATGTTCTGGCAGCCGTTGTGGGCGCAGGCGGACGGGATCGTGGTGGCCAACCCCGGCACCGGGCTGGACCGGGCCGGCAACGGCGTGCCGATCGTCAACATCGCCACGCCCAACGGCACGGGGCTGTCGCACAACCAGTTCAACGACTACAACGTCGGCGCCCAGGGGGTGATCCTCAACAACGCGGCCACCCAGACCGCCGCCACCCAACTGGGCGGCCACATCATCGGCAACCCGAACCTGAAGAACAGCGGCTCGGCCCAGACCATCCTCAACGAAGTGGTCGGCGGCAGCCCGAGCCAGCTGCGCGGCTACACCGAGGTGGCGGGGCAGTCGGCGCGGGTGATCGTGGCCAACCCCTACGGCATCACCTGCAGCGGCTGCGGCTTCATCAACGCACCGCGGGTCACGCTGACCACCGGCAAGCCGGTGCTGGACAACGGACGCCTCGACCGCTTCCAGGTCGACCAGGGCAGCGTCGCCATCGAAGGCGAGGGCCTGAATGCGGGCAATGTCGACCGCTTCGAGATCATCACCCGCAGCGCGAAGATCAACGCCCGGCTCCAGGCGCAGAACCTGGCCATCGTCGCCGGGCGCAACGACGTCAACGCCGACAGCCTCAACGCCACGGCCCGCGCCGACGACGGCAGCGCCAAGCCGCAGTTGGCCATCGACAGCTCGGCCCTGGGCGGGATGTACGCCGGGGCGATCAAGCTGGTGGGCACCGAGGCCGGGGTCGGCGTGAAGCTCGACGGCAAACTGATCGCCAGCGGCGGCGACATCCAGCTCGACGCCAACGGTCAGCTGAGCCTGGCCGAGACTTCGGCCACCGGCGCTGTCAAGGTCAAGACCGCCGGCCTCGATGCGCGCGGCGCGATCGACGCCGGCACCGCGCTTAGCGTGCAGACCCAGGGTGACCTGACCAACCGCCAGACCCTCGCCGCCCGCGACAGCATCGCCCTGACGGCGGGCGGTCAGCTGAGCAACGCCGGCATCGTCGAGGCCGGGGTCAATGCCGACAACAGCCGCAACGCCAACGGCGATGTGAGCCTGAGCGCGCAGAGCCTCAGCAACAGCAAGAGCGTGGTCGCCAGCCGCAACCTGACCGTCACTGTGGCGCAGAACCTGAACAACCAGGGCGGCACGCTCAGCGGGCAGCGCACGGCGGTCACGGCCGGAACGCTCGACAACCGCGACGGCGCGCGGGTGCTGGGCGGCCAGTCCCTGAGCCTGAATGCCGGCCAGGTGCTGAACGGCAAGGGCGTCATCAACAGCGGCGGCAACTTCAACGGCAACGTCGGGCAGTTCAGCAACTCCGGCGGCGAGTTCTCCAGCCAAACCGACAGCGTCCTGGTCGTCACCGCGCTCGACAACGTCGCCGGCCTCATGACCGCCGGCCGCTTGCTGGACCTGAGCGCATTGGGTGCGATCAACAACAGCGCCGGCAAGATCGGCGCAAAGCAAAATGTGATCGTTCGCGCGCAGCGACTCGACAACAGCCAGCAAGGCCAGTTGACCAGTGAAGGCACGCTGACCACCCGGATCGGCGGCCAGCTCGACAACCGCAAAGGCTTGATCCAGGCCAACGGCGCGATGGATGTGCAGGCCACCCGCCTGGACAACGGCGCGGGCAAGGTATCGTCGCTCAACACCCTGATCCTCAACAGCACGAACACCGACAACCGAGGCGGCTTGATTCGTGCCGATCTGGCGACGAAGCTGACGGTCGGAGAACTGGACAACCGTGAAAAGGGACGGATATCCGGCAAGGGCGACATCGAGGCGAACATCGACGTCCTGAGCCAACAGGGCGGTGAACTGGTCGCCGAAGGCAACCTGACGCTGACCGGCAAGCAGCTGGGCAACCGCGAGGACAGCCTGGTCGCTTCGCTCAAGGCCCTGACCGTGAACGTCGATCAGATCGACAACCGGGGCGGTTCGCTGTCCGGCGGGCAGGGCCTGCTGATCAGCGGTGCGCGCCTGGACAACAGCGACAACGGCAAGGTGCTGTCCGATACGACCCTGGGCCTGAAGGTCGCGCAGATCATCAACGCCACCAACGGCCTGATCTTCGGCAAGGGCGCCGTGACACTGAGCGGCATCGGCCTGAGCAACGTGGGCGGACGGATCGTCACCCAGAAGGACCTGAAGCTGGCCTTCGACGAGGTCATCGACAACCAGAACGGCCTGATCAGCAGCGACGGCCGCTTGACCCTCGATGCCGGGCGCCTCGACAACCGCTTGGGCAAGCTGTCGGGCCTTGAGGCGATCGCGCTGACCAGCGTCGGCGCCGCGCTGAACCAGGGTGGCCTGATCGTTTCGCAAAAAGGCCTGACCTTCGCCAGCGGCAGCCTCGACAACAGCGACGCCGGCCTGATCAGCGCCAAGGGCGACTCGACCCTGAGCACCGGCGAGTTCAAGAACCGCCGGGGCGGCAGCCTGGCCACCGACGGCACGCTGCTGCTGACGGCCGCGCACCTGGACAACGGCGGCGGCAGGATCGGCAGCCAGCAGCAGATGACGGTATCGCTCACGTCGCTGGAGCAGGACGGCGGCGAACTGTTCAGCAACGGCGACCTGACGCTCGACATGAACCGGGGCCTGCTGGACAACCGGCGCGGCAACCTCCGCACGCCTGGCCAGTTGTTGCTGAAGAACCTCGGCGAGGTGAACAACGGCGCCGGCGAGATCGCCGGGGCCAAGGCCTGGAGCCTGACTGCGCAGAGCCTGAGCAACGACGGCGGCAAACTGCTGAGCAACGAAAAGCTCACCCTGGTCGTCGACCGGGCGCTGAGCAACGTCAAGGGGCTGATCGCCGCCGCCGGCCTCGACAGCCGCAGCGCCAGCCTGGACAACACCGACGGCGAAATCCGCATTCGCGGGGAGGCGGGGCTCACCGTCAGCGACACCTTCGGCAACCAGGCCGGGGTGGTCATCGCCGACGCCGGCCTGACCGTCGACGCCGCCAGCCTGGACAACCGCCGCGAAGGCCTGGTGGGCGCCGCAAAAGCGCTGAAACTCACCGTCGGCCGCCTCGACAACCGCACCGGCGAGCTGTCGGGCAAGGCCGATGTGAGCCTCACCGGCGCCTGGCTCGACAACAGCGACAGCGGCTACATCCTGGCCGGCGGCAACCTGGCGCTGACCGTGGGCGAGGTGTTCAACCGCAACGGCGGCGTGCTGTCCGGCGATGCGGGGCTGACGCTGACCGGGGCGACCCTGGAGAACAGCGGCCGGCTGAGCACGTTGCGTGACTTGTCGATCAACCTGTCGTCGGCCCTGAACAACGATCAGGGGCGTCTCAACAGCGAAGGGGCGCTGTCGGTCAACGCCCAGAGCCTGAGCAACGACAAAGGCGTGGTCTCCAGCGCCAAGGCCCTGAGCGTTAACACCCGTGGCGCCGTGAGCAACAAGGGCGGCCAACTGCTGACAGACGCTGCGCTCACCCTCAACAGCCAGTCGCTGGACAACCAGGACAAGGGCGTCATCAGCAGCAAGGGCAATTTGAGCCTCACCACCGGCGCGCTGAACAACAGCCGGGGAAGCCTCTTCTCCGACGGCCGGCTTGAGCTCGATGCGGGCCAGGTGACCAACACCGCCGGCAGCCTGGGCGCCACCACCGAGTTGGCGGGCAAGGTCCGCGGCCTGGATCAGCAGGGCGGCAAGTTCTTCAGCAAGGGCAGCCTGAGCCTGGACCTGCAAGGCGGCGCGCTGAACAACGAAGACGGACTCATCAACGCACCGGGCGTGTTGTCGTTGACGAACCTCGTCGGGATCGACAACCGCAACGGTGAGATCTCCAGCGGACAGGCCTTCGACCTGATCGCCGCCTCGCTGGACAACAGCGGCGGCCAGGTGCTGAGCAACCAGAAGCTGACCCTGACGCTCGACAAGGCCCTGACCTCGGTCAAGGGCAAGATCGCTGCAGCGGCGCTTAAGGTCCGTGCCGCGAGCCTGGACAACAGCGACGGCGGGGTGCTGCTCAGCGACAGCGACCTGAGCGTGACCGTCGACGGCCTGCTGGACAACGGCAACGGCACGGTCAAGGCCGCACAGCAGTTGACGCTCAACAGCAGCGGCCTGAACAACCGGGGCGGCATGCTGCTGGGGAAAACCGGCATCAACATCGATCTGGGCACGACGGCGGCGGATCTCAACAACCAGAACGGCCTGATCAACACCAAGGGCGTGCTGAGCATTGCGCACCTGCGCGACCTGGACAACCGTAAGGGCGAGATCTCCAGCGTCAACGGCTTCAGCCTGACCGGCAACCGCCTGGACAACCGTGGCGGCAACCTGATCAGCAACGACCGACTGCACCTGACGGCAGCCGAGATCCTGAACCAGGGCGGCCTGGTGTCCGGCTGGAACGGCGTGACCGTCGACGGCGGCAGCCTCGACAACAGCCAGGAAGGCACGGTCTCCAGCCAGTTCGGTGATCTGGCCATCGGCCTCAGCGGCGCGTTGGTCAACCACAGCAAGGGCGGTCTGGGCGGCAAGGGCGAGGTGACCATCAAGGCGGCCAGCCTCGACAACACCGCCGGCATCATCACCAGCGGCGCCAAGCAGACGCTGACCGTCACCGGCGGTACGCTGACCAACGCCTCGGGCGGCCTGATCGAAAGCAGCGGCACCCTCGACATCCGCGCCACTGGCCTGAACAACGCCGGCGGCCGCATCACCGCCGGCCAGGCGATGACCTTCACCGGCACGTGGCTGGACAACAGCGGCGGCAGCCTGGTCGGCGACGGCAGCGTTGCCCTCGACCTGCTCGGCGCCCTGACCAACATCAACGGCGCCCTCGGCAGCGCCGGCCCGTTGACGGTGCTGCGCGCCAGCGGCATCGACAACCGAGGCGGCCAGGTGATCAGCCAGGGCTCCTTGAGCCTGCTGACCGGCGGCGACCTGAACAACAGTGGGCGCGGCACGGTCTCGGCCAACGGCGAGTTGGCGATCACAGCCGACGGCACCGTGCACAACGACACCGACGGGCTGATCTTCAGCCGCGACGCCGGCGTGAACATCAAGGCCAGCGCCTTCGGCAACGGCAAAGGCGCGGTGCAGAGCTACTCCGCATTGACGGTGGACGCGGGCACCGGGGCCATCGACAACCAGGGCGGCAAGCTCATCGCCCGGACCGGTGACCTGAACCTCACCGCCGCCAGCCTCGATAGCCGCGGCGGCGTGCTGTCCAGCCTCAAGGGCCTGCTGCAGACCCGCCTGACCGGCGTGCTGCGCAACGGCCAGGGCGGCAAGCTTGAAGGCGCACGCCTCGACCTGCGGGCCTTGGGCGGCATCTACAGCGACGGCGGACGCATCGCCGCCAACGCCGGCGACATCCTGCTCAACGCCGGCGGCAACGCCATCGACAACAGCGGCGGCGGGATCTACGCCAAAGGCGCGGTGAACATGGTCGCCGGCTCGCTGAACAACAATGCGGGCCAGGTCAGCGGCAACGGCATCGGTCTGGGGCTCGACGGCAACCTGAGCAACCGCGGCGGCCTGATCGAAAGCGCCGCTTTGCTGGCGATCCGCGCCGCCAACGTGGACAACCAGGGCGGCAAGCTGCGGGCGCTGGGCAGCGGCGGCAAGACCGACTTCCAGATCGGCAGCCTGTTCGACAACCGCAACGGCCTGGTGGAGACCGCCAACACGGACTTCATCCTGAACGCGCCGAGCCTGCTCAACGCAGGCGGCACCATGACGCACGTGGGGACGGGGGAATTCGGCCTCTCGACCGCCAACGTCATGAACGCCGGCGGCGCGCTGGTCACCCGTGGCGGCCTGACGCTCAACGCCGACAGCTGGACCAACAGCAGCGTGATCCAGGCCGGCCGCCTGACCGTCAACGTCAACCGCTTCACCCAGACCGCCAGTGGGCAACTGCTGGCCTCGGACAAACTGGTCGGGCGCGGCGCGAGCTGGACCAACGACGGGTTGATCGCCAGCGACGGCGAGCTGGATATCCAGTTGAGCGGCGGGTACGGCGGCAATGGCCGCCTGAGCAGCCTGGGCAATCTGACGTTTGCGGCGGCACAACTCGGCTTGACCAACGCCGCCAGCATCGGCGCAGGCGGGCAGGGCAAAGTCACCGTGGGCGGGTTGCTCAACAACGCCGGCGGACGCTTGACGGCCGGCGGTGACTTGACGATCGATGCCGGCGCCGTGACCAACAGCGGCACGCTGGGCGCGGCTCAGACGCTGACGGTGAGGACGGCCAGCCTGCTCAATGACCGTGGGCTGATCTTCAGCGGCGGCAACATGAACCTGCTGGTCAATGACTTCACCAACCAGACCGGCGATGTCTACAGCATCGGCAATCTCACAATCGGCGGAAAGGACGGGGGGCGCGCCAATGCCGTCAACAACCAGGCCGCGTCGATCAATGTCGATGGCGATTTTTCGCTGTCGGCCAACAGCTTCAACAACAAGACCGAAGGCGTGGTCGGCGAGGAGAAGTTCATCTCGGGTGACATCACCTTCGACGGCTCCGCGACGTTCTATGTCAACGAAAGCTTCGAATCGACCTCGACGATCTCAGGCCCCCAGGCGTCCCTCAATGTGGCGGGCAACCTGACCGGCAACGTCGGAGCGTTCACCAACACGGCCTCGCTGATATCGGCCGGCAAGAACATCAAGCTCGACGTCGACACCTTCGACAACTTCGGCCTGCAGTCGGGCACCTTCACCCGCTCGCGGATCTTCAAGCTCGGCGGGTTGCCCGGCAAGCAGACGAGCTGGATCAGCACCGACCTGCAAGCCTATGCAGACCGCAACTCCAAAAACCAGTACGACTACATCGAAACCTGGCATGAGCCGGACAAGGGCGGAACGCATTGGGACTACACCGCGATCGCCAAGCAGATGCTCGGCAAGACCAACGCGAAGTTCGGCACCGGCCCCGAGGTCGCCGTCCCCGGCCAGATTCTGGCGGGCGACCTGAAAAAGGACACCCGTGTCTTCACTGACGGCGGCGGCAGCGTTTCCTCCGTTGTCCAGGCGGGTCAGGCGGTGGAGATCAACGCCAAAACCACGATCCGCAACGGTAACCTCAATCCCTATACCCACTTCGACGGCACGGCCAAGGAGGGGACGGACACCGGGGTGAAGAGCGCCGTCAAGCCGACGGTCATCTTCTTGAATCCACAACTGCCGCCGGATCTGGCCCAGCAACAGGTCAACCCGTTGGCGCTGCCGGGCTTCACCCTGCCGACCGGGGAAAACGGCCTGTTCCGTTACAGCGGCAAAGGCGGCAGCGAGCCGGCGGTGACGCCCGGCAAGGACTGGACCATCGGCACCGTCGCCGCCGGCACCACCCAGCGCTCGGACGGCATGCCTTCCCGGCCGGCCACCGAACTGACGTTCGACAAGAGCGGTCCGGTCTCGACGACCAAGCGCGACCTGACCCTGGCCGCCCGTCCGTCGCTGAACCTCAATGGCCAGACGGCGCCGATCAACGTCAACGCGGTCGCCGGCGACGGTCCGGTCGGCGTGCTGGCGCCCGACCGCTCTCAGGCCTCGTTCGATGTGCCGCGGGTTCAGGGGCTGCCCGACACCAGCGTGCGCTCCAACCCGCACAAGTACCTGATCGAGACCAACCCGGCGCTGACTGACCTCAAGTCGTTCATGAGCTCGGACTACCTGCTGGGCAAGCTCGGCTACGACCCCGACACCAGCGCCAAGCGCCTCGGCGACGGCCTGTTCGAGCAGCGCCTGGTGCAGCAGGCCGTGGTCGCCCGCACGGGCCAGCGCTTCATCGACGGCCAGACCTCCGACGAAGCGATGTTCAAGTACCTGATGAACAACGCGGTGGCGAGCAAGAACGAGCTCAACCTGTCCGTCGGCGTGACCCTGACCGCTCAGCAAGTGGCGGCGCTGACCCACGACATCGTCTGGCTCGAAGAGCACGAAGTGAACGGCGAAAAGGTCCTGGTGCCGGTGCTGTACCTGGCCCAGGCCAACAATCGACTGGCGCCGAACGGGGCGTTGATCCAGGGACACGATGTCGATCTGATCGCAGGCAAAGACTTGGTCAACGCAGGCACGTTGCGCGCCAGCAACAATCTGGCCGCGAGCGCCGGGCTGGACCTGACCAACAGCGGCCTGATCGAAGCGGGGAACCGCCTGGGCCTGCTGGCCGTGCATGACATCGTCAACAAGTCGGGCGGCATCATCGCCGGGCGAGACGTCAACCTTGTGACCTTGACGGGGGACATCGTCAACGAGCGTTCGGTGAGCACCGATGCCTTCGACGGCAAGGGCAAGTCGTTCCAGCGTGACGTCGTCGACAGTGCAGCGCGCATCGAGGCGGCGAATGACCTGACGATCTTCTCGGGCCGGGACATGCTCAGCGTGGGAGGTTCGATGTCCAGCGGGCGGGATGTCCGGATCGAGGCCAGTCGGGACATCGCCATCGCTTCGGCTCAACAGATCAACGTCGACGGCGGTGCCCGGCAGAGCAGCTCCGTCACTCAGTTCGGCTCAAGCCTGAGTGCCGGACGCGATATCTCGATGAGTGCGGGTCGTGACTTTGCCGCAGTCGCCAGTGACATGAACGCCAAACGCAATTTCACGCTCATTGCGGACGGCGATGTGACCATCGCTTCCGGGGCCGATGAAAGCCACTCCTATTACAAGACCAAGAAGGTGACCGCCCAGGAAGACCACGTCAAACAGATCGCCAGCACGATCACTGCCGGCGGCGATGTCGCCATTCGGGCAGGCGATGACCTGACGTTGATCTCCAGCCGGATCAAGGCCGGCGACGAAGCCTATCTGGTGGCCAGGGACGAGCTCGAAGTATTGGCCGCGCAAGACACGGACTACTCGCTGTACGACAAAAAGGACAAGGGCAGTTTCGGCAGGAAGAAACTGCGTCATGACGAAGTCACGCAGGTGACGCATGTCGGCAGTGAAATCACGACCGGAGGCAACATGGCGCTGGTCAGCGGCGGCGACCAGAGATTCCAGGTCGCGAAGCTCGACAGTGGTGGCGGCATCAGCCTGGACAGCGGCGGGAAGATCGTGTTCGAAGGGGTCAAAGACCTTCACGACGAGAGCCATACCAAGACCAACGACAGCGCTTTCTGGGTATCGTCCAAGGGCAAGGGCAACACGGACGAGACGTTCCGTCAGACACAGATGTCCGCCAAGGGCGAAATCGCCATCAAGGCGGTGGAAGGCCTCAAGATCGATGTGAAGCAGATCAATCAGCAGACGGTCAGCGAATCCATCGATGCCATGGTCAAGGCCGATCCGCAGATGGCGTGGCTCAAGCAGGCCGAAGCGCGCGGAGACGTGGACTGGCGGCAAGTGAAGGAAATCCACGAGTCGTTCAAATACTCGAACTCCGGGCTCGGGCCGGCCTCTCAACTGATCATCGCCATTGCGATGGCTGCCATCATCGGGCCGATGATGGCGGGCATGAACGCGATGCTGCAGGGCGTGGCCATCACCGCCGCGACGAAAGCGACGGTCAGCACGATCGATAACCGGGGCAACCTCGGGAAAATCCTGAAAGACATGACCTCCGAAGATGCCATCAAAAGCTATGTTGTCGCCGCAGCCACGGCGGGGGTCACCCAGGGGTTGAAGTTCGACGTGGGCAACATCAGCCTGACCCCGGAGGGATTCAAGGTCATAGCCACCAAGGTGACGGCCGACGCCCTGATCAAAACGGTCGTCTACGGCGGCAGCTTCAAGGACAACCTGGTCAGCTCGGCTACCGGAACGCTGACTGCCATCGGCGCGGCCATGGGGGCGGGCGCCATCGGAGACTTGAAGCTGCCTGAAGGCAGCATCGAGAAAATTCTGCTGCACGCTGGCCTGGGCGGGCTGCTGTCCAAGGCCATGGGAGGGGATTTCCGCACGGGGGCGATCGCCGGCGGTGCCAACGAGTTCCTGGTGGGCCTGCTCGGGGACAAACTGTTGCCGGCCAACTATGTGCCGGGCACGCCTGAATACATTCAGGCACAGGCCAACCTGCTGGCCATTTCCCAGATCGTAGGCGTGCTGGGGGCCACGGCGTCAGGGGGTGACCCGAGCACGGCGGCCTCGGTGGCGGCCAATGGGACGCTCTACAACTATCTGTCCCACCAGGCCTTCTCGGAGGTTGAAGACTGCCTGAACGGCAAGACGTGCTCCACCAAAGAGGAAAAGAACGCTGCCATCGCGAAGGCGGAGAAGCTCAGCGAGTTCCTCGATTCGGAGATGCGCAGCATATGCGACAAGGCCCCCCAGAGCGACGGCTGCCGCACGGCAGTCAACGCGGCGCTGAAGTACATCGCCATGCAGGACGCCTGGAATGTCATGCACAACGACGTGGCGCGCACATCGCACACGACCTTCGACTACCTCTACAACACGCAAGGGGCCTCAGACCGCCTGGTGACGTACCTGAACACCATCGACAACCGGGCCAACTTCTTCGGGGCCAGCAACCTGTATGAACAGGAACTGGGGATCGGGGCCAACTGGTTCGGGGGCGCTGAGGCGGTATCCAGAGCGCCGTTGACTGGGTTGGGGGCGGACGGGAACGGATCCTTCCTGAGCTTTGGCCTGGGCTGGTTCCTGGCCCCGGTCTACGACTGGCGCAAGGCGGCGGGGGACGCGCTGATCACGGGCGGCTTCGATAATTTCAAAGACCTGTACAACAAATCGGCCACTGATCCGGTTGCCTGGGACATCAAACAGTTGAAAAACGAACAGTCGCTGCTGCAGACCATCCATGAGAAGTTCCTGGGTGACCATTCATGGTTCACGACCGTCGGCAAATACGCCACGGACACGTCGCTCAATCCGCTCATCGGCGACAAGCAAGGTGTCGACGGCGGTGTGGTCATCCTGGATTACCGCTCAAGGGTGAACTATGGCTGCAAGCTCTTGGGCCTGTCGAAAGCCCAGGGCTGCACCCCATGATCAAGGCTCGATACCCACGCGGGAAGGTCTTCCTGGCCTTCTTCCTGTGCCCGATGGTGGTCGGGGGGATCGCCGGAATCATCAAGACGGCCACAGTGTTTGCCCACTTGATCGATACGCCGAAACTGCTGGGGGAAGTCAGGGGGGGCGAACTGCTGCTGATGCCCTTCCTGGCGCCTTTCCTCGCGCAGTTGGTGTTCTTTCTGCCTTTTCTGTTTTTTGCGCTGGCGATCGCTTTGATGAAGGTCAGGAAGACGGCGCTGAACTGTTTGCTGGTCGCTCTGGCAGGCGCCGGAGTCGCCGCCGGATGGATGTTCTGGTTCGTATTGCTCGTTGTGCGGAACAACGACATCAACGGCGGCGAGATTTCGGATTACTGGCTGGAGCTATCGGTGTCGTTCCTGGCGTCGATGGCCAGCTGCTGGCTGGCCGCCCGGACATTTCTGCCGCAGCAGGACTCCGAAGACCGGGCACCTGACGGGCAATGACGCCGCAGGTGGCGACGTCGCGCGGTCATTTGGGGTAGAGCGGCGGCAACCCGCTGTCGCCCACCGGATCCTTCGCCCGCTCAGCCGCCGGAATGGTGCGGATCGCCCGCCACAAGTCTTCGCCTTGCCAGTGCTGGCCGGTTTCGCTGTAGAGCGCGCCGTTGAGGCCGTCTAGGGCATCGGACAGCGGCACGAAGCGGGCGGCCATGTCGGCCAGGGTTTCCGGTTGCTGGCGGGCCCAGGCGTCGAGGGCCTGGCGGGTGGCGTGGGGGTCGTTGGCTTGGCTGGCGCGCTTGATGTCGTCAAGCAGCGTGCGCGGGCTCGGGCCGGTCTGGGCGGCGCGCAGGATCGCCGGTTGCCAGCGGGCCCGCCACCACAGGCCGAAGCCGAGGGCGGTGGTGCACGCCAGGACCAGCGTGCTGAGTTTCCACCACCACAGCGCTTCGCTGTCGGCGCCGCCCGAGGCCTGGGTGCCGGCCGGGGTGTCCACCTGCAGGCTCGGGTTGCTCGCCACTTGCAGGGTGCGCGCCGGCAGGCTGCTGTGTTCCAGGTGATCTTCGAAGGTGTTCCACCAGACCACCTCCACCGTCGGCAGCTCGATGGCGCCGCTGCGGCTGGGCACCAGCGCCTCGCGCTCCTCGCGGCTGCCGGTCAGGCCCCGGTCGCCGCTCTGATTGTTGAGCACCGGTTGGTCCGGATAGCGGCGCAAGCCGTTGGCCTCGGTGGCCGGCAGCGCGGGCAACTGGGAACTGGCCAGGCCTTCGGCCTTGAGGGTCAGGCTGCGGGTCAGGGAATCGCCGACCTGCAGGTGATCCGGCTCCGGGTTCCAGCTCTCGCTCAGGGTCAGGCTGCGGGCCGGCAGCCACGGCGCGTCGGCCGGGTAGGTGATGGGTTTGGGCTTGACCGTCAGCGCCGTCGCGGCGGAGCTGATGCGCATCAGCTTGCCCGGCTTCGGCCCTTGGGTGGAGGTGTCCGCGGACGGTCGCGTATCGACCAGCGTCGCGCTGAACGTCTGCGGGGCGATGCTCAGCAGGCCGCTGTGCTGGGGGTAGATCGCGTAACGCATTTCGATCACGCCGTGGCGCACGCCGTTGATGTCTTTTTCGTAGGTGCGGGTGTCGCCCAGCTGTTCGATGCGCGCGTCGGCGATCTGCAGCGGCGTCAGGCTGCTGTCGTCGTACAGCGACACCGAATGGTAGATGCGCACGGTCAGCACCGCCTGGGCCTGCACGTAGACGCTGCTCTGGTCGAGGCTGGCCTCGATGAACACCGGATCCAGGCTGTCGGCGCTCTCGCGGTCGTCGCTCTCGACCACCTGCACGGTGATCGGCTGGCTCTGCGCGTCGCCCAGCTGCAGCGGCGGAATCACCACGCTGCCGTTGTTTTTCGGCAGCAGGGTGACGATCCAGCGCGTGGTGGCGCGGTTGTCGCCGTTGAGGGTGTTCAACTGGTTGACCTGACGGGTGCCGCGCACTTCGAACTGCGGCTCCAGCGGGGCCAGGTCCGGCTTGCCGAACTGCGTGACATCGTTGGATTCCAGGGTGAGCTCCACCGTCTCGCCGGAGTTCAGGCGCGTGCGGTCCACGCTGGCCGTCAGCCCGGCCGCCTGGGCGGTGGCCGTGCAGATCAGCAGGGGCAGCAAGAGTGCGGTGAAACGGCTCATCGAATGTTTTCCTGATCCTGATGTTGTTGCTGTTCGTACCAGAACTTGCGTCGCAGCAGTTCGCCCGGATCGTCCGGGATCTTGCCCAGCCATTGTTCCAGCGCCTGGCGCTGCTCGCCTTCGAGGTTGTCTTCGGCGGGGCGCAGCAGCGGCGGTGTGGCGTTCTGTTCGCCCTGCGGTTCGCTTTCGCTCAGCTCATCGGTGCCCGGCAGCGGCGGGGCGGTCGGCGGCGGTTCGCTGGCCGCAGGCGGCGGTGCGGTGTCGCTCGGGGATTCGCTGTTGGCCACAGGCGGCGTCGCGGCCGGTGGCGGCGGTTCGTCGCCCGGCAGGTTCTGCGGCGTCGACGGCTTCTGCGGTTCGGCGGGCGGCGGGGCGTTTTTCTGTTTCAGCAGGTTCTCCACCAAGGCCTTGTTGGTCAGTGCCGGGCGCAGGTCCGGTTGGCGCTCCAGGGCTTGATCGTAGGCGTCCAGCGCCGCTTCCAGCTCGCCGCTCCTGGCCAGGGCATTGCCTCGATTGTAGTGGGCGCGGGCGTCGTTGCCTTCGGCGAAGCGCTGGGCGGCGCCGCTGTAGTCGCCGGCCTCGTACAGCGCCACCCCTTGCCATTGCGGATCTTCGAAGTGCTTGGCCGCTTCGGCCGGGCGCTTCTGCTTGAGCAGGTGCAGGCCCTGTTGGTCGGGACGCAGCCACAGGTCTTCGAAATCGAACGCATAGCCGGGCTGCGGCAGGCACCACAGCAGCGGCAGGCAAAACAGCCAGCCGCGGCGCCCGGCGCAGGCGGCGAGCAGCAACAGCGGCAGCAGCAGCCAATAGCCCTGGTCGGCCCAGGTGTCCAGGCGCAGGGTCTGGCCGTCGTCGCGCAGGCTGCGGGGGCCGTCGAGCAGGCCGAGGGCGCGCAGGTCGGACTCGTCCAGGCGGGCGCCGCGGTACTCGCCGCCCACCGAATTGAGAAACGCATTGAGGCCCGCGCCGTCCAGCTGCGGCACGCGGATCGCGCCTTGGGCGTCCTTGAGGAAACTGCCGTCCTCCTGGGCGATCGGCGCGCCTTCGGCGGTGCCGACCCCGAGCATCAGCAGTTGCGGGGACTGCCCGCCCAGCGCCCGGCGAATGCCCAGGCGTTCCTCTTCCGACAGCGACGAACCGATCAGCAGGATTCGCCCCTGGCCCAAGGCGCCCTGTTTGAGCAGGGTCAGGGCCTTGTTCACCGCCAGGTCGGCGCGATGACCGCTTTGCGGCATCAGCGACGGCTTGAGCGCGTCCAGCAGGTTGCGGCTGGTGGCCAGATCATCGGAGAGCGGCACCAGCGTGTGGGCGCTGCCGGCGTACACGACGATGGCGGTCTGCGCGTCGCTGCGCGCCTGCAACAGGTCGAACAGCTTGCGCCGCGCCTGTTCGAGCCGGGTCGGCGGCGAGTCGGTGGCCAGCATCTCCGGGGTCAGCTCCAGCAGCACCACCAGCGGGTCGGCGGGTTTCTGGGTGGTCTGCTCGACCCGCTCCCAGCTCGGCCCGAGCAGCGCGGCGAGGGCCAGCAGCCAGGCCACGCCCAGGGCGATCCACGGCAGCTTGCTGTCGCGCCCGCCGCCCCCGCGCAGCAGGGTGGCATGGAAGGCCGGCGGCAGGATCACCTGCCAGCGCCCGGCGCGCTTCTGCCGGTGCCAGAGCTGCCAGAGCAGCCAACTCAGCAACGGCAGGAGCAACAGCCACCAGGGGCGGAACCAGTGCGGCCAGAACGTGATCATCGACGCCTCCGCAGACGCAGGCGCTTGAGGCGTGCACGCCAGTCAGGCAATGGGCTCTGCAAATACAATTCCTTGCTGAAGAGGCGTTGCAGCGGGTTGTCCGGCCACAGTTCGCGGACCACCAGCAACAGGCTCAGCAGCAGCGCCAGCGCCAGCGGCCATTGATACAGCGCCTGGGCCGGGCGGGCCTGGGTCGGTTGCTGGGCCACCGGTTCGAGGCGGTCGAGGGTGTCCTTGACCGCTTGCAGCTCCTGGCCGTCGCGGGCACGGAAATAACGGCCGCCCGTGGCCTCGGCGATGGCCTTGAGCGCCGGTTCGTCGAGGTCCAGGGTCGGGTTCGCGCCGAGCAGGGCGGTGCTGCCGCTCGACTCGGGGTCGGCGCCGATGCCGATCGGGTAGATTCTCACGCCCTCGCCGGCGGCCAGGCGGGCGGCGGTCAATGGGTCGATTTCGCCGCCGTTGTTGGCGCCGTCGGTGACCAGCACCAGCACGCGGCTCTGGGCCGGACGCATGCGCAGGCGCTTGAGGGCCAGGCCGATGGCGTCGCCGATGGCGGTGTTCTTGCCGGCGATGCCGATCCGCGCCTCGTCGAGCCAGACCCGCACCGTGTGGCGGTCGAAGGTCAAAGGCGCCTGCAGGTACGCCTGGCTGCCGAACAGGATCAGGCCGACCCGGTCGCCGTCGCGGCTTTCCAGGAAGTCACCGAGCAAGTGCTGCACCAGCGACAGGCGGCTGACGTCTTCGTCCTGCCATTGCATGTCGGGGAAGTCCATCGAGCCGGACACGTCCACCGCCACCAGCAGGTCGCGGCCGCTGGCAGCGATCGGCAACGGTTCGCCCAGCCATTGCGGGCGGGCGGCGGCGATCAGCAGAAACAGCCACAGCAACAGGAACGGCGCCTGCTGCCGCCAGGCCGGCAGGTTGGCCCGGGCCCGGCGGCGGGCAAGGCCTTCGAGGTCGGCGAGAAAGCTCACCTTCAGCGCCGGCTCGCCGCTGTCGGCCACCGGCAGCACCAGGCGCATCAGCCAGGGCAGCGGCAGCAGTGCGAAGACCCACGGCCAGGCGAACTCAAACATGCTTGCGGATCCAGGTGTCGACTGCTTGGGTCAGGCCGGCGATGGCCTTGTCGTCGAGCTTGCATTCGGGTTTGTAGGCGCCTTCGACCAGCACCATCCAGCGCGTCAGGCCGGCGGCCGGGCAGCGGTTGTCGAGGAACGCCAGCCATTTGCGGCCGTTGAGGGTGTGGCTCTGGCTGTTCGGGTAATGGTTGCGGCACAGGCGCTTGAGCAGGCCGTTGAGCTGCTGCAGCCAGGCACCGGCGGGCGCGCCGTCATAGGGCTTGGCCATTTGCGCCAGTTCGGCGAGGGCGGCCAGGCGCACCGGATCCAGCGGCAGTTCGGCCCGCACGATCGGGCGCTTCTTCACCGGAATGAGTCGGCGCAGGCGCCACAGGGCGAAACCCGCCAGGGGCAGCAGCAGAAGCAGCAGCCACCAGCCCGGCGCCGGCGGCCAGAAGGCGACCGGTGGCGGGGACATCAGCGGCTGCAGTTGTTCGAGGCCGTTCATCGTGCGCTGCCCGGACGCTGCGGATTGAGGAACTCACGCATCTGCTCGACCATTTCGCTCTGGGTGCTCAGGGGCATCAGCAGTACGCGCAGCTTCTGCGCCAGGAGCTCCCAACGGGCGATCCGCGCTTCGGCCTGGGCGCGGTAGGTCTGGCGCAGGTCGAAGTTGAGGGTGTCCAGCTCCAGTTGCGCACCGCGCTCGGCGAACCGCAGCAGCCCGGCGGCCGGCAGGGCGTGATCCAGCGGGTCGGACAGCGGCAGCAGCAACAGGTCGCAGTGGCGCGACAGCAGGCTCAGTTGCTGTTCGGCGCTGTCGGACAGCACCCGCTCGTCGCAGATCACGATCACCAGGCTGCCCGGCCGCAGCACCTCGCGGGCGCGGCGCAACGCCACGCCGAACGCATCGCGGTCCGGTTCGCGCTCGCTGTGCAGCGCCTGGTTGGCGCGCACCAGCCGATTGAGCAGTTGCAGCAGGCTCTGCTTGCTGCGCCGCGGCTTGATCTCGTAATGCTCGTTGTCGCCGAACACCAGTCCGCCGACCCGGTCGTTGTGGCCCAGCGCCGCCCAGCCGATCAGAGCCGCCGCCTGCGCGGCGAGCACCGACTTGAACATCAGCCCGGAGCCGAAGAACAGCCGTCGGCTCTGCTCGACCATGATGAAGATCGGCCGCTCGCGCTCCTCGTGGAACAGCTTGGTGTGCGGCTCCTGGGTGCGGGCGGTCACGCGCCAGTCGATGGTGCGCACGTCGTCGCCGGCCTGGTAGACCCGCACCTGGTCGAAGTCCACGCCGCGGCCGCGGAACTTCGAATGGTGCAGGCCGATCAGCGGGCTGCGCTGGCTCGGCGTGGAAAACAGCTGCACCTCACGGACGCGGTGACGCATCTCGATCAGCTCGGCGAGGCTGACGCGGATGCCCGGTTCGGACGGCAGGGGGGCGTTCATGGCGGTCAAGCGACGGCAACGACGTCAAGGATGCGCTGCACCACCCGGTCTTGGTCGATGCCGGCGGCTTCTGCCTCGAACGACAGGATGATGCGGTGGCGCAGCACGTCGAACAGCACGGCCTGGATGTCTTCCGGGCTGACGAAATCGCGGCCGGCGAGCCAGGCGTGGGCCCGGGCGCAGCGGTCGAGGGCGATGGAACCGCGGGGGCTGGCGCCGTAGGCGATCCACTCGGCCATTTCCGGGTCGAACTTGGCCGGGTTGCGCGTGGCCATGACCAGTTGCACCAGGTATTCCTCCACGGCGTCGGCCATGTACAGCCCGAGGATTTCCTTGCGCGCCGCGAAGATCGCCTGCTGGCTGACCCGCCGCTCAGGCTTGGTCTCGCCGTTGAGGGCTTCGCCGCGGGCCTGCTGGAGGATGCGCCGTTCGACGGCCGCGTCCGGGAAACCGATCTTGACGTGCAGCAGGAAGCGGTCGAGCTGGGCTTCGGGCAGCGGGTAGGTGCCTTCCTGCTCGATCGGGTTCTGCGTGGCCATCACCAGGAACAGCGGCGACAGTTCATAGGTGCTGCGCCCGACGCTCACCTGGCGTTCGGCCATGGCTTCGAGCAATGCCGACTGCACCTTGGCCGGGGCACGGTTGATTTCGTCCGCCAGCACCAGGTTGTGGAAGATCGGGCCTTGCTGGAACACGAAGCTGCCGGTCTCCGGGCGGTAGATCTCGGTGCCGGTGACGTCCGCCGGCAGCAGGTCGGGGGTGAACTGGATGCGATGGAACTGGGCATCGATGCCTTCGGCCAGCTCTTTGATCGCCTTGGTCTTGGCCAGGCCCGGCGCGCCCTCGACCAGCATGTGGCCGTCGGCGAGCAGGGCGATGAGCAGGCGCTCGATGAGTTTTTCCTGGCCGAGGATCTGCGTTGAAAGAAAGGTGCGCAGCGCCAGCAGCGCTTCACGATGTTCCATCGGTGACTGTTCCTGGAAAGGGTGGCCGCAGACGTTCGGATAACGCCGGGGCTGGGGGCGTTACTTTAATCCATCGCGGGGGGTGGCGACTAACGGCATTTTGCGCAAAGTGCGGGAAATGACCGGGTAACGATCGCATGGGGGGATGGCTGTCACCGCTCCAGTGCGGGCAACGCGGATCAAGCGGACTTCGGCCGTGCACAAAGTCCTGCGGGAGCCAGCCTGCTGGCGATGGCGCCTGCACGGATGCCATCGCCAGCAGGCTGGCTCCCACAGGGGATGTGCGCGATACAGATCCGGGGGGGCAGGCTTGCTCCGGGTGGCGATCCGACGATGGGCCCGCCCTGGCGACTTCAGGCCTGGCGGATGTAAGTGCCGGTGCCGTCCAGAATGTTCTTCAGGGTCTCTTCGACCTCGTCGAGATCCACCATGTCCGGGTTGAAGGTGATCTCCAGCACGTCGTCACCGTTCAGCGCATCGGCATCCGCCGCCGCGATTTCGATCTTCAGCAGGGTTTTGGTCAGGGTGACCTTCACACCTTCCAGGGTCGAAGGGTCGCCATCCAGGGTGATCTCCAGTTCATCCTCGTCCGGGTAGCGGCTCATCAGGAACATTTCGCCCTTGTCGCTGTGGCAGCAGAGCATGGCCATGTTGTCTTCTTCGTCGTCGCACGGATTGACGATGAGCAGGGCGGTGGTCATTTGCATGGGGAGGATTCCTGAGGGGCCGGACGCGATGGGGCGACGAAAAAAACGTGATTCTGCCAGTCCGACGAAGAATCTGCTGCTACATCTTCATTTTTTTTGCCTCTTGCTCAGCCAACGTTCGATCTTGAATCGTGGGATGGAGTACAGAGAAGGAACAAACAAAAAAGGGGTGCCAAAGAGAACATCGCCAAGGCATGAGTCATGCCCCTTACATCACCTTTTTTGCCAGCGGTTCAATGATTCGATAATAGAAACAGACCATGAGCAGGAATATGCACACCGGAGTCAATGCAATGTAAAGCAGTATCGATGATGAAAATAGCGTGTAGAGCAGAAAGTTTTGTCCTGCGATCCTGAGCTTCTCGTTTCGGATCGCCAGGTCGACGGAATTGAAATAAGCCTGGTGTGCGAAAAATAGGCAGAGGAGTAGGAATGCAAAGGCCGTGGCCATTATTTTTATGGCTGAATTGCGCTGCAGGTCTTTCTTTATTGTGTCAATCCTTTTGCAGTTTCTGAACAAAAGGATCGCGCCGGCTATTGGCCCCGTCAGTGCGATGTAATTCGTGGTGATTTTTGAGCTCAGTGGCAGCTTTGAAGACCAGAAGCCGATGTCGTCGACCAGGTAGGCATCGAGGAAATGCTCGAGGGCAGTATGTAGCGGCTCGCCTATGAGCGGGACTATCAAGTTGACAAGCAGCATCGGCATCGTGATTGCCAAAAGGAAAGCCAATGATATTGTCGGCTTTTCTTTTTTTTTTGCATGGGGTTCTCATTGAGTGTCAAGTAAAGCAGGTTGATGGTTTTGTCAGGTTTATAAGTTTTTTAATGATTTTCTCAGGTTAAATAAAGGGGTGCGGAAGATGGATTTGAGTATGCAAAATGGAAGAAAGAAAAAATACAGAAATGAGATGAGCGATTGATGGAATGAATAGAGGAAGGTGTAAGAGCCGAATAGGTTTCCGTATTTCCCTTTGTGTGTTCCAAGATCATCTGGTCTGAAATAAAATATCCATGTAAGAAATATGAATAAAAGTATCATTCCCGCTGCTAGGGCGAGGTATTGTGCAGATGTCAAGGGTTTGCTGTCGTTTGGGTCGGCCTTTACGGTGATGGCCATGTATATCGAATATAGGAAGATGAGTGGGCCGGTTGTCGCCACATAGTTTGCAGCTGCCTTCGAACTGAAGGGAAAGAGAGATGACCAGAATCCAACCAGTCCGAAGAGCCGGTCGTCCAGGAACTCATTGAGAGCAATGTCATTATCGGTCTGCGGAAAAGCAGGCAGCGTGAAACCGATGATGAAAATCGGGGCGCAAAATGTACCGATGATCAACACCGGTAGGGGTATTCTCAACTCTATTGTTTTCATGCGTGATCTCCGTGCAGGCCTCAATTTATAAGTTGTGTGGCCGGAATGAATTGACGTTATGACTCATCCGGCCAACAGGTTTGCGTCGTTATACTTGTGGCGCAGCGTTGAACTGTTCGAGGATGAGGGTGTTGATTGTTTCTACGTTTTTCGCATCAAGAACTGACGCTATCAAGGCAATCAGCAAGCCGACCGCAACGATGCCGAGAACGCTGCTTGCAACAGCAGCCGAGAGTAACTTCGCGGCGCCGATGGCCACCAGCATCCCTGCCCCCATGCCGAGAGCGATGCTCTCAAACTCCAGCAACAACGGCTTCCAATCCCCATCCCGAAAACCAATGATCGTCTTCTCGATCACCGAATGCGCCTGCACGATTTTGCCGGTCACGCCAAACCCTTTGGCCAACCGGTTGACGTTGTCCACGTAGGTCGCCTTGTCCAGCGCGTTCAGGGCATCGACAACGGCGCGGGTGTCCTGCGGGCTGAGCCTGGCATGGGGGTTGTTGCGCACCTTTTCGAACGTCTGCATGGCCTCGCCGTAGCTGCGGATCTTCTTGCCGGAGATGTCCTTCTGCAGGTCCAGCACCACCTGATGCAGCTTCTCGCCGTATTTTTCCAGGATGTAGGTGTTCGCTTCGGCGACGAAGGCCACGGCGCGCTTGTAGTCGTCGATCTGCCTGGCCTGTTCTTCGGCTGCGATCCGGGCCTGCTCCGCCGCCACTTGCCTCGCGTGTTCCTCTGCCTGGCGCTGGGCTTCCTCCGCGCGGCGTGCGGCCTCTGCCGCCTGTTGCTGCGCCAGGGCTTCGGCCTGGCGGCGGGCGATTTCCGCGTACAGGGACGACTGGCGGTTCTGCAGGCTGGTGATCTGGTCGTTGAGGATCATCGCGTTGTAGGTGGCCTGCAGCTTGCCGAGCTGCTTGGTCGTCTGCGTGGCCTTCAACTGCTGTTGGTATTCGGTGTTCTTGCGAAAGAGCAGTTCGTTGACGATGTTGACGGTCCGCGCCAGCCACTCGTCCGGTGTGTGGTGGCGCAAGGGCGGATGGTTGCCGTCGACGGCGTTCAGTTCGTTTTGCAGGTGGGGCTCAAGGTTGTGCTTGCGCGCCAGATAGTCGTTCTGGATGGCCAGGGTGAACCCGTGCATCGGATTGCCCAGCGGGTAGTTCTTGCGGATGTCGCCACGGATCTTGTCCGGGTTCAAGTTGATGAGTTCCCACGTCCCGTCGGCGTAAGTGATGATTCCGGGTATTTCCAGTTGTGGCATGTGCCTGTTCCTTGTGCGGTGAACGCCCGATCCTTCGGGCAAGCGAAGTGCGTCGCGAAAACGTGCTTCGTGTTTGTTTACAAATGGGTTGCCGGTTTTCCATTGATAACATTGCCCTTTGTTTCCAACAAACCGGCTTGTAGGAAAGTGTTGTGTTAATGACGTAGGGCAATTCTTTGAGATTTGTGCGACCGAATAATCTGCAACTAACAAGTTGTTTCTTATCGGTTTTTCAGGTGCCGGCCGGGCAGGGAAGGGCATGGGAAATCAGGCCGAAACCGGACGAAGCACCCAGAGGGAACGAATCGCGCCGGCGCAGTCATTTTTGGCACGGGCGTGCGGCAAAAAATGACGCCGGACAGGCCGGGACGCCCATCCCCTGCTAGTGTTGTCCGGTGCGCAGGCCGCCGTTTACGTGCCGATGACCGAATATGTCGCAGCGCTGCAAGCAGGCACATTGTCGCAGCCATTAAGCTGCGCAACGGATGGGCACCCGTAAAGGCATTGCCGACGGCCCGCACCCGGCGCCCGGCAGTCGTTTTTGCAGATGCCCATCCAATGGAAGGTGAATGTGACCTGAGTGTCTCGTCCAGCTTCACCCACCTGTCACCCTGTTTCCTCTGCCCGAGAATCAGGAACAGGGAGACGGAACGGCCCGATAGGGGGCCATGCAGCATGTGACGCTTTCCATCAATAACAAGCCCAAGCGGAGTACCACAGATGGCGTTCTTCACCGCAGCCAGCAAAGCCGACTTCCAGCACCAACTGCAAGCGGCACTGGCGCAGCACATCAGTGAACAGGCACTGCCACAAGTGGCGCTGTTCTCTGAACAATTCTTCGGCATCATTTCCCTGGACGAGCTGACCCAGCGTCGCCTCTCCGACCTCGCTGGCTGTACGCTTTCCGCATGGCGCCTGCTTGAGCGCTTCGACCACGCGCAACCGCAGGTTCGCGTCTACAACCCCGATTACGAACGTCACGGCTGGCAGTCGACCCACACCGCGGTCGAAGTGCTGCACCACGACCTGCCGTTCCTGGTGGACTCGGTGCGCACCGAGCTGAACCGCCGCGGCTACAGCATCCACACCCTGCAGACCACCGTGCTGAGCGTGCGTCGCGGCGACAAGGGCGAGCTGCTGGAGATCCTTCCAAAGGGCACCACCGGCGAAGGCGTGCAGCACGAGTCGCTGATGTACCTGGAAATCGACCGCTGCGCCAACGCGGCCGAGCTGAATGTGCTGACCAAGGAACTGGAACAGGTCCTGGGCGAGGTCCGCGTCGCGGTCGCCGATTTCGAGCCGATGAAGGCCAAGGTGCAGGAGATCCTCACCAAGCTCGACACCAGCGCATTTGCCGTCGACGGCGACGAGAAGACCGAGATCAAGAGTTTCCTGGAATGGCTGGTGGGCAACCACTTCACCTTCCTCGGCTACGAAGAGTTCGTGGTCACCGACCAGGCCGACGGCGGCCACATCGAGTACGACCCGGCCTCGTTCCTGGGCCTGACCAAGCTGCTGCGCACCGGCATGACCTATGACGACCTGCGCATCGAAGACTACGCCGTCAACTACCTGCGCGAACCCAAGCTGCTGACCTTCGCCAAGGCCGCGCACCCAAGCCGCGTGCACCGTCCGGCCTACCCGGATTACGTGTCGATCCGCGAGATCGACGCCGACGGCAACGTCATCAAGGAATGCCGCTTCATGGGCCTGTACACCTCCTCGGTGTACGGCGAAAGCGTGCGCACCATCCCGTACATACGCCGCAAGGTCGAGGAGATCGAGCGCCGCTCCGGCTTCCAGTCCAAGGCCCACCTGGGCAAGGAACTGGCGCAGGTGCTGGAAGTGCTGCCGCGCGACGACCTGTTCCAGACCCCGGTCGACGAGCTGTTCAGCACCGTGATGTCGATCGTGCAGATCCAGGAGCGCAACAAGATCCGCGTGTTCCTGCGCAAGGATCCGTACGGCCGCTTCTGCTACTGCCTGGCCTACGTGCCGCGTGACATCTATTCCACCGAAGTGCGCCAGAAGATCCAGCACGTGCTGATGGAGCGCCTGAAGGCCACCGACTGCGAGTTCTGGACGTTCTTCTCCGAGTCCGTGCTGGCCCGCGTGCAGCTGATCCTGCGCGTCGACCCGAAAAACCGCATCGACATCGACCCGCTGCAACTGGAGAACGAAGTCATCCAGGCCTGCCGCAGCTGGCAGGACGACTATGCCGCGCTGACGGTCGAGACCTTCGGCGAAGCCAACGGCACCAACGTGCTGGCGGACTTCCCGAAAGGCTTCCCGGCCGGCTACCGCGAGCGTTTCGCGGCGCATTCGGCCGTGGTCGACATGCAGCACCTGCTCAACCTGAGCGAGAAGAAGCCGCTGGCCATGAGCTTCTACCAGCCGCTGGCCTCGGGCCCGCGCGAGCTGCACTGCAAGCTGTATCACGCCGATACCCCGCTGGCGCTGTCCGACGTCCTGCCGATCCTGGAAAACCTCGGTCTGCGCGTGCTGGGCGAGTTCCCATACCGCCTGCGCCACAACAACGGCCGCGAGTTCTGGATCCACGACTTCGCGTTCACCGCGGCCGAAGGCATGGACCTGGACATCCAGCAGCTCAATGACACCCTGCAGGACGCGTTCGTCCACATCGTGCGCGGCGACGCCGAAAACGATGCGTTCAACCGCCTGGTGCTGACCGCCGGCCTGCCGTGGCGCGACGTCGCGCTGCTGCGTGCCTACGCCCGCTACCTGAAGCAGATCCGTCTGGGCTTCGACCTGGGCTACATCGCCAGCACCCTGAACAACCACACCGACATCGCCCGCGAACTGACCCGGTTGTTCAAGACCCGCTTCTACCTGGCGCGCAAACTGGGCAGCGATGATCTGGACGACAAGCAACTGCGTCTGGAGCAAGCGATCCTGACCGCGCTGGACGACGTTCAAGTCCTCAACGAAGACCGCATCCTGCGTCGTTACCTGGACCTGATCAAAGCGACCTTGCGCACCAACTTCTACCAGACCGACGCCAACGGCCAGAACAAGTCGTACTTCAGCTTCAAGTTCAACCCGCACTTGATCCCTGAACTGCCGAAGCCGGTGCCGAAGTTCGAAATCTTCGTCTACTCGCCGCGCGTCGAAGGCGTGCACCTGCGCTTCGGCAACGTCGCGCGTGGCGGCCTGCGCTGGTCCGACCGTGAAGAAGACTTCCGCACCGAAGTCCTGGGCCTTGTGAAAGCCCAGCAAGTGAAGAACTCGGTCATCGTGCCGGTGGGCGCCAAGGGCGGCTTCCTGCCGCGTCGCCTGCCGCTGGGCGGCAGCCGTGACGAGATCGCGGCCGAGGGCATCGCCTGCTACCGCATCTTCATCTCGGGCCTGTTGGACATCACCGACAACCTGAAGGACGGCAAACTGGTGCCGCCGGCCAACGTCGTGCGCCATGACGACGATGACCCGTACCTGGTGGTGGCGGCGGACAAAGGCACCGCGACCTTCTCCGACATCGCCAACGGCATCGCCATCGACTACGGCTTCTGGTTGGGCGACGCGTTCGCTTCCGGCGGTTCGGCCGGTTACGACCACAAGAAGATGGGCATCACCGCCAAGGGCGCGTGGGTCGGCGTGCAGCGCCACTTCCGCGAGCGCGGCATCAATGTCCAGGAAGACAGCGTCACCGTGGTCGGCATCGGCGACATGGCCGGCGACGTGTTCGGCAACGGCCTGTTGATGTCCGACAAGCTGCAGCTGGTTGCCGCGTTCAACCACATGCACATCTTCATCGATCCGAACCCGAACCCTGCCACCAGCTTCGTCGAGCGTCAGCGCATGTTCGACCTGCCGCGTTCGGCCTGGTCCGACTACGACACCAGCATCATGTCCGAAGGCGGCGGCATCTTCTCGCGCAGCGCGAAGAGCATCGCCATCTCGCCGCAGATGAAAGAGCGCTTCGACATCCAGGCCGACAAGCTGACCCCGACCGAACTGCTGAACGCCTTGCTCAAGGCGCCGGTGGATCTGCTGTGGAACGGCGGCATCGGCACCTACGTCAAGGCCAGCACCGAAAGCCACGCCGACGTCGGCGACAAGGCCAACGATGCGCTGCGCGTGAACGGCAACGAACTGCGCTGCAAAGTGGTGGGCGAGGGCGGCAACCTGGGCATGACCCAACTGGGCCGTGTCGAGTTCGGCCTCAACGGCGGCGGCTCCAACACCGACTTCATCGACAACGCCGGTGGTGTGGACTGCTCCGACCACGAAGTGAACATCAAGATCCTGCTGAACGAAGTGGTTCAGGCCGGCGACATGACCGACAAGCAACGCAACCAGTTGCTGGCGAGCATGACCGACGAAGTCGGCGGCCTGGTGCTGGGCAACAACTACAAGCAGACCCAGGCCCTGTCCCTGGCGGCCCGCCGTGCCTACGCGCGGATCGCCGAGTACAAGCGCCTGATGGGCGACCTGGAAGGCCGCGGCAAGCTGGACCGCGCCATCGAGTTCCTGCCGACCGAAGAGCAACTGGCCGAGCGCGTGGCCGAAGGCCATGGCCTGACCCGTCCGGAGCTGTCGGTGCTGATCTCCTACAGCAAGATCGACCTCAAGGAGCAGCTGCTCAACTCGCTGGTGCCGGATGACGACTACCTGACCCGCGACATGGAAACGGCGTTCCCGCCGACCCTGGTCAGCAAGTTCTCCGAAGCCATGCGCCGTCACCGCCTGAAGCGCGAGATCGTCAGCACCCAGATCGCCAACGACCTGGTCAACCACATGGGCATCACCTTCGTTCAGCGGCTCAAGGAGTCCACCGGCATGAGCCCGGCGAACGTGGCCGGCGCCTACGTGATCGTGCGTGACATCTTCCACCTCCCACACTGGTTCCGTCAGATCGAAGCGCTGGACTACCAGGTGCCTGCCGAAGTGCAGCTGGAGCTGATGGACGAGCTGATGCGCCTGGGGCGCCGCGCCACCCGCTGGTTCCTGCGTGCCCGCCGCAACGAGCAGAACGCTGCCCGTGACGTCGCGCATTTCGGTCCGCACCTGAAGGAGTTGGGCCTCAAGCTCGACGAACTGCTCAGCGGCGAGATCCGCGAGACCTGGCAGGCCCGTTACCAAGCCTACGTCGAGGCCGGTGTGCCGGAGCTGCTGGCGCGCATGGTGGCGGGAACCTCGCACCTGTACACCCTGCTGCCGATCATCGAGGCTTCCGACGTGACCGGCCAGAACCCGGCGGACGTGGCCAAGGCCTACTTCGCCGTAGGCAGCGCGCTGGACATCACCTGGTACATGCAGCAGATCAGCGCCTTGCCGGTCGAGAACAACTGGCAGGCCCTGGCCCGCGAGGCGTTCCGCGACGACGTCGACTGGCAGCAGCGTGCGATCACCATCTCCGTCCTGCAACAGGGCGACGGCTCCCAGGAGGTGGAAACCCGCCTGGCGCTGTGGATGGAACAGCACGACGCGATGATCGAGCGCTGGCGCGCCATGCTGGTGGAAATCCGTGCCGCCAGCGGCACCGACTACGCCATGTACGCGGTGGCCAACCGCGAACTGCTGGACGTGGCGCTGAGCGGCCAGACGGTCGCACCGGCCGCCTCGGCCCGCAACGCCGAGCTGGAACCGGCCTGAGCCGTAGCTGAATGAAAAAGCCCCGCTCTCGCAAGAGGCGGGGCTTTTTCATGCCTGCGGTTTGTGTCGCCTGATCGGGCCACATCGCCAGCAGGCTGGCTCCCACATGGGTTTTGCGTTGCAGGCGAATCCCTGTGGGAGCCAGCCTGCTGGCGATGAGGCCACCGAAATCAGTACAACTTTTGAGCCTGCCGGGTATCCAGCATCGACACACTGTCCGCCGCACCGCCCAACAAGTCGCTGAGCGACCGGTCGAACTTCTGCAACGCCCGCACTTGAACGTCCTGCTGTTCATGGATATCCGCCACGATGTCGTCGGTGCGCTTGTAGTCGGCCCACAACGGACTCAAGGCCTTGGCATCGGTGCCTTTGGCCGTGCCGATGTAGTTGAACTGCGCATCGTAGAAGTCCGCGCTGGCGTCGGTACGGATGTCGGAGCTGCGCGAGGTGATCAGTTGGCTGCGGGTCTCGATGATCGCCGTCACGTCGGGCTTGGCCGCCCGCAGGCTCTGCATGTCCGGGTAGACGGTCACCGAGCCGAAGCGGCGTTTGAGCGAAGCGGTCATCCAGTCCACGGCCATGTCCGGTTTCGAAGTGGCGACGTAGGCGTCGTGGATCGGCTGCACCAGCAGGCTCTGGCCGAAGCCGGTGCCGGCGTTGGCCTGGTAGTCGCGCAGGTATTGGCGGTTGGTCTGGGTGCCCGGGCTGTAGACGATGCCGAGGGACACGTCGGCGCCGCTGGGCACCCGGGTGGCGCCGCTGCGGCCCACAGGGTGGGTGAACAGCGTGTCGAGCGAGGATGCCGAGGGCGGCGCGGTGGGCACCGAGCAGGCGGAGAGGGCCAGTACCGAGATCGACAACGTTGCGGCAAACGCAAGTTTCATGGTGGTTCTCCCGTGAAACAACTTCGGTTCGAAGAGTTTAAAGTTGCCGCGCTGAACGGCAGTTGAACCAGACTAAACCCGCACCGGAAAGTTGAAACGACCAATCGACGAAGTTACCGGGTGACCAATAGTCTTGTTCGCTTTAAACGCCCATGATTAATTGCCCCGGGAAATAAAAAGGCTCAAATCGACGATTTGAGCCTTTTTATTTATGGCTGGCACAACAGCGATCAGTTTTCCAGGGGGATCAGCACTTTCTCGTCCGGGGCCAATACCATGAACACCAGCAACTTCGCCGGCTTGGACTTGCTGGCATTTTTCGACACCAGGTGTTCGGAGCCGGCCGGTTCGTACCAGTACTGGCCCTTCTTGTAGGTGACCGGCTGTTCGCCCTTGACCTGGGACACGATCTCGCCTTCCAGCACGTAGGCCATCGCGGTGCCCTCGTGCCGGTGGGCGATGGACGACTGACCGGGTTTGTAGTCGACTTCGATCATCAGGGCTTTCTTGCCGGGGGCGTTCTTGAGCATCTGATCCTGCAGGACGGTGACCTTCTCGGAAGGTTCGTCCGTGCCATGGGCAAAGGCCGGGCCGGCGGCGAGCAGGGCGAGGGCGGTAAACACGTGCAGGGCTTTCATGGGCATCACCTGTGGAATGTGGGTGTCGGTGATCACAGTAGTTCGCGCGGCGGTTCGATCAAACGGCCAATGTTCGGGAAGATCGGGAGACCAATCGCCGCCCCTGAAACCTGTCGGGCACGTGCCCCTGTGGCGAGGGCGTTTCGCCGAATCGATCCCGCAGAGAGACAGACCCGTGGCGACCCTGCAGGACTAGACGATGGGAAAGGAATTGAAGTCCACGCTGTTGGCCAGCCGGCTGTCGATCAGGTCGATGAAGCCCTGTGCCTCGGGGCGGTTGAAGTGCGCCTGCATGGCCGCTTCCGATTGCCAGTGGGCACTGACCGTCCAGCGCTGGCTGTCCTCGGGGCAGCGGTCGACCATGTAGGAGTCGCAGCCGGGCGTTTCACGCAGGGTCTCGACGATCTTCTGCAACTGCCTGCCCAGCTCTTCCGAGCGGCCGGCGGCGGCCTGCACCTGGACGGTATTGATCACGGGGTTGGACATGGCTCGCTCTCCTGTACCGGTTCGGACGCATCCGCCCATTGAGGGATAAGGCCTGTGCAGGATAGGCCTGCCTCCCGGGATCACCAATAACCAATCGGCGGTTAATCGGTTAGACCAATCCCTCAGGCCACTTGCTGCAAGAGATCGCGCAGGCGGTCCAGGGCGATATCGATGTCCAGAGTCTCGATGGCGCCGAAGCCGAAGTACAGGCCGTCGCGGGGCGCTTGCTGATAGTAGAAGCCGTTGATCGCGTACAGCCCGACCTCGACCTTTTTCGCCAGCTCGATGATCAGCGGCAGGTCCAGCGGCACCTTGCAGAACACCGCCATGTGGAACCCGGCGCTGGGCGGCACCGCCTCCAGCCACGGCGACAGGTCGGTGGCCATGCGCGTCAGGATCCGTTCCCGGCGCTGGGCGTAGACGGTGTGGCAGCGGCGGATGTGCTTGAGCAGGCAGCCCTCGGCGATGAACTTGGCCAGGGCCCATTGCGGCAGGGTGGAGGCGTGCAGGTCGGTGAGCTGCTTGGCGCGGATCACCGCCTCAAGAATCGCCGGCGGCAGGATCGCATAGCCGATCCGCAGCTCCGGCAGCAGGGTCTTGGAGAAGGTGCCGACATAGGCGACGAGGCCGCGCCGGTCGAGGTTGTGCAGCGAATCCGTGGGCCGGCCTTCGTAGCGGAATTCGCTGTCGTAGTCGTCCTCGATGACGATGGCGCCCAGTGCGTGGGCGCGCTCCAGCAGCGCCTCGCGGCGGGCCTGGCTCATGGGCATGCCCAGCGGGAACTGGTGCGACGGCGTCACGTAGATCAGCCGGGTGCCGTCGGGAATGTGCTCGACCTGAATGCCCTCGGCATCCACCGGCACCCCGACCACCGTGGCGCCGTGGGTGCCGAACAGCAGACGGGCGGGTGGATAGCCGGGGTCTTCCATCGCCACGACGCTGCCGGGCTGCAGCAGCACCCGGGCGATCAGGTCCAGCGCCTGCTGGGCGCCGTTGCACACCACCACGTCTTCGTCCTGGCAATTCACCCCACGGGAAAACGCAATGTGCCGGGCAATCGCGTTGCGCAGCGCCGGCAAGCCTTCGGGCAGGCTGTAGAAGCCCTTGGAGGTCGCCATCTGCCGCATGGCGTGGGCGACGCAACGGCGCCAGTCGTCCTGGGGAAACTGGCCCTTGCCGGTGGCGCCGCCGATGAAGTCGTAGCGCAGCGAGCCTTCCAGCGTCGGGTGGCGCAGGAACACCGGCAGATTGCGCCATCGCTCGACGACCTCGGCGCCGGCCAGTTCCGCAGCGCTTTGCTTGCGCTGCACGGCGGCGGGACGGGCGTTGACGTAGGTGCCTTTGCCGATCACGCCGGTGAGGAAGTTTTCGTAGGTCAGCTGCGCATAGGTGTCGGAGATGGTCTTGCGCGAAATCCCCAACTGCTCGGCCAGCAGGCGGCTGGGGGGCAACTGGGTGCCGGCGGCCAGCCGCCCGGACTCGATGGCGCCGCGCAGTTGCTGGTACAACTGGCCGGCCAGATCCTTGCGGCCGTTGATCACGACATGAAGTTCCATACCGACGGGGCTCCTGGGGCGAATGAGGCGGATTGTGCGCCCGCCAGATTACTTCCGAATGCACGCGGGGCAGAAGTTGCGTATCGCAAATCCCCGAAATTGGTGCAGAACCCTGTGGGAGCTGGCTTGCCAGCGATGGGGCCTTCGGATCCAGCATCAGTGTCAGCAGGTATACCGCCATCGCTGGCAAGCCAGCTCCCACAGAGTCAGTGTGTGCCCGGGTTCAGTGGTCTGCCAGTTTTCCGTGGAATTGGGGCTGTAACCCTGGCGCACCAGCGCTTACCGTGAAATCACTCTTCTGCTGCCCGAGACCCGCCCATGTCCCCGCGCCTGGATTACTACAGCGCCTCGCCCAAGGCGATGAAAGCGATGATCGCCCTGGAGGCGCTGACCGGCAGCCTGAGCATCGAGCCGCCGCTGCTGCACCTGATCAAGATCCGCGCCTCGCAGCTCAACGGCTGTGCGTTCTGCACCGACCTGCACTCGGTGGAGGCCCGACGGGCCGGGGAGAGCGAGCGGCGCCTGTACGCGGTAGCGGTGTGGCGCGACAGCGGCTTTTTCAGCCTGCGCGAGCGGGCGGCGCTGGCCTGGACCGAAGCGGTGACGCTGCTGTCCGAAGGCAAGGTCACGGATGCTGTCTTCCAGGAAGCGCGGGAGCAGTTCGCGGAAGGCGAGCTGGTGGATCTGACCATGGCCATCAGCACCATCAGCAGTTGGAACCGGCTGGCGGTGAGTTTCCGCCAGGAGCCCAGCGAGTGATCCGAGCGCGCGCAGGGCTGCTGCGCACGCACGCGCGAGCCAGCGCCCTCGCCTCGGGCTCTGGGCTCATTGACCGGCCGGCGGCCGCTGCGGCTTGACCGAGTGGCCGAAGGCGTTGCCCATCCGCGTGGCGGTGGCGGCCGGCGTCGCCAGGCCCACCTGGTTCGGCGGTCGCTTGTCGACGGGCACGTTCATCGCCTCGCGGTTCTTTTGCGCCGCCTTGGCGCCTTCGGGGTTGTTGCCCATCTGCTGGCTCAGGCAATCGTAGTTCGGCGCCTTGTAGCCGCCGACCGTTACGTCGATGCACCCCGTCGGCTGTTCGGCGTGCGCCATGGCGCAGGCGATCAGCACCGCGCCGCCCAGAACGATGTTGCTCAGTGATTTCATGCAGGCCTCCTGGCCGGCCCGACGGGCCGCTCTGGTACTTGAGTCTACTGCAAGGCCGTCGGCGATCCCGTGATGGTTTTTTTGCACCGTCCGTCACACCAGATTCATAAACAGCCCTCAGGATGACGGTTTTCAGGGGTGCGTCAGCCGTGCAGCGAGGCCATGCCAAGGGCGGTTTTGTGCGTTCAGCGCCTTTGCGCCAGGCCTGTCTGGGCCTGTTGCTGGGCCTCTTGGCGCTGGGGGCGAAGGCCGAACCGTTGCGCATGACGCTGCACATCCCGGCCCAGGATCTGGCGTCGGCCCTGGACCGGTTCAGTCGGGCCACGGGCATGGCGGTGCTGGTCGACAGCCAGTTGAGCCGGGGCCGGCGTTCGTCGGCGGTGGACGGTGAGTTCACCGCGGCCGACGCCTTGCGCCGCATGCTCGGCGGCAGCGGCCTGATGGCCAAGTACGCCCGCGCTGATGCGTTCACCTTGCAGGTGGCGCAGGTCGAAGAGACGCAAGGGCCGGCCCAGCACGCAACGGCGGCGCCCAGCGCGGTCAACCGCAGCTATGCGACGGCGGTGCAGGCGGCCATCGAACGCACGCTGTGCCGTTCGCCGCTCACCCGTCCGGGCAGTTACCGCGCGGTGCTGCAGTTGTGGATCGGCCGCGACGGGGTGGTGCAGCACCATCGGCTGCTGACCTCCACCGGCGATGGCCGGCGGGACGCGGCGCTGGTGGACAGTTTTCAACGCTTGAGCATCGAGCGCCCGACGCCCGGGGCTTTGCGTCAGCCGGTGACACTGCTGCTGTTGCCGGAAACCATGGACAAGAAAAACACAGGGAAACGCATGGACTGCACCAGATGGGAAGGAGTTTCCGGGGGATGAAAGACGCCGGACAAGGTTCGATGCTCCAGCTGTTCCTGACGTCCTACGACGACTTTCGGGTGCGCCTGCGCCGTCGTCTCGGCTCCGAGGACCTGGCCAACGACGTGCTGCACGAGACCTACCTGCGGGTGGATCGCATGGAGCCTCCGCCGGATCTCCTGCGGCCCAACGCCTACCTCTACCGCATGGCGCTGAACATCGCCGCCGACCGCCGCCAGGCCGACGCCCGGCTGCTCACCGGCAGCGAGGTCGAGGAACTGCTGCAGATCAGCGACGAAGCCCTCGACCCGGCGCGGGTGGTGGGTGGGCAGAAGGAGATCCAGTCGCTGCTCAGCGCCCTGTATGAGCTGCCGGCGCGGCGCCGGCGGATCTTCATCGCCGCCCGTCTGGAAGAGGCGCCGCACCTGGAGATTTCCCAGCGCTTCGGCATCTCCACGCGCATGGTCGAGAAGGAAATCAAGGCTGCGCTGGGGCACTGCGCGGCGAAACTGGAAAGAAAAGTGTTTCAGCGGTTCGGTCGCGGGGCCGGAAAACCGTCTTGAAAGTAGAGCGCCGATCCGGGCGTCCCGATCAACCCGTCGAGTAACTGTGCGTTTGAACATCCTCCGTCTGACACCTGCCGCGCCCAAGGCCTGTGAACGTCTGCAGAGCGAAGCCCGCGACTGGCTGATCCTGCTGACCTCGGGCCGGGCCACGGCCGCCGATGCCCGGGCCCTGCGCCAGTGGTGCGCGCAAAGCCCCGAACACGCCCGCGCCTTCGAGGACTGCAAGGCCCTGTGGCACCTGCTGCAACCGGCGGCCGAGGGCCTGCGGGCTCCCCGGCGCTTCGGCCGACGGGCGTTCCTGGGCGGCGCCATTGCGGCGTCGGCGGCGTTCCTGCTGGTGCGCGGCACGGTGCCCGGCGGTTTCTCGGGCCTTGGGGCCGACTACATCACCGAGGTCGGCGAGCAGCGCCGCTTCGAACCGGCCGACGGCCTGAGCCTGGAGCTCAACACTCAGACCCGCATCAACCAGCGCGCCGTGGAAGGCGGCGCGCAAGGCTTCGAACTGCTCAGCGGCGAAGTCGAGGTGCAGACCGTGCGCCGGCCGTTGGCGGTGCAGGCCGGCAGCGGCTGGCTGCGGACCAGTCAGGCACGGTTCAACCTGCGCAACCTCGACCGGCAGGTGTGCGTGACGTGTCTCGACGGTGTGCTGGAGGTGGACCTGCAAGGCCGCAGCGTGCGCCTGGAGCCGGGCCAGCAACTGACCTGGGACGCGCAGCAGGTGGGCAGCGTGCAGAGCGTCGACACCGCCGCGGTGATGAACTGGCGGCACCAGGTGCTGGTGTTCAACGGCGCGACGCTGAGCCAGATGATCGACGAGATCAACCGCTACCGCCCCGGCATGCTGGTGCTGCTCAACCGCGAACTGGGCCAGCGCCGGGTGCAGGCCCGCTTCAGCCTTGACCAACTGGCCGGCGTCGCCTTGCTGATCCGCGACGCCTATGGCGTCAAATGCACCAAACTGCCGGGCGGGGTCGTCGTTTTCAGCTGACGGCATGGCTGGCGGTTTAGATGCCAGCAGTGCCGGCCTCATCGCTTGCAGGCAAGCTCCTACAGGATTTTGTGGTGTGCCTGGATTTTGCGGGCACCTGAGATACCTGTGGGAGCTGCGGTGCGACGACTCGACTTGCCAGCGATGGCGGTGGTTCAGTCAACAGAGATGCCAGCAATGCCGGCCTCATCGCTTGCAGGCAAGCTCCTACGGGTTTTTGTGGTGTGCCTGGATTTTGCGGGCGCTTGAGATACCTGTGGGAGCTGCGGTGCGACGACTCGACTTGCCCGCGATGGCGGTGTGTCAGGCAACAGAGATGTCGGCAGTGCCGGCCTCATCGCTGGCAAGCCAGCTCCCACAGGTTTTTGTGGTGTACCTGGATTTTGCGGACACCGAGGATACCTGTGGTAGGCACGGAAATCTGCCATCAACTTGGATCCCCTGTGGGAGCCAGCCTGCTGGCGATGGCGGTGGCTCAGGCACCGCAGAATCAGGGCGATCACAGCAGCGGGCCGATGACCTGGCGGTAGCGTTCGGGGCCTTGCGGGGTCTGGCGGGTCAGGCGCAGTTCCAGGCCCGGCGGATCTTCCTTGCGGTTGCCGCTCAGTGGGCGCCAGCCCTTGTCCGGATCCCAGACCCGCACCTGCGCTTCGCTGACATCCGTGAGCACCGCCACCCCAGAGGTCGGCGCCGGCAGCGGATAGCGGCTGCGGGCCGGGGCGGCGGCGCGGTACAGGGTGTCGCCCTTGAGCCACCAGCGCACCCGTTGCAGGGCGCCGGGCCGGTCGGCGGCGGTGCGGATGATGTCCAGCCGAAAGCCTTGGCTGTCGCTGCCGCGCACGGTGAGGGCGGGCGGGGCGGTGTCGGGTTCGTCGTCTTCGCCGGCACGTTTCGGTTCGCTGAGCTCGATTCCGGCACGCAGCTCAACGTCGCGCTGCAACTGGTTCAACGCCCGCAGCAGGCTGTCGTTCTGCTCACCACTGGCCTGCAAATGGCTGTCTGCGCGCGTGACACTGTCCAGCCCCTTCCAGGCAATCAGACTGACCACCGCCATCAGCAGGATCGCCACCATCACTTCGATCAGGGTGAAACCCTGTTGGCGCTTCATTGCACGCTGATCCGGCCGGCGGCATCGCGCATCACGCTCAGGCGGTTGAGCCCGTCGGACAGGGTCAATTGCAGCGGCGGGTTGATCCATTCGGCGTTGAGCACCACTTTCTGCTTCGGTTCCACCCGCACATCGAGCTTCGGGCTCTGCCAAGGGCGCGGGCGCAGTTGCGCATCCCGCTCGAAATGGTCGAACCCCTGGCCGCTGTCGCTGCGCCGGCTGAAGCGGAAGCCCTTGGCGTCGCTCAGCCAGGCGATCGGCCGGCCGTCGGCGCGGGCCTCGGCTTGGGCCACCTGGAGCAACTGCGCCACGCGCTCGGCGTCCTTGCGCAGCAGTTGCAGCGGGTCGGGGCGGATGCTCAGGCTGATCGCCGCGCTGGCGATGCCGATGATCACCAGCACCACCATCAGCTCGATCAGGGTGAAGCCCTGTTGCGTGAACCGGTTCATTCCCTGCGCACTCCTTTGCGTCGACCTGTCCTGAACCGCCATCGTGCCCGGCCAACATGTAAGGCGTGTGAAATAAAACCGTGAGAATTGCCGGGTAGTCTGACGGTCGGGATTGAAAGGAGATTGAACCCATGAACTTCACCGCACGCGTTTCCCCGCCGCAGATGGCACAGGCCCTGGCGCTGCTGGCGGCGCTGGTGGGCGTTGCGACATGGTCGTCGCTGCTGCTGACCCCCGCCGAATCGCACACCCCGGCCGCCGCCCCGCAACTGCTCGCCGCCCGCAGCGACAGCCCGGCGCTGCAATGGTTTGCCGACCGCACGGCGCCGGTGCAGATCAAGGTCAGCGGCGTGATGGCGGGTAGTCGGGGGGCAGTGGCGATACTCAGCCTCAACGACGGACCGCCGCAGAGCTTCCTGCAAGGCGAGCGCATCAGTGCCGGGGTGAAACTGCTGGCGGTGGAAGGCGATGCGGTGGTGATCGAGCAGGGCGGCGAGCCGCAGCGGCTGGCCGTGGACAAACTGCCGCAAGGCCCGGACCTGCCTCGGCTGACCCGTCCCTGAAAAACAACCCTGTGGTGAGGGCGACTCGTCTTCACAAGGCAGGATCAGGGCTGCGGACGGCTCAACAGCGTCTCGACCCGCGCCAGCGGCGGCGCATCTTGGCTGCGGTCGAACACCTGCACGCCGACCTTCAGCAGCCGCCCGTTCTCGGCGCTGCCGATCATTTGCTCGCAGCGCAACGGCAGGCGCCCCTGGTCGCACTCCACGGCTTTCATCCCCATCGGCAACCGACCCTCCAACTGCAGCTCGGCCATGCGCCCCTGCGCCGCAATCATCGCAATCGAGCGGTCGCGCAGCAGGCCGCTGCTCTGCGTCATCAGCCCCGCCACGCGCACGGCGGCGGACATGGCCACGGCGATGATCGCCAGGGCCACCAGCACTTCGATCAGGGTGAATCCGGCTTCTTTGGAAGGGGCGCGCATCGGGTTCTCGGGCGGTCGGGCAGCCCTTGACGCTAACCCCCGCGCTTGACCGCTTGAAGACCGAAACTCCCGAGGATTCACAACATCTCTGACATATCTTCTTGCAACACTGCGCGTCGAATCGAATCTAGCCAGGGAATGACGAGATGGATATCGCGCAGCGCAAACAGCCTCAACAACCGCCACGGATGCCTCGCCGGCAGCAGGGCTTCACCCTGATCGAGATCATGGTCGTGGTGGTGATCCTCGGGATTCTGGCAGCGATGGTGGTGCCCAAGGTGCTGGACCGGCCGGATCAGGCCCGGGCCACGGCGGCGAAGCAGGACATCGGCGGGCTGATGCAGGCCCTCAAGTTGTACCGGCTCGACCACGGCAGCTACCCGACCATGAACCAGGGCTTGAAGGTGCTGGTGGAGCGTCCCGCCGACGCCAAGAACAGCAATTGGCGCTCGTACCTGGAGCGCCTGCCCAACGACCCGTGGGGCCGCCCGTACCAGTACCTCAACCCCGGCGCCAACGGCGAGATCGACATCTTCTCCCTCGGCGCCGACGGCCAGCCGGACGGCGAGGGCGTGAACGCCGACATCGGCTCCTGGCAACTGTAGGGCCGGCCATGGACAGCCCATCGAACCAGCGGGGCATGGCGATCATCAGCGCGCTGCTGATCGCGGCGGTGGTGGCGGTGATCGCCGCCGGCATGCTCACCCGTCAGAGCGTCTCGACCCGTGCGCTGGAAGCCGAGCAACTGCGGGTGCAGGGGCGCTGGCTGCTGAACGGCGGCCTGGAACTGAGCCGCCAATTGCTCTGGGACGCCCGGCAGCGCGACCCGTTGACCCGGCTCGACCAGCCTTGGGCACAGGGGCTGAACGCCTACGGTTTCGAAGGGCGGCTGGAGGACGAGCAGGGCAAGTTCAACCTGCGCACGCTGGTGGCCAACGAACGGGTCGATGACGGCCAGGTCGAGGCGTTCCAGCGCCTGTGCGCACTGATCGGCGTCAGCGACGCACTGGCCCGGCGCATCACTTTGCGGGTCATCGATTCCTACCCACGGCTTTTGAACCCGGCCCTGGCGGACAAGGCCTTGGCGAAGAATGGCTTCGACAGCGGCCGCGGCACTTCGCCCGGCGCCGCACGCAAGCCGCAGCCACCGACCCTGCCGATGCTGCGCACGCTTGAAGACCTGCGCAGCGTCGAGGGCGTCGACGACGCCGTCCTGCGCAAGCTGGCGCCTTACCTCACGGTGATCCCGGCCAACACCTGGGTCAACGGCAACACCGCCACCGCGCCGGTGCTGGCGGCGTATGTGCCGGGACTGTCGCTGGAGCGGGCGCAGGCGCTGATCAATGAGCGCGACGCCGGCCGCTGGTTCATCAACCGCGGCGACTTCGTCAACCGCCTGCGCCTGCCGCAACTGGAGATGACCAGCGTCAAGGTCGGCATCACCAGTGACTGGTTCCGCCTGCGCGGCCAGGCCCGCCGCGAGCAGCGTCGGGTCAGCGTCGAAGCGCTGCTGCACCGAAGCCAAGACCGTCTGCCGCAGGTGATCTGGTCGAGGGTGGGGGTATGACGCCGGTGCGCGTGGGCCTGCCGCCGCTGGCGCAGCTGAGCCTGGACAGCGAGCTTGCCTGCGTGTGGCTCGACCGTCAGGGGCAGGTGGTCCGCCAACAGGTGCAGCGTCTGGGGCAACTGCCGGCCAAGACTCCGCTGGTGTGCTTCCTGCACCCGGCGGACAGCCTCCTGGCCAGCCTCGATTTGCCGCCGTTGCCGACCGCCAAGATGGCCGCCGCCGTCCAGTGCGCGGCCCAGACCCTGATGCTCGGCGACGTCGCCGCCATGCACGTGGCCCACGGTCCGCGGGATGACGCCGGGCAGGTGGCGGTGGCGTGGTTGGCGCGGCAGGAACTGCAACAGCTCGGGCGGTTGCTGCGCCAGACCGGGCTGCACCTCAAGGGCCTGTACCCGGCGGCCTACGGTTTACCGGTCATGGCCGGCGGGGTCGGTGGCGTGTTCGAGGGGCATCTGTTGCTGCGCGACAGCCTGCACACGGCGCGGATCCAGCCGCTGCTCGACGACGGGGAGCAGGCGGAACCCGGCGTGGCGCTGCACTGGATCGGCGACGACGCCCCGCAAGGCGCACAGTCGTTGCCGTCCGACCAGCGCTGGAGCGGACCGCTGCCGGCCTGGGGGCTGCATGCCGGCCTCCAGCAGCCGGTGGACCGGCGCGGCTGGGGACGGGCGCTGGGCTTTGGCGCACTCGCGCTGACGGTGTGGGTGACCGGCCTGAACCTGTACGCCGCCCGCGAAGCCGCGCAGGGCCAACAGCTCAAGGCGCAGATGATGCAACGGGTGAAACAGGCCTTTCCCGAATTGCCGGTGATCCTCAATCCGCTGCAACAGGCCCGTCAGCAACTGGCGGCGCGTCAGCAGGGGGCGGCGGACGATCCGGGGCAGGCCTTCAGCCGGCTGGTGCTGCAAGCGGGCAACGGCATGCCGTTCATGGCCGGCAGCGTGCAGCGCCTCACGTTCGTCGACGGCGCCCTGCAATTGAGCCTGCTGGACGACGCCCGGGCCGGCAGCGACAAGGGGTGGCAAGACACGCTGGCCCAGGCCGGGATCAGCGTCAGCCATGACGCGGACGGCTGGACGTTGCGTCCGGCCGGCGAGGCCCTCTCTACGGCAGGCGACGACGACGGCGACAACAGCGGAGCGGAAGATGAATAAGGTGACATTGGCCAATGGCCGCGCCGCCTGGCAGCGCGTCGCCCGGCAGGTGCAGGCCCGCTGGCAGCCGCTGGCCCAGCGGGAGAAACGCATGGTGATCGGCATGGCCGTCGCGGTGACGTCCCTGCTGGTGTGGGTCGCGCTGATCCAGCCGCCGTTGAAGAAGATCGCCGACTGGCAGGCCGAAACGCCGAAGCTGCGGGCCCAGGCCGAAGCCCTGGAGGTGCTGTTGCGCGACGTCAGCGCGCCGGCCGCCGGACAAGACCTCGAATCTTCGCTGCAGCACGGGTTGCAGGCCGCCGGGCTGGCGGGTCATTTCCGCTTGCAGGCGGTGCCGTCCGGCGGCTGGCAACTGACCTTCGACGCGGCCCCGGCGGACGCCGTGCTCGACTGGCTGCTGAGCCGCCCGCAACAGTTTTCGCTGCACGTGGTCGAGGCCCGTCTGCAACGCGCAGAGGCCGCCGCGACCGATGACACCGCCGGCACTCTGTCAGGCACCGTACGCATGGATCAGGCGCTGGGCGCTAAGGAAGCTTCATGAAGGGGTCAGGTTTCAACCCGGCGCGCAAGGCGCTGCCGATGCTGTTGGTGGCGTTGGGCGCGTGCAGCAACACCGCCCCGCAGAATCAGCCGCCGTTGCTGGTGGACAGCGAACTCGGCCGGCCCTTGGCCAACACCCAGCGCAGCGGCGACGCGGTGCTGGACCGTGAGCGGATGCAGGCCCAGGTCAGGCCTGCGCCCAAGCAACTGCACAACATCACCGCACGCGCCCGCAGCGGCGGGGCGGTGCAGGGGCCCGTCGCGGCGGCCAATCCATTGGGCGACCAACCGGTGACCCTGAACTTCGTCGAGGCCGACATCCAGGCCGTGGTGCGGGCGCTGTCCCGTTCCACCGGTCAGCAATTCCTGGTCGATCCGCGGGTCAAGGGCAACCTCACGCTGGTCTCCGAAGGCCAGGTGCCGGCCCGCCAGGCCTATGAGATGCTGCTGGCGGCGCTGCGCATGCAGGGCTTCAGCGTGGTGGACGTCGGCGGCGTCGCCCAGGTGGTGCCGGAGGCCGACGCCAAACTGCTCGGCGGGCCGATCTACAGCGCCGACAAACCGGCCGGCAACGGCATGCTCACCCGCACCTTCCGCCTGCAGTACGAGAACGCGGTGAACCTGATTCCGGTGCTGCGCCCGATCGTGTCGCCGAACAACCCGATCAATGCCTATCCGGGCAACAACACGGTGGTGGTCACCGACTACGCCGAGAACCTCAACCGCGTGGCGCAGCTGATCGCCGGCATCGACACCCCGAGCGCCATCGACACCGACGTGGTGCAGATCCAGAACGGCATCGCCGCCGACATCGCGCCGATGGTCGCCGACCTGCTGGACGCGCCGGGCAACGACCCCACGCAGAAGATCGCGGTGATCGGCGACCCGCGCTCCAACACCATCATCATCCGCGCCGGCAGCCCCGAGCGCACGGAGCTGGCGCGCAACCTGATCTACAAGCTCGACAACGCTCAGAGCAACCCGAGCAACCTGCACGTGGTGTACCTGCGCAACGCCCAGGCCGGCAAGCTCGCCCAGGCCCTGCGCGGCCTGCTCACCGGCGAGAGCGACAGCGGCACCGGCGACGGCGCCCGTTCGGTGCTCAGCGCCATGGGCAGCACGGCCAATGGCGGCGGGCAGGCCAACCAGAACGGCACGCAGACCACCACCGGCAGCACCACCACCGGCAGCGGTTCCGGCAACGGGGGCAGCTATGCCCAGGGCAGCAGCGCCGGCAGCGGCACCGCCGGCGGTCAGGCCAGCGAACAGAACGTCGCCTTCAGCGCCGGCGGCGTGACCATCCAGGCCGACGCCACCACCAACACCTTGCTGATCTCCGCGCCGGAGCCGCTGTACCGCAACCTGCGCGAAGTCATCGACCTGCTCGACCAGCGACGCGCCCAAGTGGTGATCGAAAGCCTGATCGTCGAGATCGGCGAGGACGACGCCAGCGAATTCGGCGTGCAGTGGCAGAGCGGCAACCTCGGCGGCAAGGGCGTGATCGGCGGCGCCAACCTCGGCGGTTCCGGGCTCAAGCTCAACGGCAAGACCAGCCTCGACGTGCTGCCCCAGGGGCTGAACGTGGGCTACGTCAACGGCACCGTCGACATTCCCGGCATCGGCAAGGTCCTCGACCTCAAGGTGCTGGCCCGGGCGCTGAAGAGCAAGGGCGGCACCAACGTGCTGTCCACGCCGAACCTGCTGACCCTGGACAACGAGGCAGCGAGCATCTTCGTCGGCCAGACCATCCCCTTCGTCAGCGGCAGCTACGTCACCGGCGGCGGTGGCACCAGCAACAACCCGTTCCAGACCGTGACCCGCGAAGAGGTGGGCCTGAAGCTCAACGTGCGGCCGCAGATCTCCGAGGGCGGCACGGTCAAGCTCGACATCTACCAGGAGGTCAGCAGCATCGACGAACGTGCTTCGGCGGCGGCCACCTCGGCGGGGATCGTCACCAGCAAGCGTGCCATCGACACCAGCATCCTGCTCGACGACGGCCAGATCATGGTGCTCGGCGGCCTGCTCCAGGACGGCTACAGCCAGAGCAACGAAGCGGTGCCGTGGCTGGGCAGCCTGCCGGGGATCGGCGCGCTGTTTCGCAACGAACGCCGCTCGATCAACAAGACCAACCTGATGGTGTTCCTGCGCCCGTACATCATCCGCGACAGCGCGGCGGGGCGCAGCATCACCCTCAACCGCTACGACTTCATGCGCCGCGCCCAGGGCGGCCTGCAACCGGAGCGCAGCTGGGCGATGCCGGACATGCAGGCGCCGCAGTTGCCCAACGCCGCCCAGGGCGTGCCGGCGGTGGCGCCGTCCTCCGGGCCGCGGGCGACCATCAAGGCCGTTCCGCTGGAAGCGAGTCCGCGGTCATGAGCGCATTGCCCTACGCCTGGGCCAAGGCCCAACGCATCTTGCTGCGCGACGGCGTGCTGACGGTGTGCCCGTCGACGCCGGGCTGGTCGATCAGCGAGGTGCGCCGCCAGTTCGGCGCGGCGCGGCTGGAGCGGGTGCGCGACGACGAGCTCGACGGCCTGCTCGCCAGCGCCTACGCCGACACCGGCAGTGCGGCGGCGGTGGTCGGCGCGGCGGAGAGCGAGGTCGACCTCGACCGCCTGATGCAGGACATCCCCGAGATCACCGACCTGCTCGACACCCAGGACGGCGCGCCGGTGATCCGCATGATCAACGCCTTGCTCACCCAGGCGGCCCGGGACGAGGCCAGCGACATCCACATCGAGCCGTTCGAGACCCATTCGGTGGTGCGCTACCGGGTCGACGGCACCCTGCGCGACGTGGTCTCGCCGCGCAAGGCCCTGCACGGCGCGCTGGTGTCGCGGATCAAGATCATGGCCCAGCTCGACATCGCCGAAAAACGCCTGCCCCAGGACGGCCGCATCACGTTGCGCGTGGCCGGGCGGCCCATCGACATTCGGGTGTCCACCGTGCCCACCGGCCACGGCGAGCGGGTGGTGATGCGCCTGCTCGACAAGCAGGCCGGCCGCCTGCACCTGGAGACCCTGGGCATGGACGCCCAAGTGCTGGCCCGCCTCGACGGCCTGATCCGCCAGCCCCACGGCATCGTGCTGGTCACCGGGCCCACCGGCAGCGGCAAGACCACCAGCCTGTACGCCGCGCTGGCCCGGCTGGACGCCAGCACCAGCAACATCCTCACCGTGGAGGATCCGGTGGAGTACGACTTGCCGGGCATCAGCCAGATCCAGGTCAACGCCAAGATCGACATGACCTTCGCCCTGGCGCTGCGGGCGATCCTGCGGCAAGACCCGGACATCATCATGATCGGCGAGATCCGCGACCTGGAGACCGCGCAGATCGCCGTGCAGGCTTCGCTGACCGGCCACCTGGTGCTGGCGACCCTGCACACCAACGACGCGGTGTCGGCGGTCAACCGCCTGATCGACATGGGCGTGGAACCGTTCCTGCTGGCGTCGTCGATGCTCGGTGTGCTCGCGCAGCGGCTGGTGCGGCGGCTGTGCGGCCACTGCAAGCAGCTGGATCCGGCCGCACCGGGCACCTGGCGCCCGGTGGGCTGCGCGGCATGCAACCACACCGGTTACAGCGGCCGCACCGGTATCCATGAACTGTTCTGCATCGATGACGACATCCGCACCTTGATCCACCAAGGGGCAGGGGAGCAGGCCTTGCGCGCCTCGGCGCAGAAGGCCGGGATGCTCAGCCTGCGCGAGGACGGCGAGCGCTGGATCCGCAGCGGCGCCACCGCGCCCGAGGAAATCCTGCGCGTGACACGGGACGCCTGATGAACCGCTACCGCTTTGAGGCCGCCGACGCCGGCGGCAAGATCGAAACCGGGCACCTGGAGGCCGACAGCCAGAGCGCCGCGTTCGGCCTGCTGCGCAGCCGGGGCCTGACCGCGCTGTCGGTGCAGAAGGAAAACACCGCCGCCGGCCAGGGCGCCGGCGGCCTGTTCAGCCCGAAGCTGTCGGACAACGACCTGGCCTGGGCCACCCGGCAACTCGCGAGCCTGCTCGGCGCCAGCCTGCCGCTGGAAGCCGCCCTGAGCGCCACGGTGGAGCAGGCCGAGAAAAAGCACATCGCCCACACCCTCGGCGCCGTGCGCGCCGACGTGCGCAGCGGCATGCGCCTGGCCGAAGCGCTGGCGGCCCGGCCCCGGGACTTTCCGGAGATCTACCGGGCGCTGATCGCGGCGGGGGAGGAGTCCGGCGACCTGGCCCAGGTCATGGAGCGCCTGGCCGACTACATCGAGGAGCGCAACAACCTGCGCGGCAAGATCCTCACCGCGTTCATCTACCCGGGCGTGGTCGGGCTGGTGTCGATCGGCATCGTGATCTTCCTGCTCAGCTACGTGGTGCCGCAGGTGGTCAGCGCGTTTTCCCAGGCCCGCCAGGACCTGCCGGGGCTGACGTTGGCGATGCTCACCGCCAGCGATTTCATCCGCGCCTGGGGCTGGCTGTGCGCGGGGCTGCTGGGCGGTGCCTTCTGGAGCTGGCGCCTGTACTTGCGCAACCCGGCGGCGCGGCTGAGCTGGCACCACCGGGTGTTGCGGCTGCCGTTGTTCGGGCGGTTCGTGCTGGGGCTGAACACGGCGCGGTTCGCCTCGACCCTGGCGATCCTGGGCGGGGCCGGGGTGCCGTTGCTGCGGGCGCTGGACGCGGCGCGCCAGACCCTGTCCAACGACCGCCTGAGCCTGAGCGTCAACGAGGCCACCGCCAAGGTGCGCGAAGGCGCCAACCTGGCGGCGGCGCTGAAGGCGGAGAACGTGTTCCCGCCGGTGCTGATCCACCTGATCGCCAGCGGCGAGAAGACCGGCGCGCTGCCGCCGATGCTGGAGCGGGCGGCGCAGACCCTGTCCCGGGACATCGAACGCCGGGCCATGGGCATGACCGCGCTGCTGGAGCCGCTGATGATCGTGGTGATGGGCGGGGTGGTGCTGGTGATCGTCATGGCGGTGCTGTTGCCGATCATCGAGATCAATCAGTTGGTGCAATAAGGCTGTGCCTTTGAGGTTGCCTGAACCGGCCTCTTCGCGGGCAAGCCCGCTCCCACAGTGATTGAGGTTGTCCGCAGCATCTGTGCTCACCGCAGAAACCTGTGGGAGCAGGCTCGCCCCGGACGACGATCCGACGAAGAGGTCCGCCCGATCAGTTAAGTTCTAAAATTTTTTCACCGCCTGATTCGTCACCCGAGTCCCGCGCCGGCCATCCTCGGGTTCTCCTTTCTGTCATCTGCAACGGCCGTTCAACGGCTCTGGCCGATCTTGCGCAAAACCCCGTCCCAGACAGCCGAAACGGCCGCGCAAACACCCGAGGAAAAACCGCCGGAAAGCGTCTTCGGCTCCCGAGGTTTTTTCCTTTATCTGTCACCGGAACCTGCGAATTTCTCCCTGCGACTTAACCACGGGCCACGTCAGCGACGGTCAGCGGTGAGTCCGACCCGCGTCATGCAAGTCACCTGAAAACCTGTGTACCCAACCTACGTTGAAAAGGAGATTCTTCATGTTCAAGCGCACTCTGATCGCCGCCTCACTGACTGTCGCCGCCCTGGCTTCCGCCCAGGCCATGGCCGTAACCGGTGGTGGCGCCTCACTGCCTGCCGCTCTGTACAAAGGCTCTGCCAACAGCATCCTGCCTGCCAACTTCAGCTATGCCGTGACCGGCAGCGGCGTGGGCAAAAGCGCTTTCCTGACCAACACCGCCTCGCAGTTCGGCACCACCGGCACCGTGCACTTCGCCGGCAGCGACTCGATCCTCAGCGCCACTGAAATCAGCACCTACAACACCAACTTCGGCGCTTCGTACGGCCCGCTGATCCAACTGCCTTCCGTGGCCACCTCGGTTGCCATCCCCTACAAGAAGGCCGGCCAGACCGCCCTCAACCTGACCAGCGCCCAACTGTGCGACGCACTGTCCGGCACCGCCACCACCTGGGGCACCCTGCTGGGCACCGCCGACACCACCCCGATCCGCGTCGTTTACCGCAACGTCTCCAGCGGCACCACCGAGATCCTCAGCCGTCACCTGAACTCGATCTGCCCGACCAAGTTCGCGGTCAACTCGACCTTCACCAGCGCCCGTCTGCCAGCCGGTTCGACCCTGCCTTCGAACTGGGTGGGCGTAGCCAACACCGCTGACGTCGCCACCGCCGTCAACGCTGTGGATGGCTCCATCGGCTACGTCGGCCCGGACGGCGTGAACGCCGCCAGCAACGCCGTGGTCGCCCGCGTCAACGGCGTACAGCCGACCACCGCCAACGTCTCGCTGGCCCTGGGTTCGGCCGCACTGCCGACCACGCCTTCGAACCCTGCCCAGTGGGTGCCGGTCGTGCCTAACCCATCGAGCGGCTACCCGATCGTGGCCTACACCAACTTCGTCTTCGGCCAGTGCTACAAGGACGCTTCCGTGGCCAACGATGTGCGCAGCTTCCTGACCACCCACTACAGCAACCCAGGCAACAACGCCGCCACCGTGGCCCACAGCTTCACGCCGGTTCCGACCAACTGGAAAGCCGCTGTGACCGCCAACTTCATCACCAACACCTCCGGCAACAACCTGGACATCAACAACGCCAGCGTCTGCAACGGCGTAGGCCGTCCTCTGTAAGCGCAGCACCCGGTGCAAGAAATGGCGGCAGCCCTCGGGCTGCCGCCGTTTTTTTTGGCCGGCCTACTCCTCGTTCATGAAGTTTGTGTGACATCCGTTCGGTCGCGGCGTCCGCCAACCGCCTAGGTGGTAACGGCAGGGGCGTGTGACCTGCGGTCTCTTGTGCCAGACAAATGCGCCAGACAAAAAAAGGATTTCGCAGTGATGCCCGCTCGCCCGTCCCGTCGCCGTAACGTTGCCCCGTCCCTCCCGCACGCCGCTGCGCAGCCGACCCTGTGGCTGCTCAAGCCGTTGGCGCACGCCGTCGCGCTGTGCCTGGTGGCGGGCAGCGCCGAAGCGGCGACCGCGTTCAGCTCCGGCTGGTTCGCGGCCAAGGGCGCCGCGCAGCAGAACGCCGCCGTACGGGGCAGCGTCGGCGGGTTGCCGGGCATGACGCCGCCGCTGGCCCAGCAGCAGCGGGCCAACCAGCAGTTGCAGCGCTCGCTGCAGACCCTCAACAACACCGTCGCCGCCATCGCCGCGCAGCAGGCCGTCCAGGCCGCCGGCCGCGCGGCGGCGCTGGGGTCGGTGCAATGGGTGCCGGACGGGCTCGGCGAAGGCGGGCTGAAGGTCGACAACAGCCTGGCCCAAGGTTGGCAGAACGCCAAAGGCCCGCAGCAGTCCCAGGCCGACGGCAAGACCACGGTGAAGATCGAGCAGACCGCCGACAAGGCGATCCTCAATTGGGAAACCTTCAACGTCGGCCGCAACACCACGGTGGAGTTCGCCCAGCAGGCGGACTGGGCGGTGCTCAACCGCATCAACGACCCGGCGGCGCGGCCGAGCCAGATCCAGGGCGCGATCAAGGGCGACGGCACGGTGATGCTGATCAACCGCAACGGCGTGGTGTTCAGCGGCTCAAGCCAGGTCAACGTGCGCAACCTGGTGGCCGCCGCCGCAACGATCAGCGACAGCCAGTTCCGCGACCGTGGCCTGTACGTCGACAGCAGCGGCAGTCAGGCGACCTTCACCGACGCCGCCGGCAAGGTGCTGGTGGAGCGGGGCGCGTCCCTGGAGACCCACGCGCCGGCCACGTCCACCGCTGCCGGCGGCTACGTGCTGCTGCTCGGCAACGAAGTGCAGAACGACGGCCGCATCGCCACCGCCAAGGGCCAGACCGTGCTCGGCGCCGGCGACCGCTTCTACATCCGCAAGGGCGCAGGCACCGAAGGCAACGTGTTCTCCACCACGTTCGGCAACGAAGTCACCCCGGGCTTCAAGGCCGGCGCCAGCGCGGGCAAGGTCAGCAACAACGGCCTGATCCAGGCGGCCACCGGCGACATCACCCTGACCGGCCACGAGGTGGTCCAGAACGGCGTGGCGGTGGCCAGTACCTCGGTGGCCACCCGGGGCACGATCCACTTGCTCAACCCGGCGGCCGACGCCGCCGGCAGCGTCACCCTCGGCCAGGGCAGCGCCACGGCGATCCTGCTCGACGGCAGCGACCTCACCGCCCTGGACAGCCAGCACCAGGCCGCGCTGACCGGGGTCAACGCCAACAACCGGATCCGCAGCGACCAGTCGCGCATCGACATCCAGAGCGGCGGCAGCGTCGAGTTCCAGAACGGTTCGGTCACCCTCGCCACCGGTGGGCAGGTCGCGGTGACGGCCCAGGGCCGCAGCGTGGTGCGCGACGGTGCGCTGATCGACGTGTCCGGGGCCGTCGGCGTGAAGGTGGCGATGGCGTCCAACAGCATCAAGATCAACGTCCAGGGCAACGAGCAGCGCGATGCCTCGGTCAACCGCGAAAAAGGCGCGCTCAACAGCAACGACGTCTGGGTCGACGTGCGTGAGCTGGTGTACGTGCCGGCCGGCACCAACGGCTACGCCACCGACCGCTGGTACACCGCCGGCGGCTTGCTGGAGGTCGGCGGCTACCTCGGCACCCGCGGCCACGGCATCGGCGAATGGATGGCCCAGGGCGGCACCGTGAGCTTCGCCGGCAACGACGTGGTCACCGAGCGGGGCTCGCTGATCAACCTGTCCGGCGGCACCCTCGACGTGCAGAGCGGCGAGATCCGCCAGAGCTGGCTGCGCGGCGCGGACGGGCGCCTGTACGAGGTCTCGCGGGCGCCGGGAGACCTGCTCTACACCGGGCTGTACAAGGGCTACGAAGACCGCAGCGAGCGCTGGGGCCAGACCAGCGTCTACTACAACCCGCTGATCGCACCGACCCAGCGTTTCGAGTCGGGCTACACCGTCGGCCGCGACGCCGGACAACTGGTGATCGGCACCCGCAGCGCGGTGCTGGGCGGCCGACTGCTGGGCGAAACCTTCCAGGGCGAGCGCCAGACCCAGGCCCCGCGCGCGGCGCTGGACGGCTACGAGCAGAGCCAGACCGCACTGGCCCGGCGCGCGCAACTGATCGTCGGCAGCTACGACCCGGCCTACGTGGCGGCGGCCGGCGGCCTGCTGTACGGCCTCAATCCATTGATGGACCGGGTGACGGTCGGCAAGGCCGACGGCACCGATGCCCCGGCGGATCTCGCCGGCAGCGTGCCGGCCGCACGCAGCGGTTCGCTGACGCTGGACGCCGACACCCTCAACGGCTGGCGGCTGGGTGCGCTGAAGGTCGCGGCCAAGGAGCGGATCGACGTCAACCGTGCGCTGAGCGTCGACGCCGGCGGCGACATCACCCTGTACGGGCCGCAGGTGCACGTCGGCGCCGACCTCACCGCCCGGGGCGGCAGCCTGCACTTGGGCAACGTGCTCAACCAGCTCAACACCGACAAGCGTGCGGACACCCGGATCAATGCCCCGGCCGGCCAGCCGACCGTGGTGGACATCGCCCAGAATGTGCGCCTGGACACCCGTGGGCTGTGGAGCAACCTGCGCAGCGACCCCGACGACTCCGCCAGCCTGGCGTACCTCAACGGCGGTTCGGTGTCGATCCGCAGCAGCGGCGACATCCGGGTCGCCGCCGGCAGCCTGCTGGACGTGTCGTCTGGCGGCGCGGTGCTGGCCAACGGCAAGACCCGGGGCGGCAAGGGCGGCGACGTGACGCTGGAGTCCAGCGCCATTTCCGCCCCCGGCGATTCCCGGCTGATTTTCGACGGCGACGTGCGCGGCTACGGCGTCACCGGCGGCGGCAGCCTGACGGTGCAGGCCGGCAGGATCACGGTCGGTCAGAGCGCTGAAACGCCGGCAGCCGACACCCTGCACCTGACCCCGGCGCTGTTCGGCAAAGGTTTCTCCGCCTACAGCCTGATCGGCCTGAACGGGTTGACCGTGGCCGACGGCACGACCCTCGACGTGACGATGCCGGTGTACCGGTTCGCCGATGCGGCGGCCGACCGCCCCAGCGGCGTCGACCCGGACACGGCGATGCAGGTGTGGACGCCGACCCTGTTCCAGGAAAGCCCGACCCAGGGCCGCCTGACCCAGCGCGCCGGGGCCAGCCTGTCGTTGCAGGCCGGGGCCAGCCTGCGCAACCTGATCGATCCGGCCAACAGCCCGTTGCTGCTGGGGCAGGGGTCACGGATCAGCGTCGACCCGGGCCAGCGCATCAGCCTGCGCGGGCCGGGTCAGATCACCGTCGACGGCGAGCTCAACGCCTGGGGCGGCACCCTCGATATTCGTCAGCAGCAGTTTGCGGCCATCGACCCTGCGACCTCCGACCAGACCGCCGACCCGAAAGCGCACCAGCGTTCGATCCTCATCGGCGAACACGCTGTGCTCGACGTGGCGGGCCGGGCCGATACGGCGGTGGACGCCCTCGGCCGGGTGTACGGGCAGGTCGGGCGCGGCGGCAGCATCATCGTCGGCGGCGAGATCGACGCGAAGAAGGCCACGGCCACCTCCGCCGACGCCTTTGTGATCGTGCGCGAGGGCGCGCGGCTGGAGGCGTCCGGCACCGAAGCGACGCTGGACATCGCCGGGCAGGGGCCGACCCGGGTCGCCAGCGACGGCGGGCGCATCGCGTTCAGTTCTTACAACGGCCTGTCCCTGGAGGGGCGCCTGCACGCGGCGGCCGGCGGCGTCGGGGCGGCGGGCGGTCAGTTGGAGGTGGTGCTGGACTCGCCGCTGTACCAGGACAGCGCCGGCAACGAAGTGCGCAAGCCCCGGGAAATGGTCATCGGCCAGACCGCACAGCCGACGGACGCTTCGGCGCCGTTGAGCTACGGCCAGGCGCGGCTGAGCGCCGACCGTCTGATGGCGGGCGGCTTCGACAGCCTGAGCCTGATGAGCAACGGCTTTCTGTCCTTCGACGGCGATGTCGACCTGCGCATGGGCCAGCGCCTGAGCCTGTATGCCGGTGTGCTGTCGCTGAGCGAGCAAGGCAAGGACACCGCGCAGGTCAGCCTGGCGGCGCCGTACCTGCGCCTGTCCGGCATCGGCCAGTACTTCACCAACGTCGGCGTCATCCGGCCGCTGATCCAGAACACCGCGTCCTCGCAATTGCCGGTGTCGCTGTCGGCGGCGCAGCTGCGGGCCAGCGCGGACCTGCTGGACGTGGCCAACAGCCTGTCGTTCGGTGCCAGCGGTTCGATCCTGCAGCACGGCGCCCCGGCGGTGTCCTCCGAGCGCCGGGGCTTCGACCGGGTCTCGCTGGAGAGCCGCGGCGACCTGCGTTTCCTCGCGCCGACCGACAGCAAGGCCAAGACCCAACTGTGGACGCCGGGGGATCTGGATCTCCGTGCGGCGCAGATCTACCCGGCCAGTGGCGTCACCGCCGACGTGCGTGTCGGCTTCACGCGTGCCGGCGCAGACGCAGGCCCCGGCCGCACGCTGAGCATTGGCGCAGCAGGCGCGGCGCCCCAGGCCTTGCCTTACTCGGTGTTCGGCCAACTGAACCTGTTCGCCGGGTACATCGAGCAGGGCGGTGTCTTGCGGGCGCCGTTGGGGATGATCACCCTGGGCGACGACCTGCTGACCCAGACCCGCGAAGTGCGCCTGTTGCCCGGCAGCGTGACGTCGGTCAGCGGCGCCGGGCTGGTGATGCCGTACGGCGGCACCACCGACGGGATCGACTACCGCTACAACGGCAAACCGGTGGTGCTCAACGGCATCAGCGGCGACACGGCCGGGGTGACGCTGCGCTCGCAGTACGTCGATGTGCAGAACGGCGCGCAGATCGACCTGTCCGGCGGCGGCGACCTGCGCGGCGCCGGTTTCGTGTCCGGGCGCGGCGGCTCCACCGATGCGCGGTTCAACCCGCTGGTGCGCAACGCCGCCGACGGCACGTTCAGCCTGCCGGGGCTGGCGGCCAACCCGGTGTACGCGATCGTGCCGGGCAACCAGAGCACCTACGCGCCGATGCTCGCGGAGGCGGGCGCGTCGGATCCGCGGATCGGCCAGCAGATCACGATCGGCGCCGGCGTGCCGGGCCTGACGGCGGGCACGTACACCTTGCTGCCCTCGACCTTCGCCCTGTTGCCCGGCGCGTTCCGGGTCGAGGTCAACGGCCAGGCCACGACGGCGGCCGGCGGTGCGCTGGCGATGCGCAACGGGTCGTGGACGGCGTCGGGCCTGCTGTCGGTGGCCAACACCGGGCTGCGCGACAGCGTGGCCAGCCAGGTGATCCTGACCTCGGCGGACGTGGTGCGCCGCTATTCGCAGTACAACGAAACCGGGCTCGCCGCGTTCATCCGCAGCGACGCCGGCCGGCGCGGCGTGCCACGGGCGCTGACCCCGGCGGACGCCAAGTCGCTCAACCTGTTCCTCACCAACGGCGGGCGCCACGACATCGCCCTGGACTTCAACGGCCAGGTGCTGTCCGGCGCGGCGGCGGGCGGCGTGGCCGGTTCGGCGGTGGTGCGCGGCAGCAGCCTGGCGGACATCGAGATCCTCGGCGCCGGGCACTCGCGCAGCGAGGGCTTCACCGGGGTCTCGCTGTACGCCGACACCCTCAACCGGCTCGGCGCCGGTCGCCTGGCCATCGGCGCGACGCCCACGGTGGACTACGTCACGGCGGGCAACATCGTCGATTTCAAGGGCAACACCCGCAGCGTCACCCTGCGCGAAGGCGCGATGCTGTCGGCGCCGGAAGTCATGCTGTGGAGCAACGCGGGCAGCGGCGCCATCACCGTGGAAGCGGGGGCCGGCATCAACACCCTCAGCCGGGGCGGCGTGCCCTACGACTCCGCCAGCGGTTACGTTTACCAGCCGGGGGCCGCGAGCCTGCTGGTGGTGTCCAACGGCTGGAACAACGTGCTGGCGCCGGCAGCGGGCAACGGCATCACGTCCTCCGGCAGCATCCGCATCGGCACCTGCGCCACGGCGGCTTGTGCCGAACCGGCGCTGCTGTATTCCCAGGGCAGCATCACCGCCGCCACCGACAAGCAGTTCGAGCTGGGCGATTCGGTGCGCTTCGGCACCCGCCAACTGTCGCTGGCGGTGGGCGCGGTGAACGCCGGCAGCGCCGAGGCGCTCGCGCAGGCCGGCGCCAAGGTGCCCACCGGCCTGACCCTCAACCAGCAGGTGCTCGACCGCCTGCTGCGCGGCGACACGCAATTCGGCGCGCCGGCCCTGGAAACCCTGAACCTGACCACCCGCGACGCGTTCAACTTCTACGGCAGCGTCACCCTCGACACGCTCGACCCCGTGACCGGCCAGAGCAAACTCAAGAACTTCATGCTGTCCACCCCGGCGGTCTACGGCCTGGGCGAGGCGGGCGATGTCGCGACCCTGCGCACCGCCAACCTGATCTGGAACGGCGCGACCCAGGCCCCCGGCGCGGTGGTCGCCGGCGGCGCGGGCACCGGCCGCGGCACCCTGGACATCCAGGCGCAGCGCATCGAGTTCGGCTACGGCGCCTATGCCCAGCCCAATGGCCTGGCGCAGAACGACCGCTTGGCGCTGGGGTTCGCCAACGTCAACCTGAGCGCCAGCGAGCGCATCACCGCCAACCACAAGGGCAGCCTGTCGGTGTACCAGGCCCAGGGCGCCTACGACCCGGTCAAGGGCTACGCCTACAGCGGCGGCAACCTGAACCTGAGCACGCCGCTGCTGACCGGCGAGGCGGCGTCGGTCAACCGGCTCAGGGCCGGCGAACGCCTCACCCTCAGCGGCGGCGGTGGCTCGGCGCGCGCCGATGCGCTGGGCGCGGAGCTGACCCTGGACGCCCGCGACGTGGTGCTCGACAGCCGCATCGCCCTGGCCAGCGGTAAGCTGACGGTCAAGGCCGAACGGGATCTGACCCTGGCGGCCGGCGCATTGCTGGACGTGGCCGGGCGCACGCTGCCGTTCAACGACGTGAACAAATACAGCTGGGGCGGCGACGTGGTGCTGCACAGCGCCAACGGTTCGATCCGCCAGGCGACCGGCTCGCGCATCGACCTGTCGGCGCAGAACAACCAGGCCGGCACCCTCAGCGCGGTGGCCCTGGGTTCGGACGCAGGCATGGTCGATCTGCAGGGGCAGATCCTCGGCGCCGCCAGCGGGCGCTACGATGCCGGCGGCACGTGGGTGCCGTACAAGGCGGGCGGGGTGGACATCCGCGCCCAGCGCCTGGGCGGTGACCTCAACGAGCAGTTCGCCGCGCTCAACGGGCGCCTGAACGCCGGGCAGGTGTTCGGCAGCCGCAGCTTCCAGCTCAAGCAGGGCAACCTTTTGATCGGCGACGGGCTCAAGGCCGGCGAGGTGAGCGTGTCGGTGGACAACGGCAGCCTGACGGTCGCCGGGCTGATCGACGCCAGCGGCGAGCGGGTCGGCAGCATCCGCCTGGCCGCCAAGCAGGGCCTGACCCTGGCCGGCAACGGGGTGCTCGATGCCCATGGCCGGGTGCTGCGGGTCGACAGCTACGGGCAGATCATCGACGCGCCGAACCGGGCGACGGTCGAACTCAACGCCGGCGACGGTCTGCTGACCCTGGCTTCGGGGGCGCGGATCGATCTGCGCCACGGCACCGACGCCGTGGCCGGCACCTTGCCGGGCCAGCATGACGGCCGGTTGCGCGGCACCCTGGAGCTGTACGCGCCGCGCCTGGGCGCCGACGACATCGCCATCGACGCCAGCGGGGCGCTGGACATCCAGGGCGCGCGCTCCATCGGGCTCAACGCCGTGCGGCGCTACACCGATGCCGCCGACGGCAGCGATCCGGCGGCCAGCGGCCGTCCTTACCAGGTGATCGATCAGGCCTACCTGAACCGGATCCACGTCGACAGCAGCGCGTTCATCGATGCTGCGCTGGCCAACGGCGACCTGCTGCAACGCAAGCTCGCGGGCCTGCGCAGCAGCGCCTACAGCGACGCGTTGCACCTGCGCCCAGGCGTCGAGATCGCCAGCAAGACCGCCGACGGCGATCTGGTGGTGCAGGGCGACATCGATCTGTCGGGCTACCGCTACGCCAGCCTCAATCCGCACACGCAGAAGACCTCGGTGTACGGCTCCGGCGAGGCGGGCAGCCTGGCGATCCGCGCCGGCGGCAACCTCGATGTGTACGGCAGCCTCAACGACGGCTTTGCGCCGCCGCCGGAAACCGTGGACGACGCCGGCTGGAAACTGCTGCCGGGCATCCAGCCGTTCGGCGGCGACCTGATCGTGCCCGGCAGCGGCGTGACCCTGGCCGAAGGCACGCTGTTCCCGGCGGGCGCCACCCTCAACTACGACGTGCCGCTGCAGGCCGCGACCCTGGCCGCCGGCACGCTTTTGCCCACCCAGGGCACCCTGGCGGCGCCTTACACCTTCGCCGCCGGCACGGTGCTGGCCGGCGCCGTGCACGACGGCTCGGGCAATCTGCTGTACGCCGCCGGCACCTTGCTGGGCGACAGCGTGACCGTGCCGGCCGGCACCCGTCTGGGCGCCGGCATCCGCCTCAACGGCAACACGGCGCTGCGGGGCCTGACCTGGCCCAAGGGCGTGCCGCTGCCGGGCAGCGTCGAAGGCGATGCGCAGACCGTCAAGGGCGTGCGCCTGAGCGGCTCGCTGGCATTGCTGCGCGGCTCGCTGATCCCGTCCATGACCGACGTGGCGCTGGCCGAAGGCACGACGTTCATCGAACTGCGGCCGTTGAGCGGCACCGCCCAGGGCCGCAACTGGGCGGTGGCCAGCCTGCTGCCGTCGGGCAGCGCGTCGTGGTCGATGCGAGTGGTGGCCGGCGCCGACCTGGACGCCGCCGACACCCGCGCGGTCAAGCCGGTGGCCAGCGACGGCCACCTGCGCCTGGCCGACATCCATTACGGGATGAAAATCACCGAGAAGCCGCCGACGCTGGTATGGGGCGAGGGCAACCTGGGCGGTTTCACGCCGGGGGATCCGGTGCCGGACGACCTCAAGGACTGGTGCGACTGGGCACCCAACTCCTGCGTGCCGGCGCCGCGCTGGCGCTGGGCGCCGGGCAACTGGATGGGCATGCCGGACAACGCGCCGATGACCGACGACGACGTGCTGGCCTGGTGCGGTTCGTTCCCGGAACTGTGCGTGGAAAACAAGCCGGGCGTCACCGTGAAGACCCGCACCCAGATGTTCAGCGTGCTGCGCACCGGCACCGGCGATCTGGACGTGCTGGCGGCCGGCGACCTGAGCATGGCGTCGCCGTTCGGCGTGTACACCGCCGGCACCCAGTCGGCCGACGTCGATCCGCGCTTCAACCAGCCGCGCGGGCGCCTGTCGGACAACGGCTCGGTGCTGGGCAGCGCCGATGCCGACAACGAGAAGTGGGTCGACGGCGGCCGCGACAGCCTGTACCAGGCCTGGTATCCGCAGCTGGGCGGCAACCTGACGGTCAATGCCGGCGGCTCGGTGTCCGGTGATGTGCTCGGCCGTCGCGGCTATTCGCAGAACATGGACACCCGCGAGCAGGTGCCGAGCGTAGCCGTCGGCAACTGGCTGTGGCGCCAGGGCACCGGCAACGCGGACGTGCCGACCGCGTGGTGGATCAACTTCGGCAGCTATGCGACCCAGCCGCTGCCGGACCAGAGCGTCGATACCGGCGCCTATCTGGTCGGCTTCACCGGTTTCGGCACCCTGGGCGGCGGCAACATCAGCCTGCGCGCCGGCGCCGACGGCGGCCAGCTCAAGGCGTTGGGCGGCAGCGGCAACACCAACCTGTACCCGCGCGGGCAAGGGCTGGTGGTGGCGGTGGGCAGCACCGGGCGGGTGGGCAGCGACGGCCGCCTGCAACTGACCGGCGGCGGCGACATGGACATCCGCATCGGCGGCGCGCTCAACCCGTCGCTCGCCGCACGGGCAGGGCAGAGCGGCACCGCCGCCCCGCAGCATGACCTGCAGGGCGCGCTGATCAACCTGCGCGGCGCCGCGCAACTGAGCGGCGGCGCGGTGGGCGGGATCAACCTGCAGTACGGTTCCGCGCCGTTCCAGCAGGATCCGCGCGAGACCCGTCCGTTCGATCTGTTCACCTCGACCCTGGGCAGCGCGTCCGGCGGCCTGGTACTGGTCCCCGGCGACTCCGGCATGCGCATCAACACCCGCGGCGACCTGGTGCTCGGCGGTGCGGCCGATCCGGGCCGGGTGCGCCTGCAGAACTCCACGCCGTTCACCACGGCGGACGGCACCGTGCACGCCGGCGGCGGCCTGAGCGGGTTCTCGCTGTGGACCGACCACACCGCCATCGACCTGTTCTCGGCCGGCGGCAACCTGACGCCGAGCACGCAAATGGCGGAGATCGTCGCCAGCTCGTCGCTGCCGGTGGAGGGCAGCAACAGCTCGCCGACCGACGGGCGCTTCGTGTATCCGTCGGTTCTGCGGGCGGTGGCCGGGCAGGGCTCGATCTACGCAGGTCCCTCGGCGGCCTACGGTGCGGTGGGCGGGGTGTATCCGCTCAAGGGCTATTCGCTGCTGCTGGCGCCTTCGAACGCCGGGCAACTGGAGCTGTTGGCGGGGGATTCGATCTACGCCGGCGGTTATGCGATCAACCGCTCCGGCGCCAGCCTGTCGTCCGTCGCCACGCCGTTCGCCCCGGCGTTCAACGGCTTCGGCGACAACGTCAGCGCCACGCCGGTGATGACCAACCGGGGCAGCGACGGCGTGGCCGCGAACAAGAACGTGCGTTACCCGCTGTTCGCATTCGGCGCCGACACCTATGCGGCTACCGGCGCGGTGCAGGCCCCGGCGCGCTTCTATGCGCTGACCGGGGATCTTGTGGGCGTGCGCAGCGGCGAGACCCTGAGCTTCGACCTGTCCAGGCGCACCTGGTATGAGGCGGCGGGGCCGGTGTGGATGCTGGCGGGCCGCGACATCGTGGCGTCCGGCACCAACCTCGGCCAGCCGACCGCCGTGCCGAGCGATGGCCTGGGACGCGGCACCGAAAGCATCACGTCCACCGGCAACCTGTTCATCCACGGCGATGCGCGGGACGTGTCGCGGGTCTCGGCCGGGCGCGACATTCTCTACAGCAGCTTCGACATCGCCGGCCCAGGCACCCTGGAGGTCAACGCCGGGCGCAACATCCTGATGGAAGACCGCGCCGCGATCACCAGCCTCGGGCCGGTGGCGGTCGGCGACAACCGTCCGGGCGCCAGCGTGGTGCTGCAGGCCGGGGCCGGGGCGCAGGGGCCGGACTACGCGCGGTTCGTCGCCCGCTACCTGGACCGGCAGAACCTGGCCGACCCGAACGTGCCGCTCAGCGCGCAGCCGGGCAAGGTGGCCAAGACGTACCTGGGCGAACTGAACAGCTGGCTCAGCCTGCACTACGGCTTCAGCGGCGGCGAAGCCCAGGCCCTGGCCTTCTTCGCGGCGTTGCCGGCGGCCGAGCAGTCGATCTTCGCCCGCCAGGTGTACTTCGCCGAACTGCGGGCGGGGGGACGTGAGTACAACGACGCCGACGGCCCGCGCAAGGGCAGTTACCTGCGCGGCCGCAACGCCATCGCGGCGCTGTTCCCGAGCACCGACGTGGCCGGCAACCCGATCCGCTACGACGGCGACATCACCTTGTTCGGCGGCGCCGGGGTCAAGACCCTGTTCGGCGGCGGCATCCAGATGCTCACGCCGGGCGGCGGCCAGGTGTTCGGCATCGAAGGCGCGGCGCCGCCGTCCACCGCCGGCATCGTCACCCAGGGCCAGGGCGACATCCAGCTCTACGCCAAAGGCAGCATCCTGCTCGGCCAGAGCCGGATCATGACCACCTTCGGCGGCTCCATCGTCGGCTGGTCGGCCGAAGGCGACATCAACGCCGGCCGGGGCTCGAAGACCACCGTGGTCTACACGCCGCCCAAGCGGGTCTACGACACGTGGGGCAACGTCAGCCTGTCGCCGTCGGTGCCGAGCACAGGCGCAGGGATCGCAACCCTCAACCCCATCGCCGAGGTGGCGCCGGGGGACATCGACCTGATCGCGCCGCTGGGCACCATCGATGCCGGCGAGGCGGGGATCCGGGTGTCGGGCAACGTCAACATCGCCGCCCTGACCGTGGTCAACGCCGCCAACATCGCGGTGCAGGGCAAGGCCAGCGGCGTGCCGGTGGTGGCGTCGGTCAACACCGGGGCGATCACCTCGGCCAGTTCGGCGGCCTCGTCGGCGACCCAGGCGGCCGAAGACGTGGCGCGCCAGCAGCAGGCCGCGGCGCGGCAGAACCAGGCGTCGGTGTTCACCGTGCAGGTGCTGGGCTTCGGCTCCGAGCAATTGGCGCCGACCCGGGAAGGCGCCAGCCGGGCGCCGGCGCCGGGCTACAACCCGGACAGCCCGGTGCAGGTGCTGGGCGCCGGAGTGCTCGACGACCACGCCCGGCAGCAATTGACCGAAGAAGAGCAGCGCCAGCTGACGCTCTAGGACTCTCGTGGCAACACGCTTCGGGCGGCCGTTTGGCCGCCCTTTTTTTTACGCCGGCGCAGGCTCGGGTTCGGCCAGTTGCGCCAGCAGCCATTCGGTGAAGCTGCGGGCCAGGGGATAGCTTTCGCTGTCGCGGTGGGTGAGCAGGGCCCAGTTCGGTCCGCGGATGGTGTCCTCCACCAAGGGCTGCAACAGCCCGTTGGCCTGGGCCTGGCGGCTGAGCAGACGGCTGACCAGGGCGATGCCGAGGCCGCCGCACGCGGCGTCCAGCAGCAGGCCGGGATCGGAAAAGTTCAGCCCCTGGGCCTGCTGGCCGACGTCGATGCCGGACTCCACCGCCCAGTGGCTCCAGTCCATCTCCCGCTCGCCGTGCAGGGTGGTGCGCTGCGCCGGCGGCACGTCCAAAAGGCTCGGGTGGCAGGCCGGGAACAGGCGGTCGGCGTGCAGCACCCGGAAGCCGCACTCGGCCTGGGCGCTGATGTCGTCGCGCACCGCCAGGTCGATGGTCTGGGTGGTCATGTCCGGCACTTCGTCGGTGCTGAAGATCCACAGGTCCACCTGCGGATGGCGCCGGCGGAAATCCCCCAGGCGCGGCAGCAGCCAGTGCCGGGCGAAGGCCGGCGTGGTGTTGAGCACCAGTTGGTTGGGCTTCTGGTACTGCCCCAGACGGCGGATGCCCATCGCCAGTTGCTGGAGCATCGCCTGGGTGGTGCTGAGCAGGTCGTGGCCGGCGTCGGTCAGGCTGACGCTGCGCCCGGCGCGGAAGAACAGTGGCTGCTCCAGGTACGCCTCCAGGCTGCGGATCTGCTGGCTGATGGCCGACTGGGTGAGGCTCAGCTCGTCGGCCGCCTTGTGGAAACTGCCCAGCCGGGCGGCCGCTTCGAAGCCACGCAGAGCGCTGAGCGGTGGCCAGTGTTTGAGCATGATCGATAAGTTCCTCTAATCAGTTGTCCGCTAAATCCATCGTTTGTTTGCCCTTGAAGGCGCCATTAGCATTCACGCCATCACCGCCAAGGCTGTTTTTCACTGAACACAATGGCTTAACACAAAGGGCTTTTTACCATGCAACTGAACAAACACAACAACAGCGGTTGGACGATGCCGGCGGAGTGGGTGCCCCACGCGGCGACGTGGATGGTCTGGCCGCACAACCAGGCGCTGTGGGAGTCGGGCTGGCGCGTGACGCTGGCCCAGGTGCAGGAGGATTTCGCTGGGGTGGCCAACGCCATCGCCCGCTTCGAGCCGGTGAAGATGCTGGTCGATCCTTCCGCAGTCGCCAGCGCCCAGGCCCTGTGCGGGCCGAACATCGAACTGATCCCGCTGGCGGTCAACGACAGCTGGTGCCGCGACTCCGGCCCGAGCTTCGTCTGCCACCCGCAGCACGGGTTGGCCGGGGTGAGCTGGCGGTTCAACGCCTGGGGCGGCAAGTCGGCCCACGACCTGGACGAAAGCCTGGCCCGGCGCGTGCTCAACCATCTGGGCGGCGAGTGCTTCGGCACGCCGCTGAGCAACGAGGGCGGCGCGATCCATGTGGACGGCGAGGGCACGTTGATCACCACCGAATCGGTGCTGCTCAACCCCAACCGCAACCCCGGCGTGAGCAAGGCCGAGATGGAAGAGATCTTCGCCCGTCTGCTGGGCGTGACCAAAACCATCTGGCTGCCGGGGGATCCGGACTACGTGACCGGCGACATGACCGACGGCCACGTGGATGGCGTGTGCGCCTTCGCCCGGCCTGGCGTTCTGCTGGTGGACGCGACCCATGACCACAGCTCGGTCTACGCCGAAGTGGCGCGGGAGAACCGCCGTGCGCTGGAGCTGGCCACCGACGCGAAGGGCCGCAAGTTCGAGCTGATCGAACTGTTCGAAGCCAGCGAAGCCGTGGATCCCGAGGCCGAAGTGTTCTGCGCTTCGTACACCAACTTCTACCTCGCCAACGGCGCGGTGATCATGCCGGCCTACGGCATCGCGGCCGACGATGTGGCGGCGCAGACCCTGGCCCGGGCGTTCCCCGGCCGCGAAGTGGTGCCGGTGCGCATCAACCGTCTGGCCCACGGCGGCGGCGGGGTGCACTGCATCACCCAGCAGCAGCCGGCCTGGCCGCTGGAGGGTTGAGCCATGACGACGCTGACGATCGCCGCCACGCAAATGCCGTGCAGCTGGGACCTCGCCGCCAACCTTGACCGCGCCGAACGCCTGGTGCGCGAGGCGGCGGCCCAGGGGGCGCAGGTCATCCTGCTGCAGGAGCTGTTCGCCACGCCGTACTTCTGCATCGAACAGCGCCATGAGCATATGGCGCTGGCCGAGGAGTACCGCGACAGCCGCGTCCTTGCGCGGTTCGCCGCCCTGGCCCGGGAGCTGGGCGTGGTGCTGCCGCTGAGCTGGTACGAGAAGGCCGGCAACGCGTACTTCAATTCCCTGAGCGTGGCCGATGCCGACGGGCGCCTGCTGGGCGTGTACCGCAAGACCCACATCCCCAACGCCATCGGCTATCAGGAGAAGGAATACTTCAGCCCCGGCGACACCGGTTTCCGGGTCTGGGACACCGCGTTCGGCCGCCTCGGCGTGGGCATCTGCTGGGACCAGTGGTTCCCGGAGACCGCCCGCAGCCTGGCTCTGATGGGGGCCGAGGTGCTGCTGTTCCCGACCGCCATCGGCTCGGAGCCCGGCTGCGCGGACCTGGATTCGCGCGACCACTGGCAGATGACCATGCGCGGCCACGCCGCCGCCAACCTGCTGCCGGTGGTGGCCTCCAACCGGGTGGGCCGGGAAACCGCGACCACCGATGCGGACCTGCAAATGAGCTTTTACGGCTCGTCGTTCATCAGCGACCACAAGGGCAAGCTGCTGGCCGAGGCCGACCGCGACAGCACCGGCGTGCTGGTGCAGACGCTGGACCTTGCGGCCATGCGCGAAGAGCGCTTGAGCTGGGGGATCTACCGCGACCGCCGTCCGGAGATGTACGGCGCGTTGCTCAGCCAGGACGGCCGTCACCTTCACGCACGCTGGAATCCTCAAGGAGTCTGATATGCCTGCACTCACCCAATGGTTGCCCGCCGCGCTGTGCCTGACGTTGGCCTGCGCGCTGCCGGCGGCCCACGCCGAAGACAAGACCCTGCGCCTGTACAACTGGGCCGACTATTTCGCCGAAGACACCCTGAGCCGGTTCACCGCCGAGACCGGGATCAAGGTGATCTACGATGTGATGGACGGCAGCGAAACCCTGGAGGCCAAGATGCTGGCCGGCGGCAGCGGCTACGACCTGATCTTCCCCGGCGACACCGTGGCCGAGCGCCTGATGCGCGCCGGCAGCCTGCTGCCGCTGGATCCGTCGAAAATCACCGCGATGGGGGACGTCGAGCCGGGCCTGCAGAAACTGCGCAGCCGCTACGAGCACTCGAACAAGGCCACCGTGCCCTACACCTGGGGCACCATCGGCCTGACCTACAACGAACAGCAGATCCGGCAGCGCATGCCCGATGCGCCGGTCAACAGCCTGGACATGCTGTTCAAGCCGGAGCTGGCCGGCAAGTTCGCCGACTGCGGGATCTCGATGATCGACTCGCCCGACGAGGTGCTGGCGGTGGTGCTCAACTACCTGGGCCGCGATCCGCGCAGCGCCAAGCGCGAAGACCTGGCGGCGGCCAGCGACCTGTTGCTCAAGCTGCGGCCGCACATCCGCAAGTTCCAGTCGCAGCCGGTGACCGACCTGGTCAACGGCAACCTGTGCCTGTCGCTGGGCTACAGCGGCGACATGACCCAGGCCCAGCGCACCGCCGACACCGCCGGCAAGGCCAACACCTTCCAGTACCGCGTGCCCCGCGAAGGCACCACGGTGTGGATGGACACCATGGCCATCCCGGTGGACGCCAAGCACCCGGAGTACGCCTACGCGTTCATCAATTTCGTGATGCGTCCGGAGAACATGGCCGCCATCAGCAATTTCACCGGCTACCCGACTTCCAACGCCAAGGCTCGGCCCAGTGTGGACGCGGCGATGCGCAACAACCCGGACATCTACCTCGACGACGCGACCTACGCCCGTCTGATCCCGGGCAAGGACATCCCCCAGGCCGACATGCGCGCCCGCATGCGTACCTGGACCAAATTCAAGACCGCCACCGCTCCGTAACTCCATTCATCAGGAACAGCCCCATGCCGACTCGTCGCGAGTTCATCAAACAGGTTTCCGTCGTCGCCGGTGCCGGCGTCGCCTTGGCCGGTCTCGGCCTGCCGTCCTCCGTTGTGCTGGCCGCCGCCGACGGCCGCTGGTTCATGCCCGACGAAGGCGAGCGGCACGAACGGGCCTTCATCGCCTTCGGCGCCCAGGACGCGATCTGGGAAGACTTCACCGAGGACGTGCAAGAGGCCCTCGGCCGCATCGCCCGCACCATCGCCCGCTACGAACCGCTGACGGTCTATTGCCGCCCGGGCGAACGCAGCCTGGCCGAGGAGTTCTGCGGCACCTCCAACGTCACCTACGTGACGGCGGCCCTGGACGACATCTGGATGCGCGACATCAGCGCCAACTTCGTCGTCGACGACAAGAACGGACTGGGCGCCGTGGACTTCAATTTCAGCGGCTGGGGCAACAAGCAGCAGCACGCCAAGGACGCGAAGATCGCCCGGCGGGTCGCCGACGAGGCCCAGGCGACCTACATCCGCAGCGAACTGGTGGGCGAGGGCGGCGGTATCGAGGTGGACGGCCACGGCACCGCGATCATGACGGAGAGCTGCTGGGTCAACGCCAACCGCAACCCCGGCTGGAGCCGCGCCGAGGTCGAGGCGGAACTGAAGGCGCGTCTGGGGCTGCGCAAGATCATCTGGCTGCCGGGCATCAAGGGCAAGGACATCACCGATGCCCACGTCGATTTCTATGCGCGCTTCGTCAAGCCCGGCGTGGTGATCGCCAACCTCGACACTGACCCGCAGTCGTACGACCACAAGGTCACCCTGGCGCACCTGGAGATCCTCAAGAAGGCCACCGATGCCGACGGCCGGCCGCTGCAGATCCACACCATGTCGCCGCCGCTCAACCCGCGCAGCAGCAAGTTCAATAAGGGCAACCCGGACTTCGCCGCCGGTTACATCAACTATTTCGTGATCAACGGCGCGGTCATCGCCCCGGAGTTCGGCGACAAGGCGGCCGACAAGAAGGCCCTGGACCTGCTCAGGCAGCTGTATCCGGAGCGCGAGGTGGTGCAGCTCAACATCGACGCCATCGCCGCCGGGGGCGGCGGCATCCACTGCGTGACCAGTCACCAGCCGGCCTGATCCGCGTCAGCGAAAGCGCGGGGGTATCGCCTCGGCGAACGGATAGAAGTCGAACCATGGTTTGGCTTCTTCCAGCACCTGGCGCACGGAGGGGCGCTGCACCAGCCGCTCGAAGTAGTCGCCGAGCCGGCGGTGCTGCGCAGGGAACGCCACCAGCGTGCTGGCATAGAACAGCGCCGGCGCGGCGGCGCAATCGGCCAGGCTGAAGTCCGGGCCGGCGACCCAGGCGCCGGGCGCCAGTTGCCGTTCGAGCATGCCGTATGCCGTGTTCAGCAGGCTGCGCTGGGCGCTCAGGTCGCCGTTGCGGTTCTGTATGCGGTCGCCGACGATCTGCTGCACGGGCGTCTGCACGTACTGATCAAAGAAGCGGTCCCACAGGCGCACCTCAAGGGCCGCCTCCCTGCCGTCGGGAATCAGGCGCGGCCCTGTGCGGTGAACGTGATCCAGGTACTCGATGATCACGCTCGACTCCGGCACGTCACGCTGGCGGTCGTGGTCGCGGATCACCGGGAACTTGGTCAGCGGCCACAGCGCCTGCAGCTCGGCCCGGTCCGCCGGATCGGACAGGTCGATGATGCGCCTTTCGAACGCGGTGCCGTACTCGTAGAGCGCGATCAGCACCTTGTGGCAGTACGACGACAACGGGTGGTAGTAGAGGGTCAGGGGCATGGTCGGACTCCTTGGGGCAACGCGCCGGTCTTGCCGTACGGCGGCTCAGAACCGCCAGGTCGCGCCGCCGCCGATGATGTGCAGGGCACTGTCCTTGAAGGTGCCGGACAGGGTCGTGCCGGAACGCCGCTTGGTCTGTTCGTCGTCCATGTCGCCGAGCCAGACCAGGGTGTAGGCCAGGTGCACGTCCAGGCCTTCGTCGACCTGATAGTTCACCCCGGTCGCCAGCCGCCAAGTGTCGCCCATCGGGTTGTCGACGGTGCGGTCCTTGTCGTCCACGGCCGAGCTGTCGTAGCCCAGGCCCATGTTCCAGCGCCATTGGCGGGTGGCCTGGTACTGCGCGCCGACGGAGGCGTGCCAGGTGTCCTTGTAGTGCCTGTCCACGGTGCGGTCGACGCCGCCGGCGTCGCTGTCGACCTCCACGCCGATGTTGCCGAAGTCGCTCCAGTCCTGCCAGCCGAGGCTGCCCAGCAGTTTCCATTGCGGGGTCAGGTCATGGGCCACGCTCAGCAGCACGGTCTGCGGCACGTTCATGTCCAGTTCCAGGTCGTCCACGTCCAGGCGGCGCAGGGCAGCGTTGATGATCGGGTTGCTGACGTTGCGCACATGGGGCTTGTCCTTGAACTCCAGCCGCACCTTGCTGGTGTAGGCCAGGCCGATCCGGGTGCGCTCGTCGAGCGTGTAGAGCAGGCCCAGGTTGACCCCCGTGCCGACGTCGGTGTCCTTGTATTCCAGTTGGCCGTCGGGCCGGTCCGCCAGGCCGAGCAGGTTGTTGTCGATGGCCATTTCGGTGCGGTAGTAGCCGTACACGATGCGCGGGCCGATGCCCACTGAGAGCCGGTCGGTGAAACGGTGGGCGACGGTGGGCTGGAACGACACGCCGATCACCGCCGCTTCCTGGGTGAAATAGCGCCCGGCCCAGTCATCGTCGTAGTCCAGGGCCAGGCCGAAGTTGCCGTACATGCCGAAGCCGATGGCCGAGCGGTCGTCGAGCTGGTGGCTGACGAAGAAGCTCGCGCCCGGCAGCCATTGCAGCGCATTGCCGCCTTCGTTGCCGTCGAAGCCGTTGCGGCTGTCGCGGGAGAAGGACAGGTCGCCGAGTATCACCTGGGCGTTGGCGCTGATCTGGGTGCCGGCAAGCTCAGTGATCCCGGCGGGGTTGCTCATCAGCACGCTCGGGTCGCTGGCCAGCGCGGCGGCCCCGGCGTTGGCCAGGCCGTTGCCTTCCTGGCCGGCTTCGTAGATCAGGATGCCGCCGGCGACGGCGTCCGTGGCCAGGAGGCCGAACAGCCAGGGCAGGGCATAGAGGCAGGACGCCGGAGCACCGCACACTCGGGTTCCATGCATGCATCGTTCCTCGTGGCGCCGGTGCGCCATCGGTGGCGTTCAAACGGTCAGGTAAAGGTAGACCCTGCGGCCGGGTTGTCGAGCCGCGCCGTCGGCGGCGTGCCCGTCTGACAACCCCGGTGCCTGGACTACGCTGCGATCTGTATGGGTTTCCTCACCCGGTGAACGAAGGAATCGGCGCATGCGCAGGCCGGCGCGGCGGGCTCAGCGGCCGTGGGCAGCGTCGGCGAGCTGACCGGTGTCCACCCGCACGAACACCGAATCGCCGACGGCGGTCAGGGTGTCGCCGGCGTAGACCTCGCAGATGACACGGGTCTTGCGCCCGACGTCGCCTTCCACCCGGGCCTTGAGCGTCAGCGGCACGCCCATCGGCGTCGGCTTGATGAACTTGAGGCCCAGGTTGCCGGTGACGCAATCGATGCGCGGCAGGCTGCCGGGGTCGCGCCGCTCGTTGCGGTAATGGTAGGCCATGGCCGTCCAGTTGGAGTGGCAGTCCACCAGCATCGCGAGCAGCCCGCCGTACACCAGTTCCGGCCAGCCGCAGTACTTGGCCTCGGGCAGGTGCTCGGCCATGACGTGCACGCCGTCTTCGTGCCAGAAACTCTTGACGTGCAGCCCGTGGGGGTTGCGGCCGCCGCAGCCGTAGCAGACGCCTTCCGGTGCCGCGGTGTCTTGCAGGGAAATGCCGGGGGTGGACATGCCTCGATCTTCCTTAACGTGAGTGTCGAACCGGGCGATTCTAACCCTGATCCGCGCACAAGGAAGATCCGCCGTCGCACAGGCTGCGACGGCAGGCAAAAAAAAGCCGCCAGGTCGGCAGCGAAGTGAAGAGCACGCGAGGTGTGGGTTCAGTATGGCGGCCTGAAAATGACAGCGTCATGACAGACGTTGCCCGACCGGCAGCCTGCCCGCGTCATCAGGCTGTCATCGATCCCGGGGCACACTGCGCGCAAACCGGTTTGCGCATCCCGCGCCGGGCGCCCTGAAGGATCCCTCCATGAAAGAAGACGCCTCCCTGTTCGCCGCCATCGACCTGGGTTCGAATGCGTTTCGCATGATGATCGGGCAGTCGCTCCGGCACAGCCGGGGATTCGTCATTCAGGAGGTCAAGACCCTGCGCGAGCCGGTGCGCCTGGCCGAGGGGTTCGACGGCGGCGCGCTGGACGAGATGGCCCTGGACCGCGGTTGGCAGGCCTTGGCCCGGTTCGGCAAGAAACTGCGCGGCTTCGAGGCCGGCCGGGTGCGGGCGGTGGCCACCAGCGCCGTGCGCGAGGCGGACAACGCGCCGCTGTTCCTGGCCAGCGCCGAGCGCCACCTGGGGTTCCCGATCGATGTCATCTCCGGGCACGAAGAGGCCCGGCTGGTGTATGCCGGCGTCGCGCACGCCATCCCTTGCGCCGAGGACATGCGTCTGGTGGTGGACATCGGCGGCGGCTCCACCGAACTGATCCTGGGGCAGGGCACCCGGCCCTTGCTCACCGAAAGCATCGCGGTCGGCAGCGGCACCCTGGGCGCCCGTTACTTCAGCGGGGGCGAGCTGTCTGCGGCGGCGCTGCTGGAGGCCGAGCGGGTGGCGATCCTGCAGTTCGAGAAGGTCGCCCGGCGCTACCGGGCCCAGGGTTGGCAGCAGACCATCGGCTCGTCGGGCACCGCGCGCATGCTGGCCAAGGTGCTCAAGGCCAACCGGCTCAACGACGACGGTTTGGGCGGCATCACCTACGGCGGTTTGCTGCGGCTGTCGCTGCGCCTGCTGGAGGTCAAGAACGTGCGCCAACTGAAGCTGGCCGGGCTGCAGCCCCATCGGCACGGCATCCTGCCCGGCGGGCTGGCGGTGATGTTGGCCGCCTTCAAGGTGTTCGGCATCGCGCGGATGATGCCGTCGGAACCCGGCCTGCGCCTGGGCGTGCTGCACGGCCTGATGTCCCGCCACTGACCGCGCAGGCGGCAATGGCCGGATCGGCGCAACGGCTCCATACTCCATCGGCTGTTGATCTTTCCGACATCACGCGGGTGAAGAGAGGAGCACGACCATGGGCAACAAACCGACGATCATTCTGGTGCACGGGTTCTGGGGCGGCGCTGCGCACTGGGGCAAGGTCATCATCGAGCTCGCACGCAAGGGCTACACGGACCTTCACGCGGTGGAGATGCCGCTGACCTCGCTGGCCGACGACGCCGAGCGCACCCGCAAGATGATCGCGCAGCAGAGCGGGCCGGTGCTGCTGGTCGGCCACTCCTACGGCGGCGCGGTGATCACCGAGGCGGGCAACCAGCCGAATGTCGTCGGCCTGGTCTACATCGCCGCGTTCGCGCCGGATGCCGGCGAGAGCCCCGGCGGCCTGACCCAGCAGCACCTGCCCGCCGCCGCGCCGAACCTGGCGCCGGACAGCGACGGCTACCTGTGGCTCAAGGCCGACAAGTTCCACGAGAGCTTCTGCCAGGATCTGAGCGCCGAGGAAGGGCTGGTCATGGCCGTCACCCAGAAGGCGCCGGTGGCCAGCACCTTCGGCGATGCGATCAGCGTGCCGGCGTGGCGCAGCAAGCCGTCCTGGTATCAGATTTCCAGCCAGGACCGCATGATCCATCCGGACAATCAGGCGTTCATGTCGTCCCGGCTCGGGGCCAGGAAGGTCATCACGCTGGACGCCAGCCATGCTTCGCTGGCGTCGCGGGCCGCCGAGGTGGCCGCCCTGATCGACGAGGCGGCCAGCGCGGGCTGAGTGCCGGCGGCAAAAGGCCCTCGGGCGGTCAGCCGGCCTCGGGGTCTTCGGCGACGGCCGGCGGCGCGAGGGGCGTCGCCTGGTAGACCAGCAGTTGCCACTGCTCGCCGGTCTTTTGCCATGCCGTGAGCGTGCGGTTGTGCAGGTGCTTCCTGACGCCGCACGAGGTGACCGTGGCGTCCAGTTCGCCGAACGCGATGGCAAGTTCGCCGACCCGGGTCACCTTGTCGATCTGGTGGGTGAGGGCGTGATAGACGAATTGCTTGGCGCGGCATTTCCCCAGATAGCTCTTGAGGTCGTCGACGGCGCCGCTGGCGTGGATGTACGTCAGGTCGGGGTGGAACAGGTGGCTGAAAATGTCCAGATGGCCGCCGAGCATGGCGGCGCTGCGCTGGGCGTCGCAGGTGCGGATCACCAGGTCGATCTGATCGTTATGCGCCATCGCCTGATCTCCGTGCCGCCGTCACGATGATTTCAATGAGCAGTTTGCCGCCCAGGTCCACGCCGTAGCAGGCCCGCTGTGGCCAGTGCTGCGGATCCTCGCCGAGCCAGCGGGCCCAGAGTCCGTCGACGAGGGGCTTGTCGCGCATGTCCGCCAGCAGCACCTGGGCCGACAGCATCCGCGAAGGGTGCGATCCGAGTTGTTCGAGGTTGGCGCTCAGGGCCGCCAGTGCCTGTTCGGTCTGGCCGGCAATGTCCAGGGCGGTGTCCGGCGAGGTCGCCACGGTCCAGACGAGGTCGGCGTATGCGCTGGAACGGCTACGCCCTGCGTGGCCGCTTGGGACGCGTTCAATGTTGTGCATGGGAGCTTCATCCAGGTTGAAGGGGGCGGAAGCCGGCGTCGGCCGGCCTCCGTGGAGCGCGGTCAGACCGGTTGGGTGGCCTCTTCGGCGGCGATGGCGGCCTGCACGCTCGGGCGTGCTTCGATCCGGTTCATGAACGACGCCAGTTCCGTCCAGTTCTTGATGTCGATGTTGAAGAACGGCAGCCACTTGAGCACGGTGAACAGGTAGGCGTCGGCCAGGCCGAAGGCGCCCAGCAGGTAGTCCTTGTTCACCAGTCCGCGGTTGAGGTAGTCCAGGCGCTTGAACAGCTTCTGGCGGAAGATTTCCTTGACCGGTTCCGGCAGGTCGCCGTTGAACAGCGGGGCGCTGCCGCCGTGGATTTCCGAGGTGATGAAGTTCAGCAGTTCCTGCAGGCGGGTGCGCGCCCAGGTGCCGTTGGCCGGCGCCAGCGTGTTGCCGGGCACCAGATCCGCCAGGTACTGGACGATCGCCGGGCCTTCGGTCAGCACTTCGCCGTTGTCCAGCACCAGGGCCGCGACGTAGCCCTTGGGGTTGATGTCACGGAAATCGCGGCCGTCGGCGGTGTCCTTGGTCTTGTTGTTGACCCGGATCAGCTCGAACGGCAGGCCCAGTTCGCGCAGCACGATGTGAGGCGACAGGGAGCAAGTCATCGGGGCAAAGTACAGTTTCATGGTCTCTCCTCATAGGCGGGCAACGGTTGCCCGGGCGTGTGGCCGTTCCGGCTCCGGAACGGCTGTGAACCTTGTTCCAGACATAGTGGTGGCATGTCATCGTTCGGTAAAATTACGATCCTATGCACCCATCATTAGGTGCCCTTATGGTCGTTCAGGCGACTTTCGCTTCCGTACTGCGAACCGTCATCGGGATGTTGCTGGCCAGGGTCGACTTGCGGATCTCGTTGAGGAACGCCTGGGCCGAAGGGGTGCGTTCGCCGGACGGCGAGCAGACCAGGCCGAACTCGCGGTAGATCGGCTTGCTCAGTTCGAAGACCCGCATGCCGCGGCGATCCACCGGCAGGGTCGAGGCCGGCACGATGGAGATGCCCATGCCTTCGCTGATCAGCGCGAACGCCGTGGTCCAGTCGCGCACGCTGATCTTGATGTCCTTGAGCTTCAGGCCCTCGCGCTCGACCAGCGACTGGCCGTTGAGGTGGCAGCCGCCGGTCGCGAGGATGAAGGGTTCGTCCACCAGGTCCTTGAGCGCCACGGTGCTGGCCGAGGACCGGCGGGCCAGGTCGTGGGTCGCCGGCACGGCCGCCACCCAGGAGTCGCGCCCTAGCAGCACCGCGCCGCGCGAAGGGCAGGGGTTCATCACCACGCCCAGGTCGACGCTGCTGTTGGCCAGCCACTGCTCGACCTCTTCGTCCGTGCCTTCCAGCGACACGATCTCGATGCCCGGGTGCAGCCGGCTGAAGCTCTGCAGCAACGGCGGCAGCAGGTTGGCGAACACGGAAGGGAAACTGGCCAGCTTGATCCGCCCCAGATGGCAACCGCGCGAAGCGTCCACCAGGTTCTGGATCGACTCGAACTCGGCCAGCATGCGCCGGGCGCGGTCGATGATTTGCTGACCGATGGCGGTGGCGCTGGTCTGTCGGCGGTCACGCACGAACACTTTGACCCCCAGGGCCTCTTCCATTTGGGTCAGGGCCTGGCTGGCCCCGGACTGGGTGATACCGTACCGCTCGGCGGCGCGGGAAACGTTCTCGGCGTCGGCCACGGCGACCAGCAGGCGCCAATGCATCAGGTTCATCATTTCAGTAGCTCCTCTTATGTTCGGGTAATCGATTTCTAATTTTACGAAGGGTCTGCGCAGCCTCAGGATCGGTTCCCGAATACACAGTGAGGTGTCGCAAAGTGCACAAAACCCGGTCAATGGAAGTGACGGTCGGCCCCGCCTCGGCAGTCCCGGTGCTGGTGAGCGTGGCCTTGAGTTCGTTCATGGTTGCGTTGGATGTCACCGCGCTCAACGTGGCGCTGCCGAGCATCGGCCGTGACCTGGCGGCGGGCATGGATCGCCTGCAATGGATCGCCGGGGCCTACACCCTGGTGTTCGCCAGCCTGCTGCTGTCCGCCGGTGCGCTGAGCGACCGGCTGGGGGCCTGGCGCGTGTTCATGTCGGCGTTGCTGGTGTTCACCTTGTCGTCGGTGGCCTGCGGCCTGGCGCAAGGGGTGGCGGCGCTGATCGCCGCCCGGGCCGTGCAGGGCATCGGCGCGGCGTTGATGCTGCCCAGCTCCATGGCCTTGCTGGTCGAGGCCTACCCGGATACGGGACGGCGCGCCAAGGCAGTGGCGTTGTGGGGCGGGATCTCGGCCACCGCGCTGGTCGCCGGGCCCTTGTTGGGCGGCGCGCTGGTGGAGCTGTTCGACTGGCGTTCGATCTTCTTTCTGAACGTGCCGTTCTGCCTGATTGCGCTGGCGGGCTGCGCGATGCGCCCCAGCCGCCTGAGCGTGCAGCCGCGTTCGCTCGACTGGCCGGGGCAACTGCTGTCGGCGCTGGCGCTGGTGTCGCTGGTGTTCGCCCTGATCGAAGGGCCGGTGCTGGGCTGGGGCACCCGTTGGGTGGCCGGTGCGCTGCTGGCGGCGCTCGTGTCGGCCGTCGCCTTCATCGTGTCGCAGCAGCGCCGGCCGGAACCGATGTTGCCGCTCAACCTGTTCGCGTCCCGGACGTTCTCCGCCGCCATCGGCGCCGGCTTCCTGCAGACCCTGGCCTACTACGGCAGCCTGTTCGCGCTGCCGTTCGCGTTGCAGGCCCAGGGCCGCACGCCGGTGGAGGTCGGTGTGGCGATGATCCCGATGACCGTCGCGACCGGCGTGATGGCCAGCCTGTCCGGGCGCCTGTCCAATGCCTTCGGCGCGCGCAGCGTCGGGGCGGCGGGGATGCTCTGCGGATCGCTCGGGGCGGCGTCTCTGGCGCTGTACGGAATGGACCGGATCGGCCTGGCGCTAGGCGGGCTGTTGATCGGCCTCGGCGGCGCGACCTTGCCGGTGATCGTCGGCGCGTGCCTGGCCAGTGTGCCCAGCGGCAAGGTCGGGGTCGGCTCCGGGGTGCTCAACGCCGCGCGCCAGTGCGGCGGAGTGACCGGCATCGCCCTGCTCGGGGCCACCCTGGACGGGCCGGGCCGGGCGGGTGCGGCGTTGTCGATCATCGCCCTAGCGTTTCTGGCGGCGGGGCTGTTGACGGTGTTGCGCTTGTACACCGTGGAAGTCGACACGGTGAGTGAATGCTGACCGGCGAGCCGAGGCGCGCCGGAGGGTATTGCAATGAAACAACGTCGCGCCGCCTGCCCCGAAGGTTTCAGGCAGGCGACGGCAACGTTGCGGTTAACGGGTCAGATTGTGAAAGAGCGTTCGGCACAGGCGACGCCGGGGATCAACCCCAGCGCCGCACCGTGCCGCTGTCCAGGCCAAGCAGATCGAGCATCCGGCCCACCGTGTGGTCCACCATCTCATCGATGGACTGCGGACGGGCATAGAAGGCCGGCACCGGCGGCATCAGCACGCCGCCCATTTCGCAGACCTGGGCCATGCTGCGCAGGTGGCCCAAGTGCAGCGGCGTTTCGCGCACCATCAGAATCAACGGGCGGCGTTCCTTGAGGGTCACGTCGGCGGCGCGGCTGAGCAGGCTGCCGGTGATGCCGCTGGCGATCTCCGACAGGCTCTTGACCGAGCAGGGCGTCACCACCATGCCCAGGGTCTTGAACGAGCCGCTGGAAATCGACGCGCCGATGTCCGCCGGGTCGTGCACGAAGCTGGCCAGGGCCTTGACGTCCGCCACTTTCAGGTCGGTCTCGTGGGCCAGGGTGACCTGGGCCGAACGGGTCATGATCAGGTGGGTCTCGATTCCGAGCTCGCGCAGCAGCGTCAGCGTGCGTACACCATAGACCACGCCGCTGGCGCCGCTGATGCCCACCACGATGCGCCGTTGCCCGTTACTCATGGGCGTCCACCGTCGTATCGAAGGCCGTGATCGCCGGAACCTCGCCCGGCAGGCCGAGCTCACTCCAGCGTTCGCGCACGCGCTCGTAGACCGACGGGCGCAGCAGCGTGCGGGTCGGGAAGTTGCGGATGTCGCGGTAGTCCTTGCAGGCGTTGATCAACGCCTTGGAGCCGAAGAAACGCTTGGACGGCGGGTTCTGCGCCGGATCCAGCGGCGAGCCGCGGGTGTTGCGCAGGATGTCGATGTCGTCGCTGGGCGTGGCCCGGGTGGCCATGGCCCACAGCACCTGGTTCATGTCGGTGGGGTCGACGTCTTCGTCCACGGCCACGATCCATTTGGTGATGTAGGCGCCGCCCGGCACCTGGCCGGCCAGCGCCAGCGCCTGGGCGGCGTGCCCGGCGTATTTCTGCTCCAGACTGATGACGATCATGCCGAAGGCCCCGGCGGCGGCCGGCGGGCAGTACACGCCCTTGATCCCCTGGATGCCCAGCTTGTCCAGGTCGTTCCAGATCTTGGCCGAGCGGATCGTGGAGAAGAACGCGCTTTGCTCGTTCGAGGGGAAGTCGGCCATCAGTGCGTTGGTCAGGATCGGCCGGGTGCGGTAATGCAGGGCGGTCACCTCGATCAGCGGGCAGTCGATGTCCTTGTAGCCGTAGTAGCCGGTGAACTCGCCGAAAGGGCCTTCCTCACGGGTGGAGCCGGGGCGGATGACGCCTTCGATGACGATCTCCGCCGCGGCGGGAATCAGCAGGTCCGAGTGTCTGGCCTTCACCACTTCGATGGGCTTGCCCTTGATGCCGCCGGCGAAGTCGTACTCGGACATGCCCGGCGGCAGCGACTGCGAACCGACCACCATCATCAGCGGGTCGATGCCCCAGGCGGCGGCGACGGGCAGCGCCTGGCCCTTGGCCCAAGCCTGGTGGATGTGGCGCAACGCGTCCTTGCCCGGCGCCAGCGACAGGCCGACTTCACGCGGGCCCTGGATCATCATCCGGTAGGTGCCGACGTTCAGGTAACCCGACTCCAGGTCGCGGGTGAACACCGCGTCGGCGGTGCCGGCGTAGGCGCCGCCGTCCCTGGGCCAATGCTTGGGGATGGGCAGGCGGGTCAGGTCGATGTCGTTGCCGGTGAGGGTGTTCTGGTAGATCGGCGCCTGTTCCTCCGACACCTCCAGCGGGGCGATGCTGTGCCGCAGCTTGTCCTTGGTGCGCCGGATCAGTTCCATGGTCGGCGTGTGCGGCGGCTCTTCCAGGGTGATGGCAGTGCGCGCGACGCTGGGGCCGAAGATGTTCCACAGGTGACGCAGGCCCAGGGGCGAGTCGGGCTGGTCGAACAGCACGGCGGGGGAGGCGGGTTGGCGGGCGACCAGGTAGGTGATGGCGCTCATTTCTTCGAGGGGGTCGACGGCTTCCGAGACGGTCTGCAGTTCGTCGATCCGCTCGGCGCGGGCCAGCCAGTCTCGAAGGTCGGCAACCGGTTCAATCAATTCTTTCATCATCAATGTCCGCAGGAACGGAAAAAAAACGGCGGGCGGATCGCTCCGCCCGCCGCACCGGGATCAACGCTTGTCGATCGAGTACTTTCCAGGCCCCAGCAGGCAAAGGAAAAGGAAGCCGCCGGCGATGCTCACGTTCTTGAAGAAGTGCACGAAGAGCGTGTGGTGCGCCGTAGGGTCGGTGGCGTTCCAGAAGGCATGGCCGATGATCCCGGTGCCGATGGTGTAGACCACGAAGATCGCGGCGATCGGCCGGGTCCAGAAGCCGAACAGCAGCGCCAGGCCGCCGAAGAATTCGACGATGGTGGCCACGATGGCGGTGGTCTCCGGAATCGGCGCGTCCACCGACTTGAGGTAAGTCACGAAGCTGCCGTGGTCGGTGACGTAGGTGAAACCGAAATAGCCGTAGAGGATCAGGATCATGATCCGGGCGATCAGGATCATGGCGTCGCGTTGGTCATCGAACAGCTGATAGCGTAAGTACATTCCATTGCTCACAAGTCAGATTGGGTAAGGGATGGTTTCGGCGGGGGCGCGCACGCCCTGCGGCGTGCTCCGGTCGATCACCTGCGGGTTCACCGAGTTCGCGGCGTTCGGCGCATCGTCGAACACGTCCAGCACATTGCCGGCCGCCAGTTTCGCCATGCGGCTGACCGCCTCGCGGGAGACCCCGGCCAGGTGCGGCGAACAGATCACGTTGGCAAGGCCCGGCAGGCCGCTGAGGTGGGCCGGCGGTTCGGGCAGGAACACGTCCAGGGCCGCCCCGGCGATGCGCTTCTCGGCCAGCAGGCCGTACAGCGCCTGTTCGTCGACGATGCCGCCGCGGGCGGTGTTGATCAGGTACGCGTGCGGCTTCATCAGGGCCAGGCGCTGCGCCGACAGCAGACCGACCGTTTCGTCGGTCTTCGGGCAGTGCAGGCTGACGTAGTCGGCGCTGGCCAGTCCCGCCTCCAGCACCGGCACGGGCTCGGCCCCCACCGGCAGGGACTGCGGCGCCAGGTACGGGTCATAGACCTTGACCCGCATGCCCAGCGCCAGGCACAGCGCGGCGACCCGCGCACCGATCCGGCCGCAACCGATCAGCAACACCTCACGGCCTTCCAGCTCGGTGGGCAGGTAGTCGTAGCGCTGGTGCCAGTCGCCGCTGCGCACCAGGCCGGTGAGCGCCTCGGTGCGCTTGGCCAGCGCCAGCATGAACCCCAGCGTGTGTTCGGCCACGGCGCGGTGGTTGGCGTTGGCGCAGACCATCACCGGCACGCCGGCGGCGGTCATGGCCGGCACGTCCACCGCGTCGAACCCGACGCCGATCCGCGAGACCACCTGCAGCCCCCGCGCCCGCTCCAGTTCGGCGGCGCCGAACTTGGTCAGGCCCAGGATCACGCCATGCACGGCATCGAAGCTTTCGAGCAGGGCCTGGAAGCGGCCCTGCTCGATGATGTTGTGGAATTCCACCACTTCGATGTCGTCGCGCTCGCGCAGCATGCGCTTGCCTTCGTCCCCCAGGATGTGGGCGACCAGTACGCGCTTCTTGCTCATGCGACGTGCTCCTTTCCGGCGTCACGGGCGAAGAACTCGCCGTCGTTGACGCCGATGCGGTACATCACCCGCTCGGCCTCCCGCGGCAGCTCCGTGGCGCAGTGCCACACCGAGCGGTTGTCCCAGATCAGCAGGTCGTTGGGTTCCCACCGGTAATGGAAGATCCGTTCCGGCGTCAGGGCAAACGCGGTCAGCTCGTCGAGCAGCGCGCGGCTTTGCTCCTGCGCATAGCCGCTGATGCGCGTGGTGTAGCCGGGGTTGACGTACAGGCTTTCGCGGCCGGTGCGCGGGTGCACCGCGACGGTCGGGTGGGTGCTGGCCGGGAAGTGTTGCTCCAGGCGGCTGAAGATCTCCTGGATCGACTCGCCGACATCGTCTTCCTTGACCTTGTAGGTCCAGCGCACGTCATGCACGGCCTGACGGTTGCGCACCCGTTCGTACAGCTCACGCGGCAGGTCGTCGTAGACCGATTGCATGTCGACGAACAGGGTGTCGCCGCCGGTCTCGGGCAGTTGCCGGGCGTGCAGCATGGTCAACGGCAACGGCTCGGCCAGGTAGCTGGAGTCGCTGTGCCACATGTTGCCCAGCTTGCGCGCGCCGACGGCGCCCGCGCCGTTGCGGTTGTTGATCACCAGGATGTTCGGGTAGGCCGGGTCGTGGTAACTCTTGAGCTTGAACTGTTCGAGCTCACCGAAACACGCCGCGAACTGCTGGTAGCCCTCACGGGTCAGCGTCTGGTTCTTCACCGCGACCACTTTGCGTTCATAGACCAGTTCCTGAAGGGCGCGAATCTCGCCCAGGGAGGCCGTGTTGATATCGAAGTCCGTCACTGCCGTGACGAAACTGTCTGCCAGATCCGTTCGCTTCACGTTGGTTTCTCCTGCGGCGACGTCGGTCAAACGGCCAGGGCGGCCGGTTGCCGGCCGGCGGCTGCGGTGTCCGTGTTCGATTCGCTGCTCTTGAGCATCAGGCTCAGGTCGAGGATGTCGGACGGGTTGTGCGCCGAGGTGACCGACATGCGCAGCGCCGCCTGACCGCGCGGAACGGTCGGGAAGAACACCACGGAGGTGTAGTGGCCCTGTTGCAGCAGGTACTCGCCCTTGGCGATGGCTTCCTGTTCGTTGCCGATGCGCACGATCCGGATCGGCAGTTCGCTGCCGCTGGTTTCGGTCGGGATCAGGTGGTCGAACAGCTTCATGTTGTTGCGCAGCGCATGCTGCAGCTTGTGCAGTTCCGGCGTGGCGTGGATCTCGGCCGATGCCAGCGCGGCGCCCACCGCCGCCATGTTCGGCGCGCAGGAGAAGCCGTAGGTCGGCGCGTAGCGGCGGATCGAGTTTTCGATGTCACGTGTGCCCAGCATCAGCAGGCCGCCCGCCGCGCCGTAGCCTTTGCCCAGGGAGGCGGCGACGATGGTGTTGCCGTCCAGGCCGTCCAACTGCGAACGCACGAAACCTTCACCGTGGTGGCCGACCACCGAGATCCCGTGGGCGTCGTCCAGGTAGACGAACAGGCCGTACTTGTCCTGCAGGGCGCGCAGTTCGCGCACCGGCGCCGCGCCGCCCATCGAGTAGGCGCCGTCACCGACGTAGGCCACCTTGCGGCCGCTCTGGCACAGGCGCTCCAGGTGTTCGAGGTCGTTGTGTTCGATGACGATCACGTCGGTTTCCTCGCGCAGCACCGGAATGTGGTACTGCAGGGTCACGTGGGCGAAGCGGTCGAAGGCGATCAGCGGTTTCTCGCCGCCGGTGAACAGGCCGGCGGCCAGCAGGGGCAGGGCGCCCATGTTGGCGGCGGCCACGGTCGGGAAGACCACCACGCCGTTGACGTCGAACAGCTTGGCCAGCGTGTGCTCCAGGCGCGCCAGCGGCTCGGCGGAGAGACGGGTGCGGGCCACGGAGAAGTGCACCGAAGGCACTTCGTCCATCGACGCCTTGGCGGCGGCGAGCACTTTGGGGTGGGCGTCCAGGTTGAGGTAGCCGCAGCGGGTGTAGTCGATCACTTCCTTGCCGCTGGTGGCGATTTCGATGCGGCGGTTGTCAAGCACGCGGCAGGAAACCCCCATCAGGCCTTTTTCGTACGCGGCGTCGAAATGTGGGCGGCTGATTTCGGCCATTCGGGAGGCATTGCGCGCTTTCAGTTGTGGAGCTTTTTCGTCCGGGCTGTTGTTGATTTCAACTGTCTTGTTCACGGCGATCTCATCCTATGAGTGGGCGTTTTCAGGCCGTTGTGGCCTGAAAGCGACGCTAGGATCCTCGACCGCCGAAACATTTTGCAAAGGACTTCTTGGGTGCTACCTTATGACAAAATCTCATGAGCATTAACAAAGCTAATGGTCGCCAGAATTCCCTCCCTCAATGGATTGAGAGCGTTCGAGTCTGCCGCTCGCCATATGAGTTTCACCAAGGCCGCCGAGGAACTGAACGTCACTCAGACGGCCATCAGCCATCAGATCCGCCGGCTGGAGGACGAACTGGGCATCCGCCTGTTCCTGCGCCTCAAGGACGGCCTGGCACTTACCACCGAAGGCCACGCCTATCTGCCCGGCATCCGCTCGGCCTTCCATGAACTGCGCTATTCCACCGAAATGCTGCGTGAGTCCTGCAACAACAGCGCGTTGACCATCAGCACGCTGGTCTCGCTGGCGTCCAAATGGTTGTTGCCGCGCCTGGCGTCCTTCCAGGATGCGTTCCCCAATATCGATGTGCGCGTCACCGCTTCCACCGAACTGGTGGACTTTCGCAAGGGCGGCATCGACGCGGCGATCCGCTACGGGTTCGGTGACTGGAAAGGCCTGCGGGCCGACTGGCTCATGTCGGACGAGATCTTTCCGGTGTGCAGCCCCAAGCTGCTGACCGGGCCCAAGGCCCTGAAAAGCCCCGTCGACCTGGCCAACCACACCTTGCTGCAAGTCAGCGGCATGACCAGCAACGACTGGAACATGTGGCTGAGCGCGGCAGGGCAGCCGAAGAAGCTGGCTGAGGGTACGCGGCTCACCTTCGACCTGGCCATGATGGCGGTGCAGGCCGCCATCGACGGGCTGGGCGTGTGCATCGGCCGCTCCACCTACGTGGACGACGACCTGAAGGCCGGCAAGCTGGTGGCGCCGTTCAACCTCAAGCTCAAGTCCGACCTGGGCTTCTACCTGGTGACGCCGCTGGAGATCGCCGACTCGAAAAAGGTCGTGGCGTTCCGCACCTGGCTGATCGACCTGGTGCAGAGCGGCGAACAGCCCGTCGTGGCGCCGCTCTGAGACGGACTTTGTATGCGCCTGTATCCAGGGCGCCGATCGATACATTGGCTTGACGAACAGCCATTGCCCGACACATCGGCAATACATGGCCGGTTCAAGGTAGGAGGGGTCAACCACTGCTTTGAAGAGGACACACCATGCGACGTCATCTGAATACGCTTTCTGCTGTTGCACTGGCCTGCGTGGCCGGTCTGGCGCAAGCCGCGCAACCGGCACCCGCCCCGCAGAACTGGCAGCAAGGCCTGAGCCGCACGGACCTGGTGCGCCAGGACCTGGGCACCGCCGACCGCGAAGTCATCCAGGCCCGGGTGGATTTTGCGCCGGGCATCACCTCGCCCCGGCACGCGCACCCCGGCGTCGAAGTGGCCTACGTGATCAGCGGCACGTTCGAGTACCGACTCGAAGGCCGGGATCCGGTCACGCTCAAGGCCGGCGATTCGCTGTTCATCCCTGCCGGGGTGGCGCACATCGCCAAGAACATCGGCACCGACAAGGGCTCGGAACTGGCGACCTATATCGTCAAGAAGGGCGAGCCGCTGCTGATCCTCAAAGAGTGAGCCCCGGCGCCTGAAACACGAAAAGGCCTGCCATGGCGGCAGGCCTTTTCATGGTCGCTCGGGTCAGACCAGATTGATCGTGACCGCGATGTTGCCCCGGGTCGCCTTGGAGTACGGGCAGGTCTGGTGGGCGGTGTCCACCACGGCGCGGGCCACCGCCGGATCCAGCCCCGGCAGGCTCACGTTCAGGCGGGCCTGCAGGAAGAAGGCGTTTTCCTCCTTGCAAAGGTCGATTTCGGTGTCGACCGCCACATCGGCCGGCAGACGAACCTTCAGCGCTGCCGCAGCCTTGCCCATTGCCCCGATGAAGCAGGCCGACCAGCCGGCCGCCAGCAACTGCTCGGGGTTGGTGCCGGCGCCGCCGGAACCCGGAGGCGAGAGCTTGATGTCGAGGTTGCCGTCGCTGCTGCGCGCGGCGCCGTCACGGCCGCCGGTGGTGCGGGTCTTGCCGGTGTACAGCACGGTGTCGTTGGAATGGGTCATGGGATGTTCGCCTCTGTGTGAGTCGAAGCCGGTCGGCTTCGATGGGGCACACTCTGGCAGCGGCATGTATTGGGGATGTGTCGCGCAGGGGGGGGTTGTGTATCGTTGTGTAGATCGCGTGAGGGCGGCCGGCCACAGCAGACGCGGCCGGCCCCCTACAGCCTCCGGATGCGAGGGTTCAGACTAGATCCGGTGGATCTGGGTGATGTGCGGCTTGCCGTTGATCGGCGCGTAGATCTCCACGATCGCTTGCCAGCTGCCTGGCGAGCCAGGCAGCGTGGCTTTCGACAGATAACGGTAGTTGGTGCCGTTGACGACCTGGGTCGAAACCTCTTCGGGCGCGTAGTTCACGCCGACGAATCCGGCCAGGGCTTCCTTGAACACTTCCTGATCCTTCGGCGTCAGTTTGTGGTACGGAGTCCATCCACCAACGAGATGTGCTTGAGCTGTCATGAATTAAATCTCCATATTTAAGTTCCTACTCGTCTGGCTTTTCGGAGTTCGCCCCGTCTATTCAATGGTTTCCGGCATCCATGTCCTGAAGGTTTTCCGTGCGCCCCTGCATGTGGTGGAACGGGGCATCCGGGAAAACACGGATATGACCCTACGGTCAGTGTGGGGGAGTGTAGGTCAGGGGCGGGAAGGATCAAGGCAAAGGCACAGAAACAGTGAGAACGCGCCGACCTGTCGCCTCGCCCATGACAGGCACGGCTTGCGGATCGGCTTTAGGAAATTTCCTACAAATCGCCGAGATAAATCCTTCGCTGCCGGTTAAACGCACTTGCGAGAATTTTCACCTCAAGTCATTGCGAGTAGTTGACGAGATGTGTGTACCCAGCGTTTTGGTTTTGGAGGGTCAATCGTTTCAGCGTGGCACGTTGGTGAAGGCTCTCCAGTATCTGGGCGTCAACGACATTCTGCAGGCGAGCGACAGCGAACAGGCGATGGTGCAGATCAGCCGGGTGGGGGGCGTCGACATCGTGCTGTGCGACCTGAGCCATTCGGCCATCAACGGTCTGGAGTTCTTGACCCGGGTCGGCGAAGGCGGATTGGCGCGGGCGGTGGCGCTGTGCAGCGACCTGCGGCCGGAGCTGCGCCGTGCGGTCGAGCAGATGACCTGCCTGTCGGGGATGCAGATGCTGGGCGTCCTGAGCAAGCCCACGCAACTGTACGCGTTGCAGGAAATCCTCAATCGCTACACCCGTCGGTGGCTGGCCGCCGAAGCCGAGCCGGTGCCGCCCGCCAGGCTGCCGAGCGAAGAGGACGTGCGCCGGGGTCTGGCCCAGGGTGAGTTCAAGGCCTGGTTCCAGCCCAAGTTCGATCTGAAGACCGCCGAGCTGGCCGGGGCGGAGGCCCTGGTGCGCTGGCAGCATCCCGACAAGGGGCTGCTGTTGCCCAAGGACTTCCTGGCCGCCGTGCTGGCCTACGACCTGATCGATGAAATGCTCCGCCAACTGCTGGAGCAAGGCATGGCGCTGTTGCATGCCTTGCACGACGCCGGCCTGCGCCTGGAACTGGCGTTCAATCTCCATGCCTCGCAATTGGCGCGCAACGACCTGATCGATCACATCGATCGGCTGCTGGGCGTCCATGGTTTCCCGGGGGCGACGTTGTTGTTCGAAGTGGCCGAAAACGGCTTGCTGGATGTTCCGCGGACCACCCGGGAAAACCTGATCCGCCTGCGCATGATGGGCTGCGGCCTGTCGATCGATGATTTCGGCATGGGCTTTTCGTCGTTGACGCTGCTCTGCCAACTGCCGTTCAACCAGCTCAAGCTCGACGGCCAGCTTGTGCGCTCCATCGACGATCCGCGCACCCATGCGATGGTCAGCAGCACCGTGGCCTTGGCGCGTGCGCTGAACATGAGCCTGGTGATCGAAGGCGTCGGCAGCCGCGCCATCCGCGACGGCCTGGTGGCGATGGGGTGTTCGTTCGGCCAGGGTTTCCACCTGGCGCGCCCTATGGAGGCCGGGCGGCTGCTGCGGTGGCTGCAAGCGCCGGAGTCACCCGCCTGAGCGTGGCAGCCCCGCTTCATGAATTGTCCGATTCAACTGCCTGATGACTGAATCAAGCAGGCAGCATTAGCCAGTGATTTGTTCCATACTTTTGTGATGCATGGCCCATTCGTCACTGGTATTTCCTGTGCGTACCGCAGTGAGGTTCAAATGCATAAAGCGTTGGTTGTAGACGATCATCCGTTCATCCGGGCGACAGTGAAGGTGCTGCTTGAACGCGAGCAGTTCGAAGTCGTCGCCGAGGCCGACAACGGCGCCGATGCCGTGCAGATGGCGCGCAGGCACCAGCCGGAGCTGATCCTGCTGGACATCGCCATGCCCAGCCTCGACGGCCTGGAAGTCATCAACCGGATCAGTGCGCTGAAACTGTCGAGCAAGATCCTGGTGCTGACCTCTCAGTCGGCGGCGTTCTACGCCATGCGCTGCATGAAGGCGGGCGCGGCGGGCTACATCTCGAAAACCGATGAACTGAGCGAACTGAGCAAGGCCATCAAGGCATTGATGGCCGGCTATACCTTTTTTCCCAACCTTGCCGGAAACTCCGTACGCCGCAGCGACATCGACTCCACTGAGCTTGAGATGATCCGCGGCCTGTCGGACCGGGAGCTGGTCATTCTGCAGCAGCTCGCCCGGGGCCTGAGCAACAAGGAGATCGGTGACGCCATGCTGTTGAGCAACAAGACGGTCAGCACCTACAAGACCCGCCTCATCGAAAAGCTCAATGTGAAGTCGGTGGTGTACCTGGCCGACTTCGCCAAGCGCAACAACCTCATCTAGATGAAGACTCTTCTGCGTTGCTGCGCACTGGCTGTCTGTCTGCTCGGCCAGTGGGGGAGCGTTTCGCCGGCGCAGGCGGCGGTGCAGGCCCTGAACCTGTTCGGCCGCTCGACCGGCGAACTGCCGGCGGTCGTGCTGGAGGAGGCGGACTGGCGCTGGCTGCGCAACAAGGGCTCGCTGCGCCTGGGGGCTGCGCTGCCGGACAATGCGCCCTTCGGCATGATCACCGGGGGCCAAGACTACGAGGGCATCACGGCCGACTATGCCGCGCTGCTGGCCGGCATGCTGCACATCAGGATCGATGTGTTTCGTTACGATTCCCGGAACGAAGCGATGCAGGCGCTCAGGGACGGCGAGGTGGACCTGGTGGGCGCCGTCAACAGTTTCGACGGCACCGACCCTGAGCTTGCGCTCACCACGGCCTACGTGCAGGCCCCGTCGGTGCTGGTGACGCGCAGCGGCGCCAGCAAGGCGCTGGCGCCGGACCTGGCCGGCGAACGGCTCGCCATCGTCGATCACCTCCAGCCGACGGATGCGGTCGTCGCGAACTACCCCAAATCGGTGCTTCAGTTCCATACGTCGGCCCAGAACGCCATCGGCGCCGTGGCGTTCAATCAGGCGGACGCTTACCTGGGCGATGCCGTCAGCACCCATTATCTGGTGGGCAAGTACTTCCTCAACGATGTCTACCTGACGACGTTGTCGGGTGTGCTCAGCACGCATTTCTCCTTCGCCCTGAACCAGCGCAACAGTCAGTTGCTGCACATTCTCAACGCCGCGCTGGAGGTGATCCCGATCAGCGACCGGATGGCGATCCTGCGTCGGTGGGGGGCGGGGGACCTCAATGTCGCGGGCCTGGATCCGCTCCCGTTCACCGCCGCCGAACAGCGCTGGATGCAAAACCATCCGCGCCTGACCGTGGCCGTCAACGACGGCCTTCCGCCGGTCTCCTTCTTTGACGGGCAGGGCGAGTTCCGGGGCATCGGCGCCGAGGTGCTGGCCAAGGTCAGCCAGCGCACAGGGCTGAAGTTCGATGTGGTGCGCAGCAGTTCGATGGAAAAACTGATCGAGCAGATTCGGGCCGGCAAGGCGGATCTGATCGCGGCCTTCACCCCCAGCACGGCCCGAGAAGGCGAGCTGCGCTTCACCCGGCCGTACCTGACCAGCCCGTTCGTGCTGATCACTCGGGACCTGCCGGACAGGGCGCAATCGCTGCAAGGCATGGTCGGCAAACGGCTGGCGATGCGCCGCGGCAATGCGCTGCAAGACTACCTCCGCGAGTCCTTTCCGGGCATCCAGCTCATCGAGACCACGACGTCGGCCGAGGCCTTGGCGCTGGTGGACAAGGGCGACGCGGACGGTGCGCTCAATTCGCTGATCAACGGACGCTACATGATCCTGCGCCAGTACCGCGACCGCCTGCGGGTGGCCGCAGTCGTCGGCCCGCTGTCGGCGCCGACCGGGTTCGCCACCGACCGCGGGGCTTTGGAGCTGTACTCGATCCTGGACAAGGCCCTGCAAAGCATTCCCCCGGAAGAGCTGGACGAACTGATGAGCCGCTGGCGCCACGACGTGGTGATCGATAACGACAGCTGGCTGCACCACCGTTCGGCGGTCATTCAGGGGTTTGTCATCTTTGCGCTGTTGCTGATGCTGGCGGCGGTCTGGATCATTCATCTGCGCAAACTGGTGTCCACCCGGGAAAAGGCCGAGCGGGCGCTCAACGACCAGATGGAATTCATGCGCGCCTTGATCGACGGCACGCCCCACGCGATCTACGTGCGCGACCGCGAGGGCCGGCTGATCAGCTGCAACTCGGCCTACCTCGACGCCTTGGGCTTGCCGCGCGAAGCCGTGATGGGCAAGCGGCTGACCGACAGCTCGGTGGTCGGGCATTCCGACGCCCAGACCTTCCAGGCCGAATACATCAAGGTCATGGAGAGCGGCACGCGTTGGATCCAGGACCGCACCTACATCCACAGCGACGGCGTGGTGCACACGGTGTATCACTGGATGCTGCCGTACCACACCAGCGAAGGCGTGGTGATGGGCATCATCGCCGGCTGGATCGACATCAGCGACCGTCAGCGCCTGATGGACCAGCTGCAGAGCGCCAAGAAAAGCGCGGATGACGCCAACCGGGCGAAAACCACCTTCCTGGCGACCATGAGCCACGAGATCCGCACGCCGATGAATGCCGTGATCGGCATGCTCGAACTGGCGATGAAGAAGGCCGACCAAGGCGTCATGGACCGCTTCGCCATCGAGGTCGCCTCGGGGGCGGCGAGGGGCTTGCTGGACCTGATCGGCGATATCCTCGACATCGCGCGGATCGAGTCCGGCCGGCTGTCCCTGACCCCGCAACGGGCCAGCCTGCGCGAGCTGGTCGAGTCGGTGGTGCGCATGTTCGAAGGCGTGGCCCGGCAGAAGGGCTTGAGGCTGCTGCTGGACTTCGACCTCAAGGCCAGTCGCGACGTGCTGATCGACCCCCTGCGCTTCAAGCAGATCCTGTCCAACCTGCTGAGCAACGCCATCAAGTTCACCGACGAAGGCGAAGTGCGCCTGAGCGTTCAGGCGGTGCTGGGCGCGTGCGGCGAACGCCTGAGGATCCACGTTCAGGTGAAGGACTCCGGCATCGGCATTTCGCCCGAAGACCAGGCGCTGCTTTTCAACCCGTTCGGCCAGGCCCGCAACAATCATCAGTCGGCGCGGGGCGGTTCGGGCTTGGGCCTGGTCATCAGCCGCACCCTGTGCGAAATGATGGACGGGGAGCTGCACCTGACCAGTGCTCCCGGCAAGGGCACGCAGATCGACATCTGCCTCGATCTTTTGATCCTGCAACCGGTGCCGGCCACCGAGCTGCCGGCGGCCGAGCTCACGGACCAGGCAAGCGTGCTGAACATCCTGGTGATCGACGACTACCCGGCCAACCGCTTGCTGCTTTCCCAGCAGCTGTCCTACCTGGGCCACAGCGTCAGCGACGCCGAGGACGGCGCCCATGGCCTGCGCGCCTGGCGCAACGGCCGTTTCGATGTGGTGATCACCGACTGCAACATGCCGGTGATGAACGGCTATGAATTGACGCGGGCCATCCGCGACGAAGAGCGATCCACGGGGGCCGGGCCCTGCTTGATCCTCGGACTGACCGCCAATGCCCAGCCGGAGGAAAAAGACCGCTGCCTGGCGGAGGGGATGGACGACTGCCTCTTCAAACCGATCAGCCTGGGTGACCTGAGCACCCGGCTGGCGTCAGTGCAGTCCGCGGCGCAGTCACCCGCGCAGGGTGCCGTGAGCCCTGCGGCGGAAGGCGACATCAACCTGAACAGCCTGCAGCAGTTGACCCGGGGCGATCAGGGCGCCGTCAGGAAACTGTTGGGGGATCTGGCCAGCAGCAACGAAGAGGACATGTTGCGGCTCATCAAGCTGTTCGGCGAACACGACCTGTCGGGGCTTTCCGACCTAGCCCACCGGGTCAAGGGCGGGGCGCGGATCATCAAGGCGGGCGGCCTGATTCAGTGCTGCGAGCAACTGGAGGCCATCTGCATGGGCGCCGACGCGGCCGCCCTGACCGAGGCGGTGGATGCGTTGCAGCAGGCGATGGAGCGCCTGGCGCATACGCTGGAGCACCGGATCGGTGATCCGGGCACGGTGGAGTCTTGAGTCTTCTGTCGTCCCGGATCTGAGCAGTCTGGGTGGCCTATTAGTTTTCGGAAATTTCCTACATTCAAAAGGACGTTTCCTAGAGATACCGGTGGATCAACGCCGGACAATGGGCTCATTCCTTCCAGAGTGAGCCTGCTTCCATGCCCATGCTCCCACTTCGCGTCTTGGTTATCGGCGACAACGCTTCCCGCACGTTGAGGGTGGCCAACAGGCTGCGCCAGGGCGGATGCCGGGAGGTTCTGGTGGTCGCGGATGACCGTCAGGCGTTCGCCGACCTCGAACAGTTCGGCCCGGTGGACGTGACGCTGTGCGTGCTGAGCCAGGGGCGGCCGGATGTTCCGGGCCTGTTGCAGACCCTGGGACGTTCCGGGCAGGGAGGGGCGATCATCATCAGCGATGGCCTGGCGGCCGAGGCGGGCAGTGTGGCGGGGCAACTGATTTCGCTGCTGGGCATGGCGCTGCAGGAGGATGCCGGCAAGCTGTCGCAACCGCAGGCGTTGCAGCTGCTGCTGGCCAGGCACCTGAGCGACCTCGACAACGAAGCGGATGCGCTGCCTGTCGTGCCGGCCTCCGAGGAAGAGGTTCGCCAGGCGCTCGCCGACCATCAGTTGCACACCTACTTTCAGCCCAAGTTCAATTTGCAGACCGGTGACGTGTGCAGCATCGAAGCGCTGGCCCGCTGGCACCATCCTTTCAAAGGCGTCTTGCCGCCCTCGGTGTTCATGCCGGTCATCGAGCGTTGCGGGCTGCTGGACGAATTGCTGTTCCTGCAACTGGAACAGGGGCTGAGGCTGCAGCGCCAGGCCCTCGATCAGGGCGTCGCCCTGAATGTCGCGTTCAACCTGCACGCCGGGCAACTGGTCAATCCGGTGCTGACCGGCCGGATTCAGGCGATGTTGGCGGCGCACGGTTTGCCCGGTTCCGGGCTGACTTTCGAACTGACCGAAACAGGCCTGCTCGAAGCCCCGGCGATCAGCCTGGAAAGCCTGGTGCGCCTGCGGATGATGGGCTGCAGTCTGTCCATCGACGACTTCGGCGCGGGGTTCTCTTCGCTGCAGCGGCTGTGTCAGTTGCCGTTCAACGAAATCAAACTGGACGGCGAATTCGTGCGCGGGCTCAGGCATGAACCGCGGCGCCGGGCCGTGATCAGCAGCACCCTGGCCCTGGGAGAGGCGTTGGGCATGTCAGTGGTGGTCGAAGGGATCGAAACCGAAGAACAGCGCAGCGTGCTGCTGGAATTGGGGTGTACCCAAGGGCAGGGTTATTTATGTGCGCGGCCGATGTCGGCCGCCAGTCTGTTGAACTGGCTGGATCTTCAGCGGGGCATTGAAGCCAGTGGTTGAACTGTATGCGTAAGTTCATTCGCAAGTGCATAACGCCAAAGACATTTATTCATGTTCTTTGGCGTTTTTTTATGGGCGTTTAAATGAGTTTGTTGATGTTTGTTACTTGGGAAATTTCCTACAAACAGCAGGAAATTTCCTAACTGAATCCGCGGGGCGAGTCGAGACAATACATTCACTTGATTCCATTGTGATGCCTGTTCGCTATGTCAAACGAAGTTTGAATTCCCGTCGGCCAATGACGAGATTCGATGTTTGTCGGCAAAGCTCCGTATCCGCAATCGAGTTGAAGGCGGAAGTCATCACGCCATGGATGACGCGGGTTTCGGAGGCTGGCTTGAGGCCAGTTCAGTGATGAACAGAATATTTTCGGTGGTCTGGAATACCTCGTTGCGCTGCTGGGTAGTGGCGTCGGAACTGGCTGACAAGAAGACACGAAGCGGTCCGGCACCTCAGCGAGCGACAATGGCCGCTGTGGTGGTCGCATTGTCGTCGGGCACCCTCAGCCCTGGCGTAATGGCCGCCGCCAACCTGGGTGGCGGTTCCAGCGCAGCCGACAACTCCATTGCGATCAGCGGGGGATCGATCACCACCGCCAGTAACATCAGTATCGCGATAGGCGATGCCGCCAAGGCAACGGGAAGCAACTCCATCGCGCTTGGACGACAAATCAACGTCACGGGCAACAACGCCACCGGTATCGGTTGGGGCGTTGGCGTGTCTGCCACGGACGCGACGGCCTTGGGTGTGAATGCATCGATAACATCGGCGGGCACAGCCGGCCTGGCGCTGGGTTCCGCTGCCTCGGTGACTTCCGCCAACGGCGTGGCGTTGGGCTCCAACTCGTCCGCCACGGGCTCGACACTGACGAATGCGGCTTACGGTGTCGGCGGCACGGCGACGGGCGGTGAGGTGAACATCAACAACGGATCCAACGGCCGCCGCATCACCGGCCTGGCCGCCGGCTCCAGCGGAACGGATGCCGTCAACGTCAACCAACTGAACAAGGTCGGCCAGGATACGGCGACGGCCCTGGGCGGCGGCGCCGCACTCAACGCGACCACCGGTGTATGGACGGCGCCGAGCTACTCGACCAACAGCATCAGCGCCACGGGCGCCAATACCGGCCCATTGGTCAGCACCAACGTCGGCGCAGCGTTGACCAACCTCAACACCAGCGTGACCAACACCGCCGCCGTGGCGGTGAAGTACGACGATGTCGCGACCAAGACCCAGGTGACCTTCAACCCGGCGGGTGCGGCGGTCAAGTTGACCAACATCGCTATCGGTGCACTGAACGCCACCAGCACCGATGCGGTGAACGGTTCGCAGTTGTTTGCCAACAGCCAGAACACAGCGTCGGCCCTGGGCGGTGGTGCGGCGGTCAACGCGGCAACTGGTGCCTGGACGGCGCCAAGCTATTCCACCAACAGCATCAGTGCCACGGGTGCCAACACCGGCCCATTGGTCAGCACCAACGTCGGCGCAGCCCTGACCAACCTCAACACCAGCGTGACCAACACCGCCGCCGTGGCCGTGAAGTACGACGATCCCGTGACCAAGACTCAGGTGACCTTCAACCCGGCGGGCACCTCTGTGAGGTTGACCAACGTCGCGGCCGGCGCCTTGAACGGCACCAGCACCGACGCCGTGAACGGCTCGCAGTTGTTCGCCAACAGCCAGAACACGGCGTCTGCCTTGGGCGGCGGCGCGGCGGTCAATGCGGCAACCGGTGCGTGGACGGCGCCGAGCTATTCCACCAACAGCATCAGCACCACAGGGGCCAACACCGGCCCGCTGGTCAGCACCAACGTCGGCGCAGCGCTGACCAACCTCAACACCAGCGTGACCAACACCGCCGCCGTGGCCGTGAAGTACGACGATCCCGTGACCAAGACTCAGGTGACCTTCAACCCGGCGGGCACCTCTGTGAAGTTGACCAACGTCGCGGCCGGCGCCTTGAACGGCACCAGCACCGACGCCGTGAACGGCTCGCAGTTGTTCGCCAACAGCCAGAACACGGCGTCTGCCTTGGGCGGCGGGGCGGCGGTCAACGCGACCACCGGCGCGTGGACGGCGCCTAGCTATTCCACCAACAGCATCAGCGTGACGGGGGCCAACACCGGGCCGCTGGTCAGCAGTGATGTTGGCGCCGCGCTGAGCAACCTCAACACCAGCGTGACCAACACCGCCGCCGTGGCGGTGAAGTACGACGATGCTGCGACCAAGACCCAAGTGACGTTCAACCCGGCCGGCACAGCGGTGAAGCTGACCAACGTCGCGGCCGGTGTGTTGAACGCCACCAGCACCGATGCGGTCAACGGCTCGCAGTTGTTCGCGACCAACCAGACCGTCGACAGCCTCGTCAACAACGGCGCGGGCATCAAGTACTTCCACAGCAACTCGACTCTGGCTGACAGCAGCGCGACCGGCCAGGACAGCGTCGCCATCGGCCCGCTCGCGAGCGCGACCCTCGCCAATAGTGTGGCGCTGGGCGCCAACTCGTCCGCCACGGGCGCGACGTTGGGCAACGCGGCTTATGGCGTCGGTGGGACGGCGACGGCGGGCGGCGAAGTGAACATCGCCAATGGCGCCGACGACCGCCGCATCACCGGCCTCGCCGCCGGCTCCAGCGCCACCGATGCCGTCAACGTCAGCCAACTGAACAAGGCCGGGCAGGACACCGCGACCGCACTGGGCGGCGGCGCAGCGTTGGATGCGAACACCGGTGCATGGACGGCACCGAGCTACTCCACCAACAGCATCAGCGCCACAGGCACCAACACCGGCCCGCTGGTCAGCACCAACGTCGGTGCGGCCCTGACCAACCTCAACACCAGCGTAACCAACACCGCTGCCGTGGCCGTGAAGTACGACGATGCCGCGACCAAAACCCAGGTGACCTTCAACCCGGCCGGCACGGCGGTGAAGCTGACCAACGTCGCAGCCGGCGCCCTGAACGCCACCAGCACCGATGCGGTGAACGGTTCGCAGTTGTTCGCCGACAGCCAGAACACGGCGTCGGCCTTGGGCGGTGGCGCGGCGGTCAACGCGACTACCGGTGCGTGGACAGCGCCGAGCTATTCCACCAACAGCATCAGCGTGACGGGCGCCAATACCGGCCCGCTGACCAGCAGTGACGTGGGCGCCGCGCTGAGCAACCTCAACACCAGCGTGACCAACACCGCCGCCGTGGCGGTGAAATACGACGATGCCGCAACCAAGACCCAAGTGACCTTCAACCCGGCCGGCACAGCGGTGAAGCTGACCAACGTCGCAGCTGGCGCCCTGAACGCCACCAGCACCGACGCCGTGAACGGCTCGCAACTGTTCGCGACCAACCAAACCGTCGACAGCCTCGTCAACAACGGCGCGGGCATCAAATACTTCCACAGCAACTCGACCCTCGCTGACAGCAGCGCGACCGGCCAGGACAGCGTGGCTATCGGGCCGCTGGCGAGTGCGACCCTTGCCAACGGTGTGGCACTGGGCTCCAACTCGTCCGCCACGGGCGCGACATTGGGCAACGCCGCTTATGGCGTCGGCGGGACGGCAACGGCGGGCGGCGAAGTGAACATCGCCAATGGCGCCGACGGCCGCCGCATCACCGGCCTCGCCGCCGGCTCCAGCGCCA